>NZ_CP116257.1:6275419-6593129 GCF_027947595.1 Streptomyces lienomycini | reverse complement strand
CTGTTCGTGGTCATCGCGGGCCTGGTCCTGGTCCTCGACCGCTCCAAGGAGGAGCACCGGGTGACCTCCCGCAACATCAGGACCCGGTCCAAGGCCGACGCCAAGGCCTGACGGTCCGACCCGGCAGTCCCAAGGGCGCCGGTTCCCCCGCGCACACCCGCGTCAGCGGTGAGCGGTGAGCGGGGGAACCGGCGCCCTTCGCCGTCCGGACCGCCGCGGGACGACCTCCTCGCCTACTTCTCGGTGCCGGCGAGGAGGTCCCGCAGCAGTCCCGCCAGCTGGCCGGCCCGCTCCGGGTCGAGGGCGGCCAGGGCCTGGGTCTGGACGTCGAGGCCCGCGCCGACCGCCTCGTCGATGAGTTCGAGACCCCGGTCGGTGAGCGTGACCTGCAGGGCCCGGCGGTCGTGCGGGTCGGGGGAGCGGCGCAGCAGCCCCGCCCGTTCCAGTTTGTCCAGCCGGCCGGTCATCCCGCCGGTGGTGAGCATCAGCGTGGCCGAGAGCTGCCGCGGCGAGAGCGTGTAGGGCTCGCCCGAGCGGCGCAGGGTGGCCAGGGCGTCGAACTCCCCGCGCGAGATGCCGAAGCGCGTGTACGCCTTCTCCATCCGGTCGCCCATCGCGCGCGACAGCCGGAAGACCCGGCCGAACACCTCCATGGCGGCCGTGTCCAGGTCGGGCCGTACCGCCGCCCACTGGTCGATGATCACGTCGACGGGGTCCTCGCGCGGCTCGGACCGCTGCTGGGGGCGTTCAGTCATGGCACGAGTATCGGGTCCGTTCCGTTCGCCCGCAAGAAAGTAGCTTGACGGCAACTAGCTCAGTAGTAAGCTACTTATGTCCGAGCTTCCCGGGTTCGCGTCTCCCTGGTCCGAGTCGAAGGGCGTCCTCATGGCCGTCACCCGCCCCGCCCTCATCGCCCTCACGGCCCTCGCCCCCGTCTCCTGGGGCACCACCTACGCCGTGACCACCGAGTTCCTGCCGGCCGACCGGCCCCTGTTCACCGGGCTGCTGCGCGCCCTGCCCGCCGGTCTGCTGCTGCTGGCCCTCGCCCGGGTACTGCCGCGCGGCGCCTGGTGGTGGAGGTCGGCGGTGCTCGGCGCGCTGAACATCGGGGCCTTCTTCCCGCTGCTGTTCCTCTCCGCCTACCGGATGCCCGGCGGCATGGCCGCCGTCGTCGGCTCGCTCGGCCCGCTGCTCGTCGTCGGACTCTCGGCGCCGCTGCTCGGCCGGCGGCCCACCGCGCGGTCCGTGCTCACCGGCGTCGTCGCCGCGTCCGGCGTCAGCCTGGTGGTGCTGGAGGCGGCCGGGGGACTGGACGCACTCGGGGTGCTCGCGGCCGTCGCCGCCACCGTGTCCATGTCCACCGGCACCGTGCTCACCCAACGCTGGGGCCGCCCCGACGGTGTCGGTCCGCTCGCTCTCACCGGCTGGCAGCTCACCGCCGGGGGCCTGCTGATCGCGCCGCTCGCCCTTCTGGCCGAGGGCGCCCCGCCCGCCCTGGACGGCCCCGCGCTCGGCGGCTACCTCTACCTGGCGCTGGCCAACACGGCGCTGGCGTACTGGCTCTGGTTCCGCGGCATCGGCCGGCTCTCCGCCACCCAGGTCACCTTCCTGGGCCCGCTCTCGCCGCTGACCGCGGCCGTGATCGGCTGGGCGGCGCTCGACGAGACGCTCGGACCGGTGCAACTGGCGGGCATGGCGCTGGCGCTCGGCGCCACGCTCGTGGGGCAGCGGGCGCCGCGCACGCGGACCGTCACCGCGACCCCCGCACCGGTGGTCCCGCGCCGCACCCCGGCCGAAGCGGCCACCGCCCGGCCCGCGGGGACGGAGAAGGGCGCCCGGCGCGACACGCGACCGGGCGCCCCCTCGGGCGTGCGGTGACTACTCGGCCGCCGCCGCGTCCGCGGCCTGGGCCCTCAGTGCGCGCTCGATGCCCGAGCGGGACTCCGAGACCAGCCGGCGCAGGGCCGAGCTCGGCTCGGCGGAGGCCAGCCACGCGTCCGTGCGGTCCAGGGTCTCCTGGGAGACCTGCACCGCCGGGTACAGGCCGACCGCGATCTGCTGGGCCATCTCGTGCGAACGGGACCCCCAGACGTCCTTCAGCGCCTCGAAGTACCGCTCCGTGTACGCCGCCAGCAGCTCGCGCTGGTCGGTCTGGACGAAGCCGGCGATGACCGCCTCCTGCACGGCGTTCGGCAGCTTGTCGGACTCCACGACCGACTCCCAGGCCTCCGCCTTGGCCGCCTCGGTCGGACGGGCCGCCCGCGCGGTGGCCGCGTGGCGCTCACCCGCGGCGGTCTTGTCCCGTTCGTACTCGGCCGCGATCTCCGACCCGCCGAACCGGCCCACGGCCGCGAGGCGCTGCACGAACGCCCAGCGCAGCTCGGTGTCGACGGCCAGGCCCTCGATCGTCTGCGTGCCGTCCAGCAGCGCGTCGAGCAGGTCCAGCTGCTCCGGCGTCCTGGCCGTCGCCGCGAACGCCCGCGCCCACGCCAGCTGGTGGTCGCTGCCCGCCTCCGCGGCCCGCAGATGGGCCAGCGTCGCCTCGGTCCAGCGGGTCAGCAGCGCCTCGCGGGCGGTCGGGGCGGCGTACTGGTCGACGGCCAGCTTCACCTGGCGGTGCAGCGACTGCACGACACCGATGTCGGACTCCTTGCCGATGCCCGACAGGACCAGGGAGAGGTAGTCGCGGGTCGCCAGCTCCGCGTCCCGGGTCATGTCCCACGCCGACGCCCAGCACAGGGCGCGGGGGAGGGACTCCGTGAAGTCGCCCAGGTGCTCGGTGACCACGGCGAGCGACTGCTCGTCCAGGCGGACCTTCGCGTACGAGAGGTCGTCGTCGTTCAGGAGCAGCACCGCCGGGCGGGGCTTGCCGACCAGCTGCGGCACGGCCGTCAGCTCGCCGTCCACGTCCAGCTCCACCCGGTCGCCGCGCACCAGCTTGCCGGCGCCGTCGAGGTCGTAGGCGCCGATCGCGATGCGGTGGGGGCGCAGGGTGGGCTCGCCCTTGGCACCCGTCGGGAGCGCCGGGGCCGCCTGGCGGACGGCGAAGGAGGTGATGACACCGTCGGCGTCGGTCTCGATCTCCGGGCGCAGCACGTTGATGCCGGCCGTCTCCAGCCACGCCTTCGACCACGTCTTCAGGTCGCGGCCGGAGGTCTCCTCCAGCGCGCCCAGCAGGTCGGACAGGCGCGTGTTGCCGAACGCGTGCCGCTTGAAGTACGCCTGCACGCCCTTGAAGAAGGCCTCTTCACCGACGTACGCGACGAGCTGCTTGAGGACGCTCGCGCCCTTGGCGTACGTGATGCCGTCGAAGTTGACGAGCACGTCGTCCAGGTCGCTGATGTCCGCCATGATCGGGTGCGTGGAGGGCAGCTGGTCCTGCCGGTACGCCCAGGTCTTCATCTGGTTGGCGAACGTCGTCCACGAGTGCGGCCACTTCGAGCCCGGCGCGGCGGCCTGGCAGGCGGCCTCGGCGTAGGTGGCGAACGACTCGTTCAGCCACAGGTCGTTCCACCACTCCATGGTGACCAGGTCGCCGAACCACATGTGCGCCAGCTCGTGCAGGATCGTCGCCGCCCGCACCTCGTACGCGGCGTCCGTCACCTTGGAGCGGAACACGTACTGGTCGCGGATGGTCACCGCGCCCGCGTTCTCCATCGCGCCCGCGTTGAACTCCGGCACGAAGAGCTGGTCGTACTTCTTGAACGGGTACGGGTAGTCGAACTTCTCCTGGAACCAGTCGAAGCCCTGCCGGGTGACCTCGAAGATCGCGTCCGCGTCGAGGTGCTCGGCCAGCGAGGGACGGCAGTAGATGCCGAGCGGCACGGACTGGCCGTCCTTCTCGTACACGCTGTGCACCGCGTGGTACGGGCCGACGATCAGCGCCGTGATGTACGACGAGATGCGCGGGGTCGGCTCGAACTCCCAGACGTTGTCCTTCGGCTCGGGCGTCGGCGAGTTGGAGATGACCGTCCAGCCCTCCGGGGCCTTCACGGTGAACTGGAACGTCGCCTTCAGGTCCGGCTGCTCGAAGCTCGCGAAGACGCGGCGCGCGTCCGGCACCTCGAACTGCGTGTACAGGTAGGCCTGGTCGTCCACCGGGTCGACGAACCGGTGCAGGCCCTCACCGGTGTTGGTGTACGCGCAGTCGGCGGCCACGCGCAGGATGTTGCGCCCCGGCAGCAGCCCCGGCAGGGCGATGCGGGAGTCCTGGAACACCTCGGCCGCGTCGAGGGCGTCGCCGTTCAGCGTCACCTCGTGGACCGTCGGCGCGACCAGGTCGATGAAGGACTCGCCGCCGCCCTCGGCGACGTCGAAGCGCACCGTGGTCACGGACCGGTAGGTGCCGCCCTCCTGCGCGCCGCTGAGGTCGAGATCGATCTCGTACGAGTCAACGCTCAGCAGTGTCGCCCGCTGCCGCGCCTCTTCGCGAGTCAGGTTTGTGCCAGGCACGCGGTCATCTCCTCGTTATGTGTGGGTTGCGCCATCCTTCCACGTGGCCCGCACCGAACGCGATGTCCGTTTACCGCCGGTGCGCGGACCCCGCGCGCGTGAGTCTGGACGCATGAACACCCACACGGCACGACCCATCCCCGCGGCCACCCTCGAGGAACTGCGCGCCGCCGACGACGCGGGCCGCGTCCCCGCGCCCGTGACCGACGACAAGGGCGGCGCACCCCTGCGCTGCTGCCTGCGCCGCAGCCGTGCGGGGGAGCGCATCGCCCTCGTCTCCTACGCCCCGCTGCGCCGCTGGGCGGCGGAGACGGGCGCCGACCCGGGCGCCTACGACGAGCAGGGCCCCGTCTTCATCCACGCCGAGGCGTGCGCGGGACCGGACGGCGACGGCCTCGCGTTCACCAACGCGCACCGCACCGTCCGCCGCTACTCCGCCGAGGGACGCATCCTGGGCGGACGCCTGGTCGGTTCCGGCGACGGCTTCGCGCCCGCCCTCCGGGAAGCGCTCGACGACCCGGCCGTGGCGTTCGTCCACGTCCGGGCCGTCGAGTACGGCTGCTTCCTGTACGAGGTGCGCCGCGGCTGAGCCCCGCCCGGCTCAGCCGCCCACCCCGAGCCGCCAGGGGCCGTCGGCCTCGATGCGCAGGAGGCCGGGCGCCCGGACGGGGGCCAGGACGTCGAGGCGGCCGACCTCGTTGACGAGGAGGTCCTCCTCGTCCTCCTGCCACTCGGGGTCCTCCGAGGCGAAGTAGTGCCAGACGACGAAGTTGCTCTGGCCCTGGTGGACGAAGGACAGCACGCCCGGGGGACCCTCGTACACCAGCAGGTCCGGACCCCTCCCGTTGAGGCTGTGCACCAGGCGCCGGGCCTGGGCGAGCGGCAGCACCCGCAGCGTCCAGGGCGTGTCGGCGCGCACCACCAGGGACAGCGGGCGGTCCCGGGGGACGGTGGCGAACGTACGGGCGTGCACCTCGTCCTCGTACGTGGACAGCAGGTCCTGGTCGGCGCGGCCGTACGCGTCGCAGGAGTCGATGTTCACCGAGATGCTGTCCCTGCACTCGATCTCGACGACCACGCGGGCGCCGGGCGGCAGGTTCGGCGGGCAGGTGACGCGCTCCTTGCCCGTGGCGTGGTGCGTGAACGGCGGGAAGGAGAGCGCCAGTTCCGACGCCAGGCGGTCGGCGGGCGGGGCCACCGGGGCGAGCGGCGGGGGAGGAGGGGGCGGAGGGGCCGGGGCCGCGGGCACCGGCTGCGGGTCCTCGGCGACCGAGATGCCGAAGTCCGTGGCGAGCCCGGCCAGACCCGAGGCGTACCCCTGCCCCACCGCGCGGAACTTCCAGCCGCCGTCGCGGCGGTAGAACTCGCCGAAGACGAAGGCGGTCTCCGTCGAGGCGTCCCCGATCGTGAAGGACGCGACCTGCTGCCCGTCCGGCAGCGCGACCCGGACGTCCAGGGAGGGCACCTGCCCGAACGTTCCCCCGTCGGCGGACGCGGCCACCACGACCCGGTCCGTGCCGGGCTCGACGGCCGCGAGGTCCAGCCACAGCCAGTCGGCGCCCGTGCCGTCGCCCCCCTGGCCCTTGCCCAGGTGGCGCACGGCGCCCGACGGATGGGCCGGCTGGTTGTAGAAGACGAGGTCGGCGTCCGAACGGACCCGGCCCGTCGCGTCGAGCAGCAGGGCCGAAACGTCCACGTCCGGTACGTGGACGCCCTGCCGCCAGGTCACCGCCACCTGGAGGGCGGCCGCGGGAACGGGCAGGTTGCCGCCCTTCGTCATCTGCGTCATGGCGTGATCTTCACACGATCGGCACGACCGGTGGGGCGGATTGTCATACTCCGCATCGAGCGGGCGGGACACGGCGAGGGGCGGCCACCCCGTACCGGGTGACCGCCCCTGGAAAGCGGTGGAAAGCGGTGGACTACTTGGCGGCGGACAGCTCCGCCGCCACCAGCTCCGCGATCTGCACCGCGTTCAGGGCCGCGCCCTTGCGCAGGTTGTCGTTGGAGACGAACAGGGCGAGGCCGTTGTCCACGGTCTCGTCCCGGCGGATGCGGCCCACGTACGACGGGTCCTGACCGGCCGCCTCCAGCGGCGTCGGCACCTCGGTGAGCGCGACGCCGGGGGCGCCGGCGAGCAGCTCCTTGGCGCGCTCCACGCTGACCGGGCGGGCGAAACGGGCGTTGATCTGGAGGGAGTGGCCGCTGAAGACGGGCACGCGCACACAGGTGCCGGAGACCTTCAGCTCCGGGATCTCCAGGATCTTGCGGGACTCGTGGCGCAGCTTCTGCTCCTCGTCCGTCTCGTGCAGACCGTCGTCGACGAGGGAGCCGGCCAGCGGCAGCACGTTGTACGCGATGGGCGCCACGTACTTGTCCGGCTTCGGGAACTCGACCGCCGAGCCGTCGTGGGTGAGCTTGGGGGCGTCCGCGCCGACCTTCTGGACCTGCTCGAACAGCTCGTCCACACCGGCCAGGCCGGAGCCGGACACCGCCTGGTAGGTGGCGACGACGACGGCCTCCAGGCCCGCCTCCGCGTGCAGCGGACGCAGGACCGGCATGGCGGCCATCGTGGTGCAGTTCGGGTTGGCGATGATGCCCTTGGGGCGGTCGGTGATCGCGTGCGGGTTCACCTCGGACACCACCAGCGGGACCTCGGGGTCGCGGCGCCAGGCGGAGGAGTTGTCGATCACGACGGGGCCCTGCGCGGCGACCTTCTCGGCCAGCGCCTTGGAGGTGGCGCCGCCCGCCGAGAACAGCACGATGTCCAGCCCGGAGTAGTCGGCGGTGGCCGCGTCCTCCACCGTCACGCCGTCCAGCTCCTTGCCGGCGCTGCGCGCAGAGGCGAACAGGCGCAGCTCGGTGACGGGGAAGTCGCGCTCCGTGAGGATCCTGCGCATGACCGTGCCCACCTGACCGGTGGCTCCGACGATTCCGACCCTCACGCTGACTCCTTCTCCGTTTGTGCGCGTGTCTTCACGCGCGCTTTGCTCGGCCGAGACTTTTCCATCATGGGGCGAAGTCCGGCCCGCCTGTCCAATCCTTTGCGCGGTGTGCCCGCACACTGGGACGCGGCGCCGCGGACAGTGGGTGTGGTCCTTGCGCACGAACCCCGGCCGAACTGCAGGAATTCCGTCGCCCGGCCCCCGCGCCGCAAGCTGTGCTGTTCCGCCCCTGCCCATCCCTTCCCACCCCACACGACGATGTGACGTACGCCTCGCGCACCGGGACGACCGCGGGGCGAACGTTCCGGGCGCCTCGCGCGTCGTAGGGGAGACCCGGCCGGGGGAGGGGTGGCTTTGCTGCGCGGGAGGACCCGCCGCGGCCAGGAGGACGCCGTACGCGACGACCCCCTGGACGCGGCACAGGAACGCCGGGTGCGGGCGGTGCTCGCGCTCGGCGGGGTGCCGCAGGCGGACCTGCCGGACGGGGTGCAGCAGGTCCGCCTGCGGCTGCTGGAGCGGACGGCCGGCGGCCGCGAGGCGCCGCGCGACGTGTCGGCCTGGGCGGCGGTCGTCGCCTCCCATCTGGCCATGGACTGGCACCGGGCCAGGCGCCGCCAGGACCGGCTCGGCGAACGCCTGGCCGCGTTGCGCCAGGCGGAGCACCCCGGCGACGAGGACGCCAGCGTCCTGTCCCTGGCCGTCGCGCAGGGCCTGGACGAACTGCCCGACGCCCAGCGCCAGGTCCTCGTCCTGCGCTTCTACGCCGACCTGCCGGTGCGCGGCATCGCGGAGGAGCTGGGCATCCCCGAGGGCACGGTCAAGAGCCGGCTGCACACGGCGGTACGGGCCCTGCGCGCCCGTCTGCACGAGGACGAGGTGGTGTGAGATGGCCGCCGGACAGCACCCGGAGGGGTACGACGCGCTGATGGCCGCGATCACGGGCGAGGCGCTGCCGTCCGACGCGGGTGCCGACGCCCGCGGTGCGTACCGGTCGGCGACGGCCGACGTGGCGCTGCTGCGGGAGCAGCTGAACCTGCTCGGCGACGCCCTGGGCGACGCCGCCCCGACGGAGCGCCCGGCTCCGGTCCCGGTACCGCGCCGCCGTCGTCCCTTCCGCCTCGCCCTCGGTGTCCTCGCGGCGGCCTGCGCGGGGGTGGTGGTCACGGGCCTGGGCTGGCTGGTCGTGCAGAGCGGCAGCGGTGCCTCCGAGGACGCGGCGAGCGGCAGCGCGGCCGAGGGCCCGCGGTGCGGCCGGAGAGCCCGACCGCGGGCCGGGAGGCGGCCCTCGTCTTCGGCACCCCCCGCTACCTGGCCTGCGCCCGGCTGGTCGCCGAGGGCACGGTGACCGCCGCCGAACCCGTGCCGGGCATCGGCGCCGCACGGCACCGGATCACGCTCCGGGTGACCCGCGCCTACGCGCCCGGGGCCGGCACCGGCCCGACGACGACGTTCGTCCTGGACGACGGCCTCGCCCGCCTCGCCCCCGGCGACCGGGCGCTGGTCGGCGCCGCGCGGGGCCGGCCCACCGCGGACACGGTGATCACCGGCGACCGGAACATCGACACCGCCCGCACCCGGATCACCGCCTCCCTCCCCGGATCCCGCACCCTCACCTGCGACTGACCCACCCCGGAACAGGCGAGAGGGGCGGGCGCCCGACACGGCACGCGCCCGCCCCTGCCCGTACCGCACCGGACTACGGCACGACCGTCCCGATCCGCACGCTGCCGAGGCCCGCGACCGTGCCGTGGGCGTTGACCAGCTGGACCCGGCCGAAGAACTCACGGCCCTCCGGGGCGGCGGCCAGGGCGGTGACGCTGCCGGTGACCGTCGCCGAGGCGCCGGTGCCGAGCTTCACCGCGGCCGAGCCGTCCACGGTGACGGAACCGAGGGTGCTCGCGAAGTACACGTCCCGGTAGTCGTACTCCGTGCTGCCCGACGGCACCGAGTAGCCCGCGACCCGGACGGTGTACGTACCGGCGGCCGGCTTCGGCACGGAGACCGACTCCTCCGAGTCGCCGTCGGCGGACTGGGCGACGAGGACGCCGTCCTTGTAGACCGTCAGGTCCAGGTCCGCGGCCGCGTCGGAGACGCCCCCGATGGCGACGTCCAGCGACTCGGCGCCCTCGGGCACCTCGACCGTGGAGGTGGCCGTCTCACCCTGCTCGATCGTCGGGCGGGACGTCTCGGACGAGCCGAGCGGGCCGCCGACCAGCTTGCCCTCCAGCGCGGCGTACTCGTTGGTCACCGTCCAGGAGGCCTCGGCCGGGGTGCCGGCCTTCGCCTCGGGCACGGTGACGACCTCCGGGTCGAAGACCGCGCCGAGCACGGTGACGTCCAGCTCGTACGGGTTGTCCAGCAGCGGCGAGGTGCGCCGTGCCTCGACCTCGACCTCCCAGACGCCGGGCTGCGGGTCGGCGTACGCCCGCACGTCGGGGCGGCAGCCGTTGCCGTCGAGGTAGTTGTTGTAGCAGTACGGCGTCGAGGTGTTGTCGGACGGGACGCCGTACGGGTGGAGGGAGATGAACCGGGTCTGGCTCTTGCCCTTGAGCCCGCCGATCGCCACCTCCAGCGACTTCGCGCCCTCGGGGACGGTCACGAAGTACGACATGGTGCTGTTGCGCTGCACCGAGCCCTTCGCGGAGAAGTCGTACTTCAGCGGGGCGGAGACCACGACCGTGGTCAGGACCTGCTGGTCGACGCCCTCGGTGCGCGGGTCGTCGACCTCGAGGATCGCGCTCTTGAGACCGGCGGAGCCGGGCCGCGCCTCGACCTTGACGGTCACCGGCTCGTTCAGCGGCAGCCGCACCTCGTCCCGGCCCACGATCCGGAAGGTGCGGCCCGCGTTGTTCTCGAAGTGCAGCTCGTGCCGGATCGCCTTGTCGGCGCCGGAGGTACGGGTCAGCGTGATCTCGTACGTCTTCTTCTGCCCGGCCTTCAGACCGCCCTCGCGGTCGTAGAGGCCGGTGCCGTAGCCCGGGGTCTGGAGGAACTGGTCGATCGCGGTGTCGACCGGTGCCTTCACCGTGTACTCGTGCGCGGTGGCCCCGCGCCGGATCGACTTCCAGGCGTCGGGGATGTTGATCAGACCCGCGCCCTCCTCGTACGCCTGCACGCCCTTGATGTGGTCGGCGGTGGAGGTCAGCGCGGTGCGCAGCTTCGCCGGGGTGAGGTCGATGCGGGCCTGCTTGGCCGCCGACAGGAGCAGCGCGGAGGCGCCGGCGGCCTGCGGGGACGCCATCGAGGTGCCCTGGAGCATGCCGTAGCCGGCGGGCAGGTCGTAGCCCGCCTCGGGGACCGGGGCGCCGGGCATCCAGGTCTGGATGGAGTTGACCGCCGCGCCGGGCGCGGTCAGCGTCGGCGTGAAGCCGCCATCCTCACGCGGGCCGCGCGAGGAGAACGGCATCATCTGGTACTTGGTCCTCACCGCGGAGCCGTAGTTCGATGCCCAGGTCTCGCGGGAGATGGACGCGCCGACCGAGATCACCTTGTCGGCGAGGCCGGGGTCGCCGATGGTGTTGGCGCCGGGACCGGAGTTGCCCGCGGAGATGACGAGCTGGACGCCGTAGGTGTCGATGAGCCGCGTGTACAGCAGGGCGCGCGCGTTGGCGCCGTCGTTGAGGGCGGGCAGTCCGCCGATCGACATGTTGACGATGTCGACGCCCCGGTTGACGACGAGGTCGATCATGCCCTCGGTGAGCGCGACGTTGGTGCAGCCGCCGCTCCAGGTGCACGCCCGGGAGGAGACGATCTTCGCGCCGGGCGCGGCGCCGTCCATCCGGCCGCCGAACAGGCCGTTGGCGGCGGCGAGTCCGGCGACGTGCGTGCCGTGCTCGGACTCGATGACGCCGATGTTGACGAAGTCCGCCTTGGCGCCGGCCGCGTCGACGACGACGTCCTTGCGGATCTCGACCACGAAGGGCTGGCGCTCGGCCACGTCCGTCTTCGGGTCGTCGGTGCCGAAGTACCCGACCTGGAAGCCGTCCTTGTACGGCTTCATCGGGGTGTCGTCGGAGAAGTCGTGGTTGTTGTTCAGGTCGACGCGGACCGTGCCGGCCTTCGCGTCGTACAGGACGCCCCAGGAGTCGGTGGTGTCGCCGTCCCGGTTGGCGTCGCCCGCCGCGTCACCGCCGGTGGTGTACGACTCCAGGAAGGTGCTGACCCGGTACGAGCCCGCGGGCGCGGTCCAGGTCCTGCCGCCGTAGGTGAAGGTGGGGCCGGAGACCGAGGTGGTCATCGGGCGCCAGGTGCGGTCGCCGTCGACGACCGGGTCGGTGGCGGTGACCCAGTCGACGATCTTGCGTTCGCCGGTGGTGGTCCGCTGCAGCGCCGGGTGGCCGAGGTCGACGCCGGAGTCGAGGATGCCGATGGTGACGCCGCGGCCGTCCGACTTCGGGTTCTTCTTCACGAAGTCGACGGCGCCCGTCTCGAAGGACGGGTTGTACGGGTTCTCGGCCGGGGTCCAGCGGTTCGGCGCCGGATAGGAGCGGCCCTTGTGCGAGGCGCCCTCGGCCATGTCCGCGCCGGGCGTCGGGTCGTCCAGCTCGATCTCGGCGCGCAGGTCGATGCCGTCCACGGAGGAGAGCTTCGCGGCGGCGGCGATGACCGCGTCCGCCTTGGCGGTCGGGACGGTGGCGCGGACGTAGCCCAGCTCGTCGTAGGTGCGGCCGACGGTGCCGCCGGCGACCGCGTCCAGCTCCTTCGCCACCTGCTCGGTGCGGCCCGGCGTCGTGGCGACCATCATCGTGACGTTCTTCTCGCCGCCGGCCTTCGCCTCGGCGAGCAGGTCCGCGTCGTCGGAACCCAGCTTGTCGTGCGCGGACCTGGGGGAGGCGTCGACGGGAGGCGCGGTCGCGGCCGGGCCGTCGGCGGCGAGGGCCGCGGGTATCGGTCCGACCGCGGCGAGCGCGGCGGCGAGGCCCGTGGCGACGGCGATGCGGGCCGCGCGTCTCGCGCCCGGTACGGGTGCACCCTGGGGGCTGTGGGTCATCGGCATCCCTTGGAGGTGAAGGAACGTGCGGAACGACCAAGGCCGATCGACCCTGGCCGAAGAAGTCCGGAATCCGATCCCGGACGACCGCTCAGCCTTACTCAAGGGATCACTGTTTGGGGAGAGTTGTCCGGGACGGGATGGAGCCATGGCGTACTTCCGCCATACGCCACCGCGGACACAAGGGGCGGGCCATGACAATCCCGGTCCCGGGTCCTCCCTCCCGCTAACGGGGCAGCACCACGACGTACGCGGCGGGCTCCCGGTCCCCGGCCGCCATCAGCGCCGTGCGCACGACGGCCGCCTGGTGCTCCAGGCCGTCCCGCAGCTTGCGCGGGGTGAGGTGGACGACCGTGATCCCCAGCCGCTCCAGGTGTTCGCGCTTGCGGGCGTGCTCCGCCCACCGGGCGTCGTCCTCCTGCTGCCGGTGGGCCCGGGTGTCCAGCTCCAGCGCCACCGCCTGGTCGGGCCAGAAGGCGTCCACCCCGCCCAGGTGGGGGCCGCCGGGCAGGCGCAGGTCGACGTTCCAGACCGGCTCCGGCAGGGCGTGCTCGCGCACCATCCGGTACAGCCGCTGCTCGGCCAGCGCCCGTCCCTCGGCGACCAGCGAGTCCACGGCGTCCACCACGTGCGGGCGGCTGAGCAGCCGGGCCCGGTTCAGCTCCCGCACCACCGCGGCCGGCTCGCAGTGCCCGCCGCGCACCGCCTCCGTCAGCAGCCTGCCGACGAGGCCCGGGTCGGCCGACTGGGCCACCGCGTCCGCCAGGGCCCGCGCCACCGGGGCCACCGGGACCCCGGTCCGTTCCACGGGCGTGGGCAGCGCCGTGGTGCGGACGATGCGCGCGCAGCCCGTCGTACGCAGCCTGCGCAGCCGCGGCACCAGGACGTCGATGGCGTCCAGCGACGGCAGCGGGGGAGCGGCGGAGAAGCCGTGCAGCGTCAGCGCGGCCAGGCCCGTGATCATCGCCTCCGCGTAGGCGGGGACCGGCGGATGCTCCCCGCCCGGCTGTACCGGCACCGAGGCGCTCACGCCGGGCACCGTGCCCGGGGTGCGCTCCCGTGCCGCGTAGAGCAGCACCGCGTGCAGGCGCTCCTCGCTGGTCGGCGGACCGGCGTGCAGCAGGACGACGTTCGGGAGGAGCTGCTGCCAGGGACCACCGGGCCGGCACTGCTCGTTGGTCTCCGCGGCGGAGACCCCGTGCGCCCGCAGCTGGGCGGCCGTCATCAGTCGTCGCCGTCCCCCGGCCAGTGGGCGGAGCGGGCGGGGGCGGGGGGAGAGCGGGGCGTTGTGCGTCATGACCAGCAATTTCCCGCGCCCGATCCGCCCCTTAACCGCTGTTACACGCCCATCGCCGAACCGGGACAGACCTGCCCTAAAGGACGGGTGTTCGGATGCCGAAAACCCCTGGTCCGCCGCAGTGCGGCCCAGGGGTTACGGCTGCCATTGACCAAATTCCGTAACGACGACGGAACGTCAGATCAATGGCCAGGGCTTATCGGCGCGGGGCGGGGCAACGCCCAAGGGGCGCGGGATGTGTCGATTTGCGGCTCCGCCGCGTGGGCGCGACAAGCCACAACGCGCCCGCGCCCGCACCCGCCCCGGCGAAACGACAGATCCTCTACGCACCCCCGTCGCAGGCCTGCGCCCGCAGCGCCCGCGCCAGATCGTCCCGCGCCTCCAGCACCAGCCTCCGCAGCGCCGGCGCCGCCTCCTCGTGCGCGGACAGCCACGCGTCGGTCGCGTCCAGCGTCTCCCCTGAGTCCCGCAGCGACGGGAACAGGCCCCGGACCACGTCCATCCCGATCTGGATGGACCGCTCGGCCCACACCCGCTCGATCGCCGCGAAGTACTTCTCGGTGTACGGCGCGAGCAGCTCCCGCTGCGAGTCCTGCGCGAATCCCGCGATGGTCGCCTCCACCAGGGCGTTGGACAGCGCGTCGGACTCCACGACCTGCGCCCAGGCCTGCGCCTTCACCGCGGCCGAGGGACGCGAGGCGAGGCAGCGCACCTGGTGGCGCTTGCCGGAGGCCGTGTCGTCCCGGGCCAGCTCGGCGGCCAGGGCGCCCTCGTCGGCGGCGCCGTGGGCCGCGAGCGGGGAGAGGAACGCCCAGCGCAGCTCCTGGTCCACGTCCAGCCCGTCGATCTTCTCGGTGCCCTCCAGCAGCCCCCGCAGCAGCAGCAGTTCCGGCTCGTCGGACGCCACCGCCGCGAAGAACCGCGCCCACGCCAGCTGCTGCTCGCTGCCCGGCGCGGCGTCCCGCAGCTCGCGCAGCGCACCCTCGGCGAGCAGCCGGCCGCCGGTCTCCCGCCAGTCGGGGGACGCGTAGTGCACCAGCGCCGAGTTGGTCCAGGCGTGCAGCATCTGCAGGACGCCGATGTCCGACTCGCGCCCCGCGAACCGCAGCACCAGCGCCGCGAAGTCCCGGGCCGGCAGCAGCGCGTCCCGCGTCATGTTCCACAGCGCCGACCAGCACAGGGCGCGGGCCAGCGGGTCGGTCAGCGCGCCCAGGTGCTCGCGCAGCGTCGCCAGCGAGGCGTCGTCGAAGCGCGTCTTGCAGTACGTCAGGTCGTCGTCGTTGACCAGGACCAGCTCGGGCGCCTCGGCACCGGCCAGCTCCGCCACCACGGTCCGCGGCCCCTCCACGTCCACCTCGGCACGCGCGTACCGCTCCAGGGCGCCCTCGGCCGTACGCCGGTACAGGCCCACCGCGACCCGGTGCGGGCGCAGTTCGGGGTGGGACTCCGCGGCCTCCTGGACCACGGCCAGCTCGTCGACCGTGCCCGCCGCGCTCAGCAGCACCTGCGGGGTCAGCGAGTTGACGCCGGCCGTCTGGAGCCACGAGCGGGCCCAGGCCGCCATGTCCCGTCCACTGGTCTCCTCGAGGACCGACAGCAGGTCGCCGAGCCGGGTGTTGCCGTACGCGTGGCGCTTGAAGTAGCGGCGCGCGCCCTCCAGGAACGCGTCCTGCCCGGCGTACGCCACCAGCTGCTTCAGCACGGAGGCGCCCTTGGCGTAGGTGATGCCGTCGAAGTTGAGCTTGGCGTCCTCCAGGTCACGGATGTCGGCCGTGATCGGGTGCGTGGAGGGCAGCTGGTCGGCGCGGTAGGCCCACGCCTTGCGACGGTTGGCGAAGGTGATCCAGGCGTCCTTGAAGCGGGTCGCGCCGACGTTGGCGAACGCGCCCATGAAGTCGGCGAAGGACTCCTTCAGCCACAGGTCGTCCCACCACTCCATGGTGACCAGGTCGCCGAACCACATGTGCGCCATCTCGTGCAGGATCGTGTTGGCGCGGCCCTCGTACGACGCCCGCGTCACATTCCCGCGGAAGATGTACTCCTCCCGGAAGGTCACCATCCCCGGGTTCTCCATCGCGCCGAGGTTGTACTCGGGCACGAACGCCTGGTCGTACTTCCCGAACGGGTACGGGTAGTCGAAGTGGTCGTGGAAGAAGTCCAGGCCCTGCTTGGTGATCAGGAAGACGTCGTCGGCGTCGAAGTGCGGGGCGAGGCCCTTGCGGCACAGGGCGCCGAGCGGGATCTCCAGCCGCGTGCCGTCCTCCAGCACGCGCTCGTAGGAGTCCGTCACGTAGTGGTACGGCCCCGCGACCACGCACGTGATGTACGTCGAGATCGGCTTCGTCTCCGCGAACCGCCACACCCCGTCGGCGCGTTCACCCGCGCCGTTGGACCACACCGTCCACTCCTCGGGCGCCCGTACCTCGAAGCGGAAGGGCGCCTTGAGGTCCGGCTGCTCGAAGTTGGCGAAGACCCGGCGCGAGTCGGCCGGCTCGTACTGCGTGTACAGGTACACCTCGCCGTCCTGGGGGTCGACGAAGCGGTGCAGACCCTCGCCGGTGCGCGAGTAGGCGCACTGGGCGTCGACCACCAGCTCGTTGTCGGCGGCCAGGTCCTCCAGGGCGATCCGGGAGCCGTCGAAGACCTCGCTCGGGTCGAGGTCGCGGCCGTTGAGGGAGACGGCGGTGACGCCCGGTGCGACGAGGTCGGCGAAGCTGCTCGCGCCGGGCTCGTTGCAGCGGAAGCGGATCGTGGTGACGGACCGGAACGTGCGCGGACCCTCGCCCTGCGCGTCGCCCACGGCCGAGCGCACGTCGAGGGACACCTCGTACCCGTCGACGGACAGCAGTGCGGCCCGCTCCCGGGCCTCGTCGCGGGACAGATTCTCACCGGGCACGGGCGGCACTCCCTCGGATGGTGTTCAGTATGCGGACAGCACCGATCCTGCCATGCGCCCCTGACGCGCGGCAGCCGGGAATGGCCGCAGCGGCCGGTGGGTTGCCCGGTATGACGCTCGGCCCCGTTGCCTCATGAGGAGAGACATGTCGGAGAAGACGCCCGTCGACTTCTGGTTCGACCCGCTGTGCCCCTGGGCCTGGATGACCTCCCGCTGGGTCCTGGAGGTGGAGAAGGTCCGGGACATCGAGGTCCGCTGGCACGTGATGAGCCTCGCCGTCCTCAACGAGGACAAGCTCGACGAGCTGCCCGAGGAGTACCGCGAGATGCTCTCGACCAAGGCGTGGGGGCCGGTCCGGGTCGTCGCCGCCGCCCAGGAGGAGCACGGCGCCGAGGTGCTCGGCCGCCTCTACACGGCGCTCGGCACCCGCATCCACAACCAGGAGGAGGGCCCGGGCAGGGAGACGGTCGCCGCAGCCCTGAAGGACGCCGGGCTGCCCGAGTCCCTCATGGACCACTGGGACGGCACCCCGTACGAGCCCCAGCTGCGCGCCTCCCACAAGGAGGGCATCGACAAGGTCGGCCAGGAGGTCGGCACCCCGGTCATCGCCGTGCCCGGCGCCGACGGCGGGCAGCTCGCCTTCTTCGGCCCGGTCGTCACCCCCGCACCCAAGGGCGAGGACGCCGCCAGGCTCTGGGACGGCACCCTCGCCGTGGCGTCCGTGCCGGGCTTCTACGAGATCAAGCGGACCCGCACCAAGGGCCCGGACTTCAGCAACCTCTAGGCGACCGGCCCGGCGGCCGCCCGGACGCACAGGAAGCCCCCGCGAGTCACGTCCTCGCGGGGGCTTCCCTCATTCCGCCCGCCCGGTGAAGGTTGAGAAGACGATCACGAGGCAGGACGACTCGAAGGGCTCAGGGCGCCAGCAGCAGCGCGTCGGTGCGGGACTTGGCGGCCTCGTAGCGCCGGGCCACGTCCTGCCAGTTGACGACGGCCCACATGGCGTCGATGAAGTCGACCTTCTGGTTCTTGTACTGCAGGTAGAAGGCGTGCTCCCAGGCGTCGAAGACCAGGATCGGCACCGACCCCTGGCCGACGTTGCCCTGGTGGTCGTAGACCTGCTCGACGATCAGCCGGCCGCTCAGCGGCTCGTACGCCAGCACGCCCCAGCCCGAGCCCTGGGTGGTCGCGGCGGCCTTGGTGAGCTGCCCCTTGAAACCGGCGAAGGAGCCGAACGACTCGGCGATCGCGTCGGCCAGGTCGCCCACGCCGTCCGCCGACAGGGGCTCGCCGCCGCCGTCACCGGTCATGTTGTGCCAGTAGATCGAGTGCAGGATGTGGCCGGAGAGGTGGAAGGCCAGGTTCTTCTCCAGCCCGTTGATCGAGCCCCACTGCTCCTTGTCCCGCGCCTCCGCGAGCTGCTCCAGCGTGTCGTTGGCGCCCTTGACGTACGCCGCGTGGTGCTTGTCGTGGTGCAGCTCGACGATCTGCGGGTTGATGACCGGCTCGAGCTCCGAGTAGTCGTACGGCAGTTCAGGAAGCGTGTAGACGGACATGGCGGATCCCCTCCGGCCTTATTGCAAAGTACTTGCAAGTGCACGCTAGCAGCAAGTGTCCTCGCGGGCGCGGAGGGACGCCCCGCGGCGCGCGAAAGGGCCCCCGCACCGATGCGCGGGGGCCCTCTCGTGAGGTGCGGGGCGGCGGCTAGCCGAGGGAGCGCCGCCGCTGCCGGGCGTAGCCGACGGCCGCCAGGGCCAGCGTCATCCCGCCCGTCGAGTACAGCTGCACGCGCGTGTCCGGCTCGCGGGCCATCAGGACGAACACCGCGGCCATGCCCGCCAGCGCCACCCAGGTCAGCCACGGGAAGCCCCACATGCGCACGACCAGCTGCCCGGGCGCCTCCCGCTCCAGCCGGCGGCGCAGCCGCAACTGCGAGACGGCGATGAAGATCCAGACGACCAGGATGACCGCGCCGATCATGTTCAGCAGCCAGGAGAAGACGTCGTCCGGCCGCCAGTAGCTGAGCAGCACGCAGCCGAAGCCGAACAGGGAGGAGACCAGCACCGCGACCCGCGGCACCCCGCCCGACACCCGGCCCAGCGCCTTCGGGCCCTGGCCGCGCTCGACCAGCGAGTAGCCGATGCGCGAGGCGCCGTAGATGTTGGCGTTCATCGCGCTGAGCAGCGCGACCAGGACCACGATGTTCATGAGCTGACCCGCGCCCGGGATGCCCAGCTCGTCGAGGGCGGCGACGTACGGGCCCTTCTCGACGACCTCGGGGGAGTCCCAGGGGACCAGGGTCACGATGACCGCCATCGAGCCGATGTAGAACAGCGCGATCCGCCACATCGCCGTCCGCACGGCGCTCGCCACGCCCTTGACCGGGTTCTCCGACTCGGCCGCCGCGATGGTCACCGTCTCCAGGCCGCCGTAGGCGAACACCGAGGCGAGCAGGCCGATGATCAGGCCGTTGCCGCCGTTCGGCAGGAAGTCGCCCAGGTGGGAGGAGCCGGGCGAGTCGGTGCCCGGCAGGACCCCGCAGATCGCCAGGACGCCCAGCACCAGGAACAGCGAGATCGCGCCGACCTTGAGCGCGGCGAACCAGAACTCGAACTCGCCGAAGTTCTTCACCGCGGCCAGGTTCGTCCCGCAGAACACCACCATGAACAGCGCCACCCACGCCCACTCGGGCGTGCCCGGCAGCCAGCCGTGCACGATCTGCGCCGCGCCGATGCCCTCCAGGCCGACGGCCGTGCACAGCAGCACCCAGAACGCCCAGCCCGCGGTGAAACCGGCCCACGGGCCGATCGCCCGCTCGGCGTGCGCGGAGAAGGAACCAGACGAGGGGTACGCGGCGGACATCTCGCCCAGCATCCGCATCACCAGCATCACGAGGAGACCGGAGAGCGTGTAGGCGACGACGATCGAGGGCCCGGCGGCGGCGATACCGGCCCCGGAACCGACGAACAGCCCGGCGCCGATCACCCCGCCGAGGGCGATCATCGACAGGTGGCGCTGCTTGAGGCCGTGGGAGAGGGAGGCGTCCGCCGGCTGCTGCGGCGCCTTGGCGGTGGTGCTGTGGGACATGGAGCGGCTCGACCAATGCGTGGGGGGAGCGGGCGGGCTGGGGCGGAGCAAAAACGCCCACAGTCTCCGGGGTCGCGCCGGTCGGCGACACCGCTTGCCCACGATACGGACGGCACCGATGCGGAACGTGACCGTCCGAATGCAGCCTTCCGCTTACGGGTGACGCGCGCCTCCCCCGCCCGGTGACCGGTGTCACGCGAGAACACGTGTAGCCCGCGTCTTTGTCGGGAGCCCACCAACTTGCCGATCGAGCCTTTGTCGACCGCTGCTCGTGATCGACCCCGAGCGGCTGGGATAGCGTCGCGGTGTCCCGACATGTCCACACCACCGCGGAGTCCCCATGAGCACCGCTGCCGTCCCCGCCCGATCCGGGCAGGTCCTCGCCGACCTCCTCCCCTCCTCCCGTGTCCGGGACGCCGCCCTCGTCGCCGGCGGTGCCGTGCTCACCGGCGTCGCCGCCCAGATCGCGGTGCCCGTACCCGGCTCCCCGGTGCCGGTGACCGGCCAGACCTTCGCGGCGCTCCTCGTCGGCACCTCGCTCGGCGCCCGCCGCGGCCTCCTCTCCCTCGCGCTGTACGCCCTGGTCGGCATGGCGGGCGTGCCCTGGTTCGCGGAGGGCGGCTCCGGTACCGGCGCCCCGTCCCTCGGCTACGTCTTCGGCATGCTGCTCGCCGTCACGGTGGTGGGCGCCCTGGCCCGCCGCGGCGCCGACCGCTCGATGCTCCGCACGGCCGGCACCATGCTGCTCGGCGAGGCGATCATCTACGCCGTCGGCGTGCCGTACCTGGCCCTCGCCGCCGACATGTCCCTCACCGCCGCGATCGCGGCCGGTCTCACCCCGTTCCTGATCGGCGACGCGCTGAAGGCCGCGCTGGCGATGGGCGTGCTGCCCACCGCGTGGAAGCTGGTCGACAAGCGGTAGCAGGTCACGGGCCCGCGAAGAGGCCCGCCGGAGCGCGGACAGCGCCCCGGCGGGCCTCTTCCCATGGCGGTCACCCGAAGCGCCCGCCTCCCGGCCCCCGTGTCACACTCGACGCATGCGCGTGTATCTCGGCTCGGACCATGCGGGCTTCGAACTCAAGAACCACCTCGTCGAGTGGCTCAAGGAAGCGGGCCACGAGCCCGTCGACTGCGGCCCGCACCTCTACGACGCCCAGGACGACTACCCGCCCTTCTGCCTGCGCGCCGCCGAGCGCACGGCCGCGGACCAGGGCGCCCTCGGCATCGTGATCGGCGGCTCCGGCAACGGCGAGCAGATCGCGGCGAACAAGGTCAAGGGCGTGCGCGCGGCGCTGGCCTGGAGCGAGGAGACGGCGTCGCTGGGCCGTCGGCACAACGACGCCAACGTCGTGGCGGTCGGCGCCCGCATGCACACGCGGGACGAGGCGACGAAGTTCGTCGAGACCTTCCTCGCCACCCCGTTCTCCGGCGACGAACGCCACATCCGCCGCATCGACATGCTCACGTCCTACGAGACCACGGGCGACCTCCCCCCGGTCCCGGCCCACCACCCGCAGCAGTAGCGGACCCGGTACGCCCTGCCGCCCCCGTCGCCCGAGCGCCGGGGGCGAAGCCGCGGAACGGGCCGGGGCGAGGAAAGGACACCACCGTGCCAGAGGGGCACACGATCCACCGGCTGGCCCAGGACCACACCGCCGCCTTCGCCCGGACGGCGGTCCACGTCACCAGCCCCCAGGGCAAGTTCACCGACTCCGCCGCCCTCCTCGACGGCACCGTCCTGACCACCGCCGACGCCCACGGCAAACACCTCTTCCTCGGCTTCGGCACGGCAGGGGACACGGACCAGGACGCCGCCGAGAACGCCGGCTGGGTCCACATCCACCTCGGCCTCTTCGGCAAGGTCACGCTCGGCCCCGCCCCCGCGCCCCCGCCCACGGACACCGTCCGCCTGCGCCTCGTGAACGACACGGCGTACGTCGACCTCCGCGGCCCCACCACCTGCGCCCTGATCACGGCCCCGGAGAAGCAGGCGATACACGACCGCCTCGGCCCCGACCCGCTGCGCCCCGACGCCGACCCCGAGGCCGCCCGGCGCCGGATCTCCCGCAGCCGCACCACCATCGCCGCCCTGCTCATGGACCAGAAGGTCATCGCCGGCGTCGGCAACGTCTACCGCGCCGAGGTCCTCTTCCGCCACGGCATCGACCCGTACCGCCCCGGCAAGGACATCACCCGCGCCGAGTGGGACGCGATCTGGCAGGACCTCACCGGCCTCATGCGCGAGGGCGTACGGAACAACCGCATCGACACCGTCCGCCCCGAACACACCCCCGAGGCCATGGGCCGCCCGCCCCGCGTCGACGACCACGGCGGCGAGGTCTACGTCTACCGCCGGGCGAACCAGCCCTGCCACCTCTGCGGCGGCCCGGTCCGCACCGCCGACCTCGCCGCCCGCAACCTCTTCTGGTGCCCCGCCTGCCAGCGGCGCTAGCGGCCCGCGCCCGCGGTCAGAAGCCGTGCGGCAGCCACGGCGCGATGTCCGACCCGAAACCCACCGACGCCTCCGCCAGCGCCCCGGCCCGCACCTCACGCACCCGCCCGGCCGCACCGAGCGCACCGAGGCTCACACCTCCGAGGTACGCCGCCCCCAACTCCCGTACGGACAGGGCGAGGTCGGCCGCATCGGACGTACGCTCGCAGGACGCGCCCTTCGCGTCGCCGCTCAGCCGCCAACGCCCCGCGTTCCAGGGGCAGAAGGCGTCCTCGACCTCGAACACCACGTCCACCGGCGCCTGGTAGGTCCGCGCCGCGAGCGCGGCCCCCACGTCCACCAGCCGTACGTACAACGCGTCCCGCAGCCCCGGCCGGCACCGCCGGACGTCCGAGACCCGGTACTGCCACGCCTCGTCGACCGGCCGCCCCCGCACCGCCAGCGTGGAGGTCAGGTCGATGTCGAAGAGGAAGCGCCACAGCGCGGCCCCGGTCGCCGGATCGAGCCCGGCCAGGTCGTCCAGGACCACCGTGCCCCCGGCCCCCTCGGGCCCCCAGGCCGGCCGCACCCGGAACCGCGCGTACCCGGTGACCTCGCCGTCGCGCCGGGCGACCACGCACTGCAGGGGAGAGGCGCCCTCCCGCCCGCTCTCCGGGTCCAGCAGCGCCACCCGCTCCCAGCCGGGCCGCCGGGCCAGCATCCCGGGCCGCCCCGGCACCAGCCGCGCGTACACCGCCTCGCACGCGTCGAGGACGTCGGCGGGCGCCGCGTACCGCAGCCGTACGTCATCCGTGCCCGGCGGCACCGACAGCCGGACCCGGCTCGTGTCGATCTCCGCGCCGAGCTCGAACGTCGCGGCGCCGTACCCGAACCGGCCGTAGATCGCCGGCTCGGAGGCCGTCAGTACCGCCAGCGGCTCGCCCCAGGACCGTACGTCGTCCAGTTGCCGCCGCATCATCGACGTCAGTACGCCCCGGCGGCGGTGGGTGGCGGCGACGCTCACCATCGTCACGCCCGCCGCGGGCACCGCCGCCCCGCCGGGCACGGTCATCCGGAAGGCGAACGCGCCCGCCGTCCCGACGCACGCGTCGCCCTCCCACACCCCGAGGGACCGGTCGACCTGCGTCAGCTCCCGGAACAGCTCCAGTTCCTCGGCCGGTTCCGGCACCCCGCCGAAGGCACGGACCAGCGTCCCGTACCAGATGTCCCACTCGTCGCGCCGCAGTACCCGCGGCTCCGTCGTCGGTACGCCGCCGTCATCACCCGTGGACCGTTCCATGCACCATGCGTACCAGGGCGGGCCGAAGACGGGCGAGGGAATTTCCGCAGGGGTGCGGCGCGAGCGCCGTTCGTGAAGTTCACTGTGAAGTCCGGCCCCGGACGGGGGACAAGTGGGACCTCCCGTGCCAAGCGACCGGTCCGATGGATAGGGTCCCGAACTAATGGCAGCAGGACGAGAGCGGCGCGCGGAAGCCGAGACGTTCACGGCCCGGTGGAAGAAGCAGTGGCACCGGGTCCGCGTCGGCGTGCGCAGATCCGCCGTGGACTACTTCCGCGGCGACGGTTCGGACTGGATCGCGCTCGCCGGACTGCTGCTGACGATCCCCGTCATCGCCGCCACCACGATGGCCAACTCCGTGTGGTGCTCGCCCTCCGCACTGGTCATCCCGATCGTCGCGGGCGGCCTGCTGCTGCGCCCGGCGAGCCTGCTCGGGCTGTACGCGGCGGCGGCCACCGCGCTGATCGTGGAGTCCGTGCAACTGGGCCCGTACACCGAGGGACCCTCCCGGGTCACCCCCGGCGTGGTCCTCGTCGTCGCGGCCTGCGGCTTCTTCGGGCTCCTCGTCGCCCAGTTCCGCAGCAGGGTCGGCGTGCCCTGGCGACGCGGCGGCACCATGCTCTTCGACCTGCGCGAACGCATCCGCGTCCAGAGCAAGCTGCCCCAACTGCCCCCGGGCTGGCACCGGGAGATGGCGCTGCGCCCGGCCGGCGGCCAGTCCTTCTCCGGCGACTTCGTCGTCGCGGCACGCACCAACGGCGGCCGGACGCTGGAGGTCGTCCTCACCGACGTCTCCGGCAAGGGCATGGACGCGGCCTCGCGCGCGCTGCTGCTGTCGGGCGCCTTCGGCGGACTGCTGGGCAGCCTGCCCCCGCACGCCTTCCTGCCGGCCGCCAACGGCTATCTGCTCCGCCAGGACTGGGACGAGGGCTTCGCCACCTCCATCCACCTCGTCCTGGACCTCGACTCCGGCGACTACGAGCTGTACTCCGCTGGACACCCCCCGGGCCTCCAGCTCAGCGCGGGCACCGGCCGCTGGGAGGAGAAGTCGGCCGACGGGCCGCTCCTCGGCGTGTACGACGGCGCGCAGTTCGACCAGGTGAAGGGATCACTGCGCCCCGGCGACGTGTTGATGCTGTTCACGGACGGACTGGTGGAGACCTCCGAACGGGACATCGCCGAGGGCATCGACCGTCTCACCGGCGAGGCCGACCGCTACGTCGCCGGCGGTTTCCACGGTGCCGCCTGGCACCTGATCGAGGCGGTGGCCAAGGACGTCAACGACGACCGGGCGCTGCTGCTGATCTGCCGGGAGGGGCCCACGGCCCACTCCGCGACGCTGGCGGACTGAACCCCTCCGCCGACACACTGGGGCCATGCCCCACGACCCCGGCCCCCACGACTCCGGCGCCCC
Organism: Streptomyces lienomycini; assembly: GCF_027947595.1. NCBI lineage: Bacteria > Bacillati > Actinomycetota > Actinomycetes > Kitasatosporales > Streptomycetaceae > Streptomyces > Streptomyces lienomycini. Next base: position 6,568,317 of record NZ_CP116257.1, on the reverse strand, counting down.
CGCACCGTCCCCCTCCCCCTCCCACTCCTTCTCCCTCTCCCTCTCCCTCTCCCTCTCCCTCGCCGAGGTCGAGGCCGTCGCCCGCGCCGCGCACGCCGGACAGACCGACAAGGCGGGCCGGCCGTACGCCGAACACCTGCGGGCCGTCGCCGAGGGTGTGCGGCGGCGCGGCGGGGACGACGAGCAGATCGCGGCGGCCTGGCTGCACGACGCCGTCGAGGACGAGGCCCTGACCGAGCGGTGGCTGCGCGAGGCGGCGCTGACCCGCCGTACCAGGGACATCGTCCTCGCCCTCACCAAGCGGCCGGGGGAGCCGCCCGAGGCGTACGCGGCGCGGATCCTCGCCACCCCCGGCGCTCCGCTGGTCAAACAGGCGGACCTGGCCCACAACGCGGACCCCGCACGGCTCGCCGTCCTCGACGAGGCCACCCGCACACGACTGGCCGAGAAGTACACGCGGATGCGCGCACTTCTCGGCCAGTCGTGACGGCGGTACGGCCGGACGCCCGAGGGGTCCGCCGGGAGGCGGTCGGCGGGACCTAGACGGAGACCTTCTCGCCACTGTCCCGAGTGGCAGCGGCGGGGTCGCGGGCCGCGTCCCGGCCCCCTTCCCGTGTCTCACGGCCGCGGGCCGCCGCGCCCGGATCGCGCTTGAACGCCCAGTCCATCCTCGGCTCCACCACGTACCGCATGACGCGCCGGACCGGGCTGGTGCACAGCAGGGTGATGACGGTGGCCGCGGCGACGGTCAGTCCCAGACCGGCGAGCGGCGTGTCCCACACGGGGTCGTGGAACCAGCCCGAGAAGGTGCCCTGCTTCACCACGAAGCCGTGCAGCAGATAGCCGTAGATCGTGCCCGCGCCGAGCGCCGTGAACCACATGCGCCGGCCCGGCACCCAGGCGAAGAAGCAGGCGGTCAGCACCAGCGAGCAGCCGAAGAGGGCGAGCGTCACGACGGGGCCCGACCACCAGGGGGCGCCGGTGGCCTGCACGGCGGCGTTGCGGTAGAACCAGCCGGTCTCCATGCGCGGGACCGACCACCAGCCGATCACCAGCGCCGCCGCGACCACGGGCACGGACAGGATCCGCACCGAGCGGCGGCGCACCAGCTGGAAGTGCTCCGGGCGCAGCAGCAGGCCCAGCACGAAGCACGGCAGGAACTGCAGCACGCGCTGCATGTTCAGGTCGTTGCCGATCGAGGGCGTCACGGACGCCAGGGCGGCGATGGCCAGGGAGATCGGGAGCGGCCAGCGCACCGTCTGCCAGATGGGGGTGGTCAGCCGCCAGACGAACAGCGCGCACAGGAACCACAGCAGGTAGGTGGGGTCCAGCAGGCTGATGTCGTTAGACGGGTCCTCGCTGAGGCGGCGGTGCAGCGCGTAGCCGATCTCGAAGACGACGTACGGGACGACGACACCGGTGACCAGCCGTTTGACGCGCTTGGGGCTCAGGTCGAAACTGCGCGAGAAGTAGCCGGAGATGATGATGAACGCCGGCATGTGGAACGTGTACAGGACCCGGTAGAGGGTCTCCACGGTCCGGTTCCCGTCCAGGATCTGGCCCCAGGCGTGGCCCACGCCGACCAGCACGATCGCCAGGTACTTGGCGTTGTCGAAGAACGCGTCGCGCTGCCGGCTCGGCGGACTCGGCCGGGTCTGCTGGTCCGGTGGGGACGGCGACTTCCGGTCGCCGTGCGGTCGCAGCGAGCTAGTCATGCAACCCCCCGCCGAAAACTCGGCGAGTGGTCACAGGACCTCGCTGCTCTGGTGGGGGACGAGGCAGCGTAGAACATCTGAGGCACCCTAGCGTTCTCCGTGTGTTTCCGTAAAACCCTCGACGTCATTCCTGTATTCGGGTCCCGGGTACCTTGCGAGTACCCGGTATTTCGGGAACTCGGCCTCTTCGGTCGCGTGACGGGACCCACACCCCGGATGCGACAGGTCCCCGAAACCCCGTGCTGAGCACCCCACTTGTCACGACTCATCACGACTAAACAGCGCATAAGACCGGCGGGCGACTCCACTCGAATGTCCCCTTCAATGCGCTTGCGCGGTACGCGAGCGCGCCTGTGATCTCCCTGTGATGGACCTGTGGGCAAACCTCGCGGGGTAAGCGCGGATGCGGCTGCCGATGTGGTCGCCGCGACAATTCGAAATGGCTGCGAACGCGTTGTGTGGGCATGGAAACGAAGTGGCCGGAATTCCCCGTACGGGTGATCTGTCGAATTTCTGTACGGGGTGAGATGGTGGGGTACGCCCGCGTGCGCGGGGGAGCGTGCCGTCCAGGAAACCGGCCGGACGATGTGTCACCTGCCGCATGACGAGGGCCGGTTGGTGGCACGATGGTTCTGGCGGAGGTGTGCGCAGTCGCACCTCCGGGCCGGGAGAGCGGGACCGACCAAGGGTGTGATCAGTTGTGGCCATTTCACTGTCAGTGGTGCTGCTGTTGGCGATCATCCTGGTGGTGCTGCTGCGGGGAGGCTCCATCAAGGCGGGGCCGGCGATCGTCGCGGTCCTCTTCGGCTTCTTCCTGGCCTCCACCGGCATGGCCGACGACATCCAGCGCTTCCTGGACTCGATAGCCGACATGGTCAACTCGATCCAGTTCTAGGGCCCTGTCCCGGTCCCCCCAGGGGGCGGACCGCACAAAGGCCTCCGGCCCGATCCCCTGGGGGGACCGGGCCGGAGGCCTCTCGGAGCGGGCGACGGGAATCGAACCCGCGTAGCTAGTTTGGAAGATCGCGTACGCGGATGCGGTCTGACCTGCGCCCCTCCTGACCTGCTGCTACGCCGGGAGTTCCCCGGGGCTCCCCGCTCGGTGCCGTGACGTGCTGTCCAGTCGGGCACGCGGGGGGCACATCACAGCACCTTGATCAACAGCACAGAGACGATGGCGCTGATCACGGTAGCCGCCGCGCTGATGAGTGCAGCCTGGATGCTGGGATGACGCCAACCTCCTGGATGGTTGGGTGTCGGCTCCTGGCTTCCAACCCTCCTATACACATTGCATTGCCATGCCTGCGGGGGTACGGTGGGCGCATCTCGGGATGCCCTAGGGTGGGGTTGTTCGCTACTCATCCTTGGTTCCTAGGTTGATAGGCGACATTAAATGTTGTCCCGGGACGCCGTAGCTGTGCGACGCGTACCGCCAAGTTCGACGCGCACGGCCCTTCGGTGTGCCCAAAAGCAACTGACGGGCAGACTACAGGACTTGCGCATGCTCCGCCGTCCCAGCACCTTGAAGCGCGGTTGGCGGAGCGGCTTTGGGCTGGAGCTGCTTTGGGGCGAGTGATCTTGGCCCCGTAAGCTTCCGGCGAGTCGGGCAGTCTGTTGACCTGCCCGTTAAAGCACGACGTTGGGGCCAAGATCTTAGAGGCTCGCCCCAAAGTGGCTGCCTAAAGCCGTGGAGCCGACCGCCCCAGCCACGACGGGTTCTGACCCTGGCATCGCCCTCTCACCCTCGCCCCGGCCTGGTCTTCGCCCCCTTGTGGGCGCGGGCGGGCGACGGCGCGCTGCCCCGGTGACGAAGGCAAGGAGGGGCGGCGCGGCGGCGACCGACCGGCGCCGCCGCGCTGTGCGCGGCACCTCCGATCTTCCGATCGGACTGCTTGCAGTTCCAGGAGGCCGGGAGCGACGCGAGCGAAGCGAGCCTTGATGAAGTAGGGAAAGTTCTACCGCGCTCCCTCTGGCTGCTGGTGATCCCCGGTTGATCTGCCTACTCACGTGAGTAGGTCCCGGCTACAGTTGTGTGGTCGACATAACCGGACTACAGGGAGTGTGCTCACCGGATGGGACCGAAGTCGGAGCGGGTCTACCGCGCGATTCGCGAGTGGATCACGACGGGCGAGTATCCGCCCGGGGCCAAGCTTCCGTCCGAGCGAACCCTGTCCGAAGATCTGAGCATCGGCCGCACCGCGCTGCGACAGGTCTTGGCCAAGCTGGTCTCTGAGGGCGTCGTCGAGGTGCATGGTCGCAGCTCGTACCGCGTGCCTGACCGGTCTGCAATTACTGAGGCTCCGACTGATGTTGAGCCGTGGAAGATCCATGGTGAGCGGACTCTGTACGACAACCGTTGGGTGAAGCTCGCCCTCGTGGATGTCGAGCCGCCCGGCGTGAAGCGATTCGAGCACCACGTCGTGCATCTGCACCACGTGGCCATCGCCGCCGTCATTGATGATCAGGACAGGGTCTTGATGATGTGGCGGTACCGCTTCGTCCCGCAGTCCTTCGGCTGGGAGCTCCCCGGCGGGATCGTCGACGAGGGGGAAGACCCCTTGCAGACGGCCATGCGTGAGTTCGAGGAAGAGACCGGCTGGCGCCCCGACTCCTTGGAACATGTGGTCACCTATCAGCCCATGGTCGGCATGGTCGACTCACCGCACGAGATCTACGTGGGCAAGGGCGCGAAGCTGGTCGGCGAACCGACCGACCTCGAAGAAGCCGGACACATCGCCTGGGTGCCCCTTGCGGACATTCCCGGTTTGATGGCGCGCGGTGAACTCATGGGGTCGGGCACCCTGGTCGCTCTGCTGCACGTGCTTGCCTCTCGGGGCACTGGCGCTTCGCCTACAGCTGCTGCGTGATCTGCTCGATCCGCCGCCGATGACGCACAGACCCTGTCCGGCTCGCCACAAGGCGGGCCTGCCGCAGGTGCTCCTGCGCCTGGTCGTACTCGCCCCGTGCGACATGGGCCTGGGCGAGATCGCAGCGCAGCCCGGCTGACGCTCGAATGAACGTCGGGTCGGCTGTCTCCAGCGCGTCATACAGGTTGCTCACTGCATCGTCGTTGCCGATCAGCGCCAGGGCGTTGCCGTGCCACCTGGCAAGGTGCCCCGCGTTCAGGAAGATGCTCAGCATGTCCGGGTCTCGGACTTCTTCCCCTGGTGGCAGGTGTCGCGCTGCCTTCTCCAGTGCTTGCCGGCACTCGTCATGGAGCCCAGCTCGGGCACAGATCTCGGCTTCGGCCGCGTACAACCAGGCGGTGAGACGAGGTGACATGGCCTTGCCTCCGAGCCGCTGAGCGTCCCGTATCAGCTCGACCGCCATGGAAGGGCGCCCGGCGTCGCAGAGTACGTACGCCTGCTCTGCCGTGGCGTGCGCCAGGTACATCGGCTCCTCGGCTTCCTGGGCTGCCCTCTTGCCCAGCTCGTAGTTCCGCCACGCACGTTCCACGGCGCCAACGTCGAGTGCCTGCCACGCCGCCAGAGTCGCCGCCCCGGCCAGCGCTCGGGCGACTGGTCGTCGAGTCTCGGGGAGTACCGCGAACGTGAGGGCATCCTCAAGGGTCGATAAGTGCGCGGACATCTGATCGACGAGACTCGCAGCGCCGAGCTGCCGATCCATGGTTCGCAGAAGTTCCGTTTGATCCATGAAGGTATCGACCATGGTCAGGCTGACGCTGCGGGCCGCATCGATGCGCCCCATGAGCTCGTCGTATCCGTCGGCCGTGGGAACGACGGATGACTCCTCTGTCCTGCCGGTGAGCTCGTCGTCCGTGACGCCGAGCAGAGCACGAAGGATCTTCGCGTACCGCGCTGAGATGGGACGGCGGCCGTTCTCCCACTCCGAGACGTACACCCGCAGGCTGGCGGTCGACGCAACGGTGAGCATGTGTCGGTATGCGTGGCGCTCGATTTCGTGAACAAGGCGCTCTTGTGACCACTCCCGCGCGCTTCTTGCTGCCCTGAGTCCGTTCATCACCTAGTGCCGTCCTGCGTATGGGTGTTGAGCCGTAACAGCAGGATGCCTCACATCAATGCAGGTCGGCAGGGGTTAACCAGCCCCGTGTTAACCCCTGTTGGCTACCGGGGCATTGGCGCGAGCGCTTCCCTAGAACTGTCGCAGTGAAGGGGAGTTGGGATACCGGATCGGCGACGGTGCTTGACATCTGGTGCGCACCAGATGCAACCTACTGGTGCGCACCAGTTGGAAGCGCAAGGCCCGCGGTTGAGCTGCGGGCTTCCGCCAACACGCAGGAGCGGCGACCCACCGCCAAGCAAGTACGCCGCTCCCGTCCCCGGAAAGGGAGTTCCATCATGCGTCAGATTCCCGTCGACACGTCCACCGCCACCGTGATGGTGGCCCAGTCCCCGCAGCCGAAGGTGAAGGACCGCCGTACCGGCGAGCGGGCGATGGACGCCGAGACCGGCGCCGCGCTGTCGACCGTGGACGTGATGTTCGCGGCCAACGGTGACGTCGAGATCCTGTCCGTGACCGTCCCGGAGACCGGCATCTCCGGTGACCTGATGATGGGCACCCCGGTCGCGCTCACCGGTCTGATCGCCCGGCCGTGGGAGAACGAGTTCAACGGCCAGAAGCGCCACGGCATCGCCTTCCGCGCGGTCGCCGTGACCTCCCTCGCCGCGGGTGCCTCGTCCTCGAAGGCGGCCTGAGCCATGACGTGGCTGACCGTCGCCCTGGTGCTGATCGCTGCTGCTGCGGGGCTCCTGCGGTGGCGGCGCCCCGCCTGGTACTGGATGACCTTCGGGGTCACCCTCGCCGCGCTGCGGGTCCTGGTCCGCTACGGCTCGGTCATGGACGCCTGCGGGCTCACGGTCCCGGCCCCGCGCTGGCGCCTGACCCTGGCCCGGATGACCAACCGGCCGATCCCCGGCCCCCGCGCCCCGCGCATCCTGCGGCTACGGGTCACCCGTACCGGCCTGGTCCTGCGGCTCAAGCTCCGGCCCGGTCAGGACGCCTTCGACGTGGCGGCCTCGTGTGACCGGCTGCGGCACTCCTTCGCCCTCTACGGCGTCACCTCGCGTGAGGTGCGCTCGGGTGTGGTCGAGCTGCGGATGACCGGTTACGACGTGCTCAAACGGGTGCAGATGCCCGCCCGTGTCGACACCCGGCCGATGCGGGTCCCGGTCGCCCTGCGCGAGGACGGAGCCGTGCACTACCGCGACTACCGCACGGTCCCGCACGGGCTCACCCTCGGCGCCACGGAGTCCGGCAAGTCGGTCTATCAGCGCACCCTCGTCGCCGCGCTCGCGCCGCAACGGGTCGCCCTGGTCGGCATCGACTGCAAGCAAGGTGTCGAGCTGTTCCCGCTGGCCCGCCGGTTCTCCGCGCTCGCAGACAACCCCGACACCGCCGCCGAACTCCTCGCCGCCCTCGTGTCCCACATGCAGGACGTGTATCAGCTCATCCGCGCTGAGCAGCGGATCACCGCGGACGTGCCGGATGCCGACATCGCCGCTGACATCTGGGACCTGCCTGAAGACCTGCGCCCGGTGCCGATCGTGGTCATGGTCGATGAGGTCGCCGAACTTGCCCTCTTCGCAACGAAGGAGGACGAGAAGCGCCGGGACCGGATCATCACCGCGCTGGCCCGGCTGGCTCAGCTCGGCCGCGCTGCCGGCATCTATCTGGAGATCTGTGGGCAGCGCTTCGGCTCGGAACTCGGCAAGGGCATCACGATGCTTCGTGCCCAGCTCACCGGCCGGACCGCACACCGGGTCAACGACGAATCGTCGGCGAACATGGCCTTCGGCGACATCGCCCCGGATGCTGTGCTGGCCGCGATCCAGATCCCCACCGACACGCCCGGCGTCGCCGTCACCGGCGATTCGTCCGGCGGCTGGGCCCGCATCCGCGCCCCGCACACCTCGCTGCGGCAGGCCGTGAACGTGTGCAACCGGCACGCCGACCTGACCCCGGACCTTCCCGCGCTCGCCCCGTTCCGGCCCGCCCTCGGCAACCTCGCCCCGGTCCCGGCCCCGGCTGTCGAGTCGGCCCCGGCCGCCGCCTGACCCCGCCCTGGAGGCCCCGTCATGGCTACCGCGAAGAAGCCCGCCGCCCGCCGCAAGACCCGGGCCGCCACGCCCGAACCGGCGAGCTGCCCCGACTGCAACGGCACCGGCGAGCACACCGAAACCGTCCGCGTCGGCGCCCGCAAAGGCCGTGTGACCGCCGACCGTCAGACCGTCCTCTGCCTCACCTGCTGGGGCACCGGCCACGCCACCGACTGACCAGGAAGGAGGACACCATGGCACGCACTGCCCTTCGCGTCGATGCCGTCCTGGTCCAAGCCGTCATCGCAGGCGTCCTGTCCTTCGCCCACCTCCACGACCTCGCCGCCGCTGCCGGACAGGACGGGTGGAAAGCCTGGGCCTACCCCGTCTCCGTCGACCTCCTCTTGGTCGCCGCCTGGCGCCGACTGCGCTCCGACGGACCGTCCCGGCTGGCCTGGTGCTGGTTCCTGATCGCCCTGGTGGCCTCGCTCGGCGCGAATGTGGCCACCGCCGGGTTCCTCGACCTGGAACACCCGCCCGCCCTGCTCCGCCTCGGCGTCGCCGGATGGCCCGCCCTCGCCTTCCTCGGCGGCACCCTCCTCGCCCACTCACCCACCGCCCGCACCTCGATCCCGGACACGCCCCCCGCTCCGGACCCGGCCCCGGCCCCCGTGCCCGAGGTGGAGCCCGAACCGGTCCCCGCCGTCGCGCCGGACCCGGCCCCGGTCGACACGGCCGACGACGCCCCGGCTCTCCCGCCCGCCGACACGGCCCCGGCAGCGCCGCCCGCGGTTGCGGTTCCGGCCGCGCTGGTCGACCACGCCCGCAAGGTCGCCGCCGACCACGAGCACCGCACCGGCGCCCGGATCGACACCGACACCCTTCGTGCACGTCTCGGCGTCCCGCCGCACATGGCCGACGCCATCGCCGCCCAACTCGCCTGAGGAGATCACCGTCATGCCTGCCCGCGACTTCTTCCACTCCGTGATGCGGATCGGACCGGTGCAGATCGGCACCCACCGCGACCGCCACGGCCAGACCAAGCACGCCGCCGTGTGCAGCTCGGACGGCTGCGGCTGGTCCGCCGACTACACCAGCCAGTCCGCCGCCCAGCTCGCCGCCCGCACCCACCGCTGCAAGGTCCGCTAGGAGGCCGTGATGGACGTCCCGCTCTGGTTCGCCCTGCTCTGCGTCGGAGTCCTCGGCGTCAAGCTCATCCGCCCGCCCTGGTGGCTGATCGGCGTGCTCCTGCTCGGCGGGTTCCTCCTCGCTGACAGCGTCCTCGCCCCGGTCATCGACACCGCGATCAAGTAACCCACGGAAGGAGGAACGTTCATGTTCCGGCCCAAGCTCCCGACCATGCCCCAGCCCACCGGCATCGTCACCCCGCCCGCCGTCATCGAACCGACCACGATCACTCCCAGCACCCCGACCACGCCCACGGCACCGACCGTCCCGGCTCCGGTCCCGGCTCGGTCCACGATCCAGCTCACCCCGGGGACCGCGATCGCCCTCGTCGGAGGCGGCACCGCCGTCGTCCTGGTCGTCGGCGCGGTCCTGGTCTCCATGCTCCTGGCAGTCGCCATCACCGGCGCCTCGGTCGCCGTCTGTGCCGTCGTCCTGCGCTCCCTGCTCGCCTCCGGCAACCGACGCCGCTAACGGCCCCCGGGGCGGCTCTCTCGCCAAAGAACCGCCGCCCCGGGCGCCTTCCCACCTTCCAGACCCAACGGACCCGAAAGGCACGCCCATGATGCCCCAGCACGCCTCGACCGCGCGCATCTGCCGCGACTGCGACGGCTTCCCGATGGTCGCCATCACCACCGGCACCCGCCACACCGACGGCACCCGCGCCACCCTCCGGATCACCTGCCCGACCTGCAAGGGCACCGGCCACACCGCCCCCGCCAGCCTCGCCCGGACGGGGCGGTGATCGCAGTGGCTCTCCTCGACTGGCGCTCTCCCGAGCACTTCGACCATTCCGGCGACAAGCCGTGCGTGATCTGCACCAAGCCCACCCCGCTGCGCTCCGACCGCGGCAAGCCCGTGCACAAGGTCTGCGCGGAGGACTGGATCGACCGCCACACCGTCAAGGAGGACGACGCGTGACCAACGCCGTCACCCCGGCGGGCCTGGACCCGGTCACCCTCGGCGATCTGCTGCGGGTGGCCGGGTCCCCCGGCTTCGACCGCTGGCAAGACCAGATCAAGCGCACCGGCGGCTGCTCCGACCCGATCCACCTCACCGGCTGGACCCTCCACAAGGACAAGACCACCGGCGCCACCCTGCACCACTACTCGACCGCCGATGAGCCGGGCGGACGGCTGCGCGTCGCCTGCGGCAACCGCCGCGCCTCCCGCTGCCCGGCCTGCGCCTGGACCTACGCGGGCGACACGTACCACCTGATCCGTGCCGGGCTCGCCGGTGACGACCGCCGCGACATCCCCGCCACCGTCCGGGACCACCCGCGGGTCTTCGCCACCCTCACCGCCCCCTCCTTCGGCCCGGTCCACAACCGGCCCGACCGCGGCGCCTGCCGCTGCGGCACCCACCACTCCCCGGACGCCCCGGAACTGGGCACCGCCCTCGACCCGGCGACGTACGACTACGCGGCCGCGGTGCTGTTCAACAACCACGCCGGGCAGCTCTGGCAACGCTTCACCAACCGGCTCCGCCGGGAGATCGCCGCCCGTGCCGGCATCACCCAACGTGAACTGAAGGAGTGCGCCCGGCTGTCGTACGGCAAGGTCGCCGAGTTCCAAAAGCGCGGTGCCGTGCACTTTCACGCCGTGATCCGCATCGACGGACCCGACGGCCCGGACGCCCCGCCGCCGTCCTGGGCCACGGTCGATCTCCTCACCGATGCGATCCGCGCCGCCGCCGCCCACTCGTACACGTCGGTCTCGGTCCCGGCCGCCGCGGACCAACCGGCCCGTACCTTCCGGTGGGGCACCCAGCTCGACGTCCGGCCCGTGAAGGCGTTCGGGGACGGCTCCGACATCACCGAACAGGCCGTTGCCTCCTACGTCGCCAAGTACGCGACCAAGGCGGCCGAGAACACGGGCACGCTTGACCGCCGGGTGGGGGAGCTGTCCGAACTCGACCGCCACGGCGTCCCCGACCACGCCCGCCGACTCATCGCCGCGTGCAAGACGCTCGATCCGCTCTACCCCGACCGGCGCTTGTGGGCGTGGGCTCACATGCTTGGCTTCCGCGGCCACTTCTCCAGCAAGAGCCGCCGCTACTCGATCACCCTCGGCGCCCTCCGCCAGGCACGCGCCGACTACCGCGCCGCCCAAGAGGCCGCCGCACTCGGCATCGACGACCGCGAGCCGGACACCGTGCTCGTCCTCACTGACTGGCAGTACGCCGGACACGGCCACACCCCCGGGGAATCCGTCCTCGCCGCCACCATCGCCCGGGACCTCCAGCTCAACCGCGAAACCGCCCGCGAGGAACTCGCAGCCCTGCGTCAGGAAGGACAGCAAACCCATGAATGAGCGATACCTCAACGTGGATCAGGTCGCCGAACTGCTCGGCACGACCGTGCGCTTCCCGCGCCGCCTGATCGAGGAGCGCCGCATCACGTACGTGAAGGTCGGTCGGCACGTGCGCATCCCCGAGAGCGCTGTCCGGGAATTTATAGCCGCCAACACGGTGCGGCCTCGCCGCCGTGGTGTTGCTCTGCGGGGGGTGGCTGCCTGATGGCAGGGAAGCGCCGACAGTTCGGTCGGGTCCGCAAGCTTCCGTCCGGCCGCTATCAGGCCCGGTACGTTGGCCCTGACGGCATGCTCCGCCCGGCCCCGGAAACGTTCCGCACGAAGAAGGACGCGGACGCCTGGCTCGCCGACAAACAGACTGAAATGCGGCGTGGCGACTGGCACGACCCTGACGCCGGGAAAGTGGCGTTCGGCCCATACGCCGTTGCCTGGATCGAGGAGCGGGAGCTGACCGCCACCACGCGACAGCTCTACGGCTCGCTGCTGCGGCACCACCTTGAACCCACGTTCGGTGTGGTCAACGTCGCGGATATCTCGCCCCCGCTCGTGCGCCGTTGGCGTGCCGACAAACTCGCCGCTGGTGCTGGCCCGACGACCGTCGCGAAGGCATACGCCCTGCTGCGCGCCATCCTGCACACCGCTGTTGCCGACCAGATGATTCGGCGCAACCCGTGCACGATCAAGGGCGCGAGCGTGGTCCACACCCCGGAGCGGCCGACCGCGACCGTGCAGGAGGTGTACGACATCGCCGACGCCATCCAGCCCCGCTACCGGGCACTCGTCCTCATGGCGGGCTTCCTCGGACTTCGCTGGGGCGAACTGATTGGCTTGCACTGCCGGGATGTCGACCTGGACCACGGCGCCGTGCGCGTCCGCCGATCCGTCGCCGAACTCAACAATGGTCAGCGAGAGATCAAGGCGCCTAAGAGTGCGGCGGGAAAGCGCACGGTGTCCATCCCCGCCGCGATCATCCCGGACGTCCGCGAGCACCTGAAGCAGTACGCCGAGCCGGGCGCCGACGGTCGAGTGTTCATCGGTGCAAAGGGCGCGACTCCTCGGAGGAACCACTTCAATCGGCTGTGGCGCAGCGCGTGCACCCTTGCCGGCATCAAGGGCCTGCACTTTCATGATCTCCGGCACACCGGCAACACCCTCGCCGCCTCGACCGGGGCGAGCACGCGGGAGCTGATGGCGCGCATGGGCCACAGCACCGCCCGGGCCGCGCTGATCTATCAGCACGCCAGTGCCGAGCGTGACCGGCTGATCGCTAATGCCGTGTCCGGGCTCGTCGACAAGGGCCGGAAGAAGCCCCGGAAGGTCAAGAAGAAGAAAGACCGAAAGGCCAAGGGGCACGCCGGGGACACGACCGACTGATCGAGACCCCGGAAAGCGATCAGGGCCAGGCGGAGGAATGATCCTCTGACCTGGCCCTGAGTCGTCTGGAGCGGGCGACGGGAATCGAACCCGCGTAGCTAGTTTGGAAGACTAGGGCTCTACCATTGAGCTACGCCCGCACAGCGTGCGCCGCAGGTCGCTGACCGCGGCACTGGAGGCATCCTAGCGGGTCACCACCCCTCGCCGCACACCCCTTCCGGTCCGCGCCGGACCTCCGCGGACGCTCGGGAAATCCTGCGGTCCCCGGTGGCCGGGGGCATGTACCCTACGTGTCGCACCAGACGGGGTGTGGCGCAGCTTGGTAGCGCGTCCGCTTTGGGAGCGGAAGGCCGTGGGTTCAAATCCCGCCACCCCGACCACCGTCCGACCCTCATCGGCCGATCTCCTCGACGAGCACGAGTGATCGCCTTTTGGGCCGTGTAGTCGCTGCCGTTACTATGCAAGCTGCACGCCCGTGTGTCTCAGCGTATGAAGTCTCCGGGCGGCGAAGTTTGCCGGACATCCTCTCTGGCGTCCGGCAGAACCCAAGAAGTCAGCCACCAAGGAGACCGAACCGTGAAGAGCGCCGTGGAGACCCTGAACCCGACCCGGGTTCGGCTCACTGTCGAGGTGCCCTTCGAGGAGCTCAAGGACAGCCTCGACGCGGCGTACAAGAAGATCAACCAGCAGGTCACGGTGAAGGGCTTCCGCAAGGGCAAGATCCCGGCCCGGGTCATCGACCAGCGGTTCGGCCGCGGTGCGGTTCTGGAGGAGGCGGTCAACGACGCGCTTCCCAAGTTCTACACCGACGCGGTCAACGAGGCCGAGCTGAACCCGCTCGGCCAGCCCGAGGTCGACATCACGGAGCTGAAGGACGGCGAGACGCTGAACTTCACCGCCGAGGTCGACATCCGCCCCTCCATCGAGATCCCGGACTACTCCGGCATCGAGGTCGAGGTCGACGCCGTCGAGATCAGCGACGAGGACGTCGAGAAGTCGGTGGAGCAGCTGCGCGAGCGCTTCGCCTCCACCACGCCGGTCGAGCGGGCCGCCGAGGACGGCGACGTCCTCACCCTGGACCTGCAGGCCAAGGTCGACGGCGAGGTCCTCGAGGACGGCGTCGCCGACGGTGTGTCCTACACCATCGGCTCCGGCGAGCTGCTCGACGGCATCGACGACGCCGTCAAGGGCCTTCAGGCCGGTGGCGAGGCCACCTTCGCCTCCGAGCTCAAGGGCGGCTCGGCGGCCGGCAAGGAGGCCGAGGTCACCGTCAAGGTCACCCAGGTCGCCGCGCGCGAGCTGCCCGAGCTGGACGACGAGTTCGCCCAGCTCGCGTCGGAGTTCGACACGCTGGAGGAGCTGCAGGCCGACAGCCGCAAGCGCCTCGCCAACATGAAGCAGTACGACCAGGCCACGCAGGCCCAGGAGCGCGTCCTGGACAAGCTGCTCGAGCTGGTCGAGGTCCCGGTCCCCGAGAAGCTCCTCGAGGACGAGGTCAACACCCGCAAGCACAACCTCGAGCACCACCAGCTCGGCCAGATGGGCCTCGACCTCGAGAAGTACCTCGAGCTCCAGGGCAAGACCGCCGAGGAGTTCGAGACCGAGACCCGCGAGGCCGCGGTCAAGGGCATCAAGACCCAGTTCGTCCTCGACGAGCTGGTCAAGCAGGAGAAGCTCAACGTCAGCCAGGAAGAGCTGACCGAGCACCTCATGCGCCGCGCCGCCTCCTCCGGCATGTCCCCCGACCAGTTCGCCCAGGCCGTCGTCGAGCAGGGCCAGGTCCCGCTCCTCGTCGGCGAGGTCGCCCGCGGCAAGGCCCTGGCCGCCGTGGTCGAGAAGGCCACGGTCAAGGACACCAACGGCGAGGTCGTCGACCTGGACGACGAGGAGGACGAGGAGACGGAGGCCACCGAGGCCGCCACCACCGAGTCCGACGCCCCCGAGGCCGACAAGGCCGAGGAGAAGACCGAGGGCTGACCCCCCTCGCGTCTCCCCAGACGGACGCGGAACGGGCCCCGGACGACCAACGCCGGGGCCCGTTCCGCATACGGCAGGACGGCCCCGCCAGGGGCGCGGGGCTGTATCACTGTGCGGCTCCGCCGCGTGGGCGCGACCAGTCACAGACGGCCCGCACCCGGCGACGCACACACACCGCAACGGTGAGACGCCGCCAAGCGCACCGCCGCGTACCGCTACGCCCGAGGCGAACACCCGCAGAACCGGGATGGCACCGGAGGGTCACCGCGTTAGGGTCCATGAATACGAGGGCAGGGGAGTCCCCGAAAGCGGCTCCAGCCCCGCAGGGAAACGTGAGACGGCCCGGCGCCGTCGTAAGACGAGCAGGTGGATACGTGACGAATCTGATGCCCTCAGCCGCCGGCGAGCCCTCCATCGGTGGCGGCCTCGGCGACCAGGTCTACAACCGACTGCTCGGCGAGCGGATCATCTTCCTCGGCCAGCCGGTCGACGACGACATCGCCAACAAGATCACCGCACAGCTGCTGCTCCTTGCCTCCGACCCGGAGAAGGACATCTTCCTGTACATCAACAGCCCGGGCGGTTCGATCACGGCCGGCATGGCGATCTACGACACCATGCAGTACATCAAGAACGACGTGGTGACGATCGCCATGGGCCTCGCGGCCTCCATGGGGCAGTTCCTGCTCAGCGCGGGCACCCCCGGCAAGCGCTTCGCGCTGCCGAACGCCGAGATCCTGATCCACCAGCCCTCCGCCGGCCTCGCCGGCTCGGCCTCGGACATCAAGATCCACGCCGAGCGGCTGCTGCACACCAAGAAGCGCATGGCCGAGCTCACCTCGCAGCACACCGGCCAGACGATCGAGCAGATCACCCGCGACTCGGACCGCGACCGCTGGTTCGACGCCTTCGAGGCCAAGGAGTACGGCCTCATCGACGACGTCATCGCCACGGCCGCCGGTATGCCGGGCGGCGGCGGTACGGGCGCCTGAGCCATCCCCCGCCCCGGACCGACCGCCTCAGCCCCTTTACAGGAGACACTGTGAACGACTTCCCCGGCAGCGGCCTGTACGACCGCACGCGTGCCGAGTACACCGGCCCGTCCGCCGAGTCCCGCTACGTGATCCCGCGCTTCGTCGAGCGCACCTCGCAGGGCGTGCGCGAGTACGACCCGTACGCGAAGCTCTTCGAGGAGCGCGTGATCTTCCTCGGCGTCCAGATCGACGACGCCTCCGCCAACGACGTCATGGCGCAGCTGCTGTGCCTGGAGTCGATGGACCCCGACCGGGACATCTCGGTCTACATCAACAGCCCCGGCGGCTCCTTCACCGCGCTCACGGCCATCTACGACACGATGCAGTACGTGAAGCCGGACATCCAGACCGTCTGCATGGGCCAGGCCGCCTCCGCCGCCGCCGTCCTGCTGGCCGCCGGTACGCCGGGCAAGCGCATGGCGCTGCCGAACGCCCGCGTGCTGATCCACCAGCCGTACAGCGAGACCGGCCGCGGCCAGGTCTCCGACCTGGAGATCGCCGCCAACGAGATCCTCCGGATGCGCTCGCAGCTGGAGGAGATGCTGGCCAAGCACTCCACCACGCCGGTCGAGAAGATCCGCGAGGACATCGAGCGCGACAAGATCCTCACGGCCGAGGACGCGCTGGCCTACGGCCTGATCGACCAGATCATCACCACCCGGAAGATGGACAACTCCTCTCTCCGCTAGGCGGGAGGCTGTATCGTCTGCCGCTCCTTGGCACGGTTTGACGCGGTTCACGTCAAAGGGAACCGTGCCAAGGGGGGCCCGGACGAGGGGCCCGGCAAGGTACCGTCGGACATAAGGCAGCACCAGGAGTCCGCCCGCCGTCGACGTGACGTCGACGTCGGGGAGTCTCCCAGGCGAAGGGGAAGCACACCGTGGCACGCATCGGTGACGGCGGCGATCTGCTCAAGTGCTCGTTCTGCGGCAAGAGCCAGAAGCAGGTCAAGAAGCTCATCGCAGGGCCCGGTGTGTACATCTGCGACGAGTGCATCGACCTCTGCAACGAGATCATCGAGGAAGAGCTGGCCGAGACCAGCGAGGTGCGCTGGGAGGAGCTCCCGAAGCCCCGCGAGATCTACGAGTTCCTCGAGGGCTACGTGGTCGGCCAGGAGGCGGCCAAGAAGGCCCTCTCCGTCGCGGTGTACAACCACTACAAGCGGGTCCAGGCCGGTGAGAACGGCGGCGCCCAAGGCCGCGAGGACGCCATCGAGTTGGCGAAGTCCAACATCCTCCTGCTGGGCCCCACGGGCTCCGGCAAGACCCTCCTCGCCCAGACCCTGGCCCGCATGCTGAACGTCCCGTTCGCGATCGCCGACGCCACGGCGCTCACCGAGGCGGGGTACGTCGGCGAGGACGTCGAGAACATCCTGCTGAAGCTGATCCAGGCGGCGGACTACGACGTCAAGAAGGCCGAGACCGGGATCATCTACATCGACGAGATCGACAAGGTCGCGCGGAAGAGCGAGAACCCCTCCATCACGCGTGACGTGTCGGGCGAGGGCGTCCAGCAGGCCCTGCTGAAGATCCTGGAGGGCACCACCGCCTCCGTCCCGCCGCAGGGCGGCCGCAAGCACCCGCACCAGGAGTTCATCCAGATCGACACGACGAACGTCCTGTTCATCGTGGGCGGTGCCTTCGCGGGCCTGGAGAAGATCATCGAGGGCCGGGCCGGCGCCAAGGGCATCGGTTTCGGCGCGACGATCCGCTCCAAGCGGGAGATCGAGTCCAAGGACCAGTTCGAGCAGGTCATGCCGGAGGACCTGGTCAAGTTCGGCATGATCCCCGAGTTCATCGGCCGGCTCCCGGTCATCACCTCGGTGCACAACCTCGACCGCGAGGCGCTCCTCCAGATCCTGGTCGAGCCGCGCAACGCGCTCGTCAAGCAGTACGAGCGCCTCTTCGAACTCGACGGTGTGGAGCTGGACTTCGAGCGCGAGGCCCTGGAGGCCATCGCCGACCAGGCCATCCTCCGCCAGACCGGCGCCCGCGGCCTGCGCGCCATCATGGAGGAAGTCCTCCAGGGCGTCATGTACGAGGTCCCCTCCCGCAAGGACGTCGCCCGCGTCGTCATCACCGCCGACGTGGTCCTCTCCAACGTCAACCCGACGCTGATCCCCCGGGATTCGCGCGGGCGCGGCCCGGGCGAGCAGAAGACGGCGTAGCCGGTCACGCGCCACCGACGAGGGAGGGGCCCGGTCGAATCGACCGGGCCCCTCCCTCGTTCGCGTCGCACGCGCGTCAGGACTTGACGCGGACCTCGTCCCGCAGCTTCGTCGTGATGTCGATCGCGGTCTTCTTGTCCACCCCGGTACCGGAGTTGTCACCCGGGGAGACCATGGCGACCGTGCTGTAGTCGGCCCAGGCGCAGAACCAGTCGGTCGACACCTTCTTGGTCAGCGCGTTGGTGGCCTTGGTCGACTGGCACTTGGCGACGGTGCCGTCGATCTCGACCTCCTCGGGCTCGCCGACCAGCTCGGCGTTCTGCATGCCGCCGGTGTCGCTGGTGGAGCTCTCCCTGACTTCCTTCTGGATGTTGGCGAAGAACTTGTCCAGGACTGCCTCGGGTTCGGCGATCGTGCCGTACGCGCCCAGCAACGTGAAGCCCTTGGCGGTCAGCAGCTCCGACTTGTCGGGGATGGTGGAGGGGTCCTGGGGGTCGTAGCCGCTGAAGTCGGCGGTCGACCACTGCCCGACGACGGCGGTGCCGTCCTTGACGCCGCTCTTCTCCATGTCCTTGGCGGTGTCCGAGTCACCGCTCTCCTGGCCCTGGACCTTGGTGTACTCGCCGAGCGCCTTCGCGGGCGTCGTCAGCTTGTGCGCGCCGTCGTCCTCCAGGCCGCCGGCGCCACCGCCCCCGCCGATCACGAAGTACGCACCCACGCCGATCGCCGCCACGACCGCCACCGCGCCGATGATCAGACCGGCCTTCTTCTTGCCACCGCCCGACGCCGGGGGCTGCGGCATGCCGTAGGGCTGCTGCCCGTACGGCGGCTGCTGACCGTACGGGGGCTGCTGGCCGTAGCCGGGCTGCTGCTGGCCGTACGGGGGAGTCTGCGGCGGGACGCCGCCCTGCTGGGGCTGGGACGGGTAGCCGTAGCCCGGCTGCGGGGGAGGCGCCTGCTGGGGGTAGCCGTAGCCGGGCTGGGGGGCCTGCGGCGGCTGCTGGCCGTACGGTCCCGGCTGGCCGTACGGCCCGGGCTGCTGGGGCTGCCCGCCGTACGGGCCCGGCTGGTTGTGGCTCATTCCTGGGTTCCCCTCCAGATGTTTACGTGGCTCCGACATCCTCACCCAGACCTGGCGTGCGCAGGTCACCGGGGGCCGCACCGTTACAAACGAAACGCGTTTCGGGACAGGGCCGTGACGCCCGTAAACTGACCCCCGTGACCGAGAACTCTCAGCAGCCGCAGCCCGCGCCCACCACCGATCTGCCGACCCAGTACACGCCGGCCGACGTAGAGGCGCAGCTGTACGAGCGCTGGGTGGAACGGGGTTACTTCGAGGCCGACGCGAAGAGCGACAAGCCGCCGTACACCGTCGTCATCCCGCCGCCGAACGTCACCGGAAGCCTGCACCTCGGGCACGCCTTCGAGCACACGCTCATCGACGCCCTGACCCGCCGCAAGCGCATGCAGGGCTTCGAGACGCTGTGGCAGCCCGGCATGGACCACGCCGGCATCGCCACGCAGAACGTCGTCGAACGCGAACTGGCCAAGGAGGGCAAGTCCCGGCACGACCTCGGCCGGGAGGCGTTCGTCGAGCGCGTCTGGCAGTGGAAGTCGGAGTCCGGCGGGCAGATCAGCGGCCAGATGCGCCGCCTCGGCGACGCCGTTGCCTGGTCCCGTGAGCGCTTCACGATGGACGAGGGCCTCTCGCAGGCCGTCCAGACCATCTTCAAGCGGCTCTACGACGACGAGCTGATCTACCGCGCCGAGCGCATCATCAACTGGTGCCCGCGCTGTCTGACCGCGATCTCCGACATCGAGGTCGAGTACCAGGACGACGACGGCGAGCTGGTCTCCATGAAGTACGGGGAGGGCGACGAGACCATCGTCGTCGCCACCACCCGCGCGGAGACGATGCTCGGCGACACCGCCGTCGCCGTCCACCCCGACGACGAGCGCTACCGGCACCTGGTCGGCAAGCTCATCAAGCTCCCGCTGACCGACCGCTCCATCCCGGTCGTCGCCGACGAGCACGTCGACCCCGAGTTCGGCACCGGCGCCGTCAAGGTGACGCCCGCCCACGACCCGAACGACTTCGAGATCGGCCAGCGGCACGGCCTGCCCTCCATCGCCGTGATGGACGAGCACGCCGTCATCACCGCCCACGGCCCCTTCCAGGGCCAGGACCGCCTCGAGGCCCGCTCCGCCATCGTCGCCGCGCTGCGCGCCGAGGGCCGGATCGTCGCCGAGAAGCGGCCCTACGTCCACTCCGTCGGCCACTGCTCGCGCTGCAAGACCACCATCGAGCCGCGCCTGTCCATGCAGTGGTGGGTCAAGGTCGGCCCGCTGGCCAAGGCCGCCGGTGACGCCGTCCGCGACGGCAAGGTCAAGATCCACCCGCAGGAGATGGAGAAGCGGTACTTCGACTGGGTCGACAACCTCCACGACTGGTGCATCTCGCGCCAGCTGTGGTGGGGCCACCGCATCCCCGTCTGGTACGGCCCCGAGGGCGAGGTCGTCTGCGTCGGCCCCGGCGAGGAGCCGCCGAGCGGCGAGGGCTGGTACCAGGACTCCGACGTCCTGGACACCTGGTTCTCCTCCGGCCTGTGGCCGTTCTCCACCCTCGGCTGGCCCGAGCAGACCGAGTCGCTCGCGAAGTTCTACCCGAACTCCGTCCTGGTCACCGGCTACGACATCCTCTTCTTCTGGGTCGCCCGGATGATGATGTTCGGCCTCTACGCCATGGACGGCACCCCGCCGTTCCACACCATCGCCCTGCACGGCATGGTCCGTGACCAGAACGGCAAGAAGATGTCCAAGTCCTTCGGGAACGTGGTCAACCCGCTGGACTGGATGGACAAGTACGGCTCCGACGCCCTGCGCTTCACCCTCGCGCGCGGCGCCAACCCGGGCGTCGACGTCCCGATCGGCGAGGACTGGGTCCAGGGCTCCCGGAACTTCGCCAACAAGATCTGGAACGCCACCCGCTTCGCGCTGATGAACGGCGCGACGGTCGAGGGCCCGCTGCCCGACGCCTCGCGGATGTCGTCCACGGACCGCTGGATCCTCTCCCGCCTGAACTCGGTGGTCGCCGAGGTCGACGCGTACTACGAGGACTACCAGTTCGCGAAGCTCTCCGACGCCCTGTTCCACTTCGCCTGGGACGAGGTCTTCGACTGGTACGTCGAGCTGTCCAAGACCACCTTCCAGGCGGGCGGCGAGGCCGCCGAGGTCTCCCAGCGCGTCCTCGGCGAGGTCCTGGACGTCACGCTGCGCCTCCTGCACCCGATCGTCCCCTTCGTCACCGAGACGCTGTGGACGACGCTCACGGGCGGCGAGTCGGTCGTCATCGCCGCGTGGCCCACCGACTCGGGCTTCCGGGACGCGGCCGCCGAGCGGGAGATCGAGACCGTCCAGTCCGTCATCACCGAGGTGCGCCGCTTCCGCGCCGACCAGGGGCTCCAGCCCGGCCAGCGGGTCCCGGCCCGGCTGACCCTCGCGGGCAGCGCGCTCGCGGCCCACGAGGCGGCCGTCCGGCAGCTGCTGCGGCTCCAGCCGGAGGGCGACGGATTCGCCGCGACGGCCACGCTGCCGGTCGCGGGTGTCGAGGTGGCCCTCGACCTCTCCGGGGTCATCGACTTCGCCGCCGAGCGCAAGCGGCTGGCCAAGGACCTCGCCGCCGCCGAGAAGGAGAAGGCCCAGGCGGGCGCCAAGCTCGGCAACGAGGCGTTCCTGGCGAAGGCCCCGGACCACGTCGTGGACAAGATCCGCGGCCGCCTGACCAAGGCGGACGAGGACATCGCCCGCATCGCCGCCCAGCTGGAGAAGCTGCCGGAGGCGTGACGCCCCTACGTCAGTGAAGGCTCCCGGTGCCATGGTGGCGCCGGGGGCCTTCGTTACTCAGGGGCGCGGGGAACTGCGCGACCAGCCACGACGGCGCCGCACTCGCCGCGAGACCCAAGCCACCCCACTCCGTTCTGCGCGCCGCAGGGCACCGCGCAGCCCGGCGCTCACGGGGTGCTGCCCGCGCCCACCCTCCCCCCGCTCTCGGCTACGCTCAAGCGGGGGGATCCCCATCGCCCCCAGCGGCACGACTGCCCGCGGATACGGGGCACGGGGTACGTAGACTGGTCCCCGTGAGCGACATCCCCGGCGAGAACGACCAGCCCGACCCCCTCGACCCCTTCGACGAGATCATCGACGCGGAGACCACCCGCGACCCCGACCTCGCCGTCATCGAGGCCGGCAGCCGCACCCTGCGCACCCAGGGCGGCCCTCCGCAGGCCGACGTCCCCGGGCGCCCCGAGGACCCCGAGGTGGACGCGGCCCTGCGCGCCGTCGAGACGGAGCTGGCGACCCGCTGGGGCGAGACCAAGCTGGAGCCGTCCGTCACCCGGATCGCCGCGCTGATGGACGTACTGGGCGAGCCGCAGCGCTCGTACCCCTCCATCCACATCACCGGCACCAACGGCAAGACCTCCACCGCCCGCATGATCGAGGCCCTGCTCGGCGCCTTCGAGCTGCGCACCGGGCGGTACACCTCGCCGCACGTGCAGTCGATCACCGAGCGCATCAGCCTGGACGGCGCGGCGATCCCCGCCGAGCGGTTCATCGAGACGTACGAGGACGTCAAGCCGTACGTCGAGATGGTCGACGCGCGGCAGGAGTACCGGCTGTCGTTCTTCGAGGTGCTCACCGGCATGGCGTACGCGGCCTTCGCCGACGCGCCCGTGGACGTGGCCGTCGTCGAGGTCGGCATGGGCGGCTCCTGGGACGCCACCAACGTCATCGACGGGGACGTCGCCGTCGTCACCCCCATCGACCTGGACCACACCGACCGGCTCGGCGAGACGCCCGGCGAGATCGCGGTCGAGAAGTCCGGCATCGTGAAGCAGGACGCCACCGTCATCCTGGCCCAGCAGCCGGTGGACGCGGCGCAGGTCATGCTGAAGAAGGCCGTGGACGTCAACGCCACCGTGGCCCGCGAGGGGCTGGAGTTCGGCGTCGTCGCCCGCGAGGTCGCCGTCGGCGGGCAGCTGATGACCCTGCGCGGACTCGGTGGCGAGTACACCGAGGTCTACCTGCCGCTGCACGGCGCCCACCAGGCACACAACGCGGCGGTCGCGCTGGCCGCCGTCGAGGCGTTCTTCGGCGTCGGTGCGCAGCGCCCCGAGCCACTGGACGTCGACACCGTCCGCAAGGCCTTCGCCTCCGTCGCCTCGCCGGGCCGGATGGAGGTGGTGCGGCGCTCGCCGACCGTGGTCCTTGACGCCGCGCACAACCCGGCGGGCGCCCGGGTCACCGCCGAGGCGGTCGGGGAGGCCTTCCAGTTCAGCCGGCTCGTCGGAGTGGTCGGCGTCAGCGGCGACAAGGACGCGCGGGGACTGCTCGAGGCGTTCGAGCCGGTCTTCGCCGAGATCGTCGTCACCCAGAACACCGGCCCGCGGGCGATGGACGCCGACGCGCTCGCCGCGGTCGCCGTCGAGGTCTTCGGCGAGGACCGCGTCCAGGTCGAGCCGCGGCTGCCGGACGCCCTGGAGGCCGCGATCACGCTGGCCGAGGAAGAGGGCGAGTTCGCGGGCGGCGGTGTCCTCGTCACCGGTTCCGTCTTCACCGTCGGCGAGGCCCGACTGCTCCTCGGGAAGGGCTGAGTAACCGTGCGTACGCTCTGTGCTTCGACTCTGATCGGCGAGGTCTTCGTGATCGGCTTCGCCGGACTGGTCGCCATGAAGGACCCCGACCTGTCCATGGGGACCGTGTGGACGGTCAGCGGCATCGCGATGTTCCTGTGCGTCGCACTGTGCGGCTTCGTGACCCGTCCCGGCGGGGTCGCCTTCGGGTGGGCCCTGCAGATCGCCCTGATCGCCTCCGGCTTCGTCGTGCCGACCATGTTCTTCCTGGGCGCGATCTTCGGCGCCCTGTGGTGGGCGTCCGTGCACTACGGGCGGAAGATCGACGAGGCGAAGGCGAGGTTCGCCGCGCAGCAGGCGTAGCAGGGTTTTGTCGGTGCCGGGTGCTTTACTGCTTGTGGCACCCGGGCCCTCTCCGCACACGCGGAGATGTTCCCGGCTTACCCTTGTGCTCGGCGTACTGCTGATCCTGCTCCCCGCACATAGCGGGGCCTACTGGGAGCGGTCCGGGTGCCAGTCGCAGAGCCCGACCCGGTAGCCTCAGGCCATTCGTCTTTCTGGCCTGCAAGGAGCCGCACATCATGACCCAGCGCACTCTCGTCCTCCTGAAGCCGGATGCCGTCCGCCGCTCACTGGTCGGCGAGATCATCAGCCGTATCGAGCGCAAGGCCGGCTGGCAGATCACCGCGTTGGAACAGCGGACGCTGGACCGTGCCCTCCTGGAGCAACACTACGCCGAGCACGTCGGCCGGCCTTTCTACGAGCCGCTGGTCGAGTTCATGGCGTCCGGCCCGGTCGTCGCCCTGGTCGTCGAGGGCGAGCGGGTCATCGAGGGCGTACGCGCGCTGGCCGGCCCGACCGACCCGATCGCCGCCGCGCCCGGCTCCATCCGCGGCGACTACGGCGTGATCGTCCGGGAGAACCTGATCCACGCCTCCGACTCCGAGGAGTCCGCCGAGCGCGAGCTGAAGATCTTCTTCCCGGGCCGGGTCTGAGCCCCCTTCGCAACACGCCGGAGAGGCTTTTTTCTGACGTCACGTCAGCCGAATGGCTCAGGCGGAGCCGGGGCGGTCGCGCAAAAGCGACCGCCCTGTGGCATATGCGCGCCTGATCGGGGGAACGGATCCCACCGTTGGCCCGTCTCCAGGAGCGAGGCGGCCCGCCATCTGCTGACAATGGCGAAGACCCTCGCGCAGTGTTCGCGAAAGCGCGTCTACGATAGAAGCCTCCACGCGTCACTGCACCCACTTCGCCTACCTGAAAAGCCCTCAAAAGCTCCTGGGAAGGCCAGTCGAATCCTGATGGGGAACTCAATGTCGTTCATCGGCCGTGACATGGCTGTCGACCTCGGGACCGCCAACACGCTGGTGTACGTCAGGGGTCGCGGGATCGTACTCAACGAGCCGTCCGTCGTCGCGATCAACACCAACACCGGTGGCATCCTCGCGGTCGGCGCCGAAGCGAAGAAGATGATCGGGCGCACGCCCGGCAACATCGTTGCCGTGCGCCCGCTGAAGGACGGCGTCATCGCCGACTTCGAGATCACCGAGCGGATGCTCCGCTACTTCATCCTGAAGATCCACAAGCGGCGGTATCTGGCTCGTCCGCGGGTCGTCGTCTGTGTGCCCTCGGGCATCACCGGCGTCGAGCGCCGTGCCGTCATCGAGGCGTCGTCCCAGGCCGGCGCCCGGCAGGTGCACATCATCGAGGAGCCCATGGCCGCGGCCATCGGCTCCGGCCTGCCGGTCCACGAGGCCACGGGCAACATGGTGGTGGACATCGGCGGCGGCACCACGGAGGTCGCGGTCATCTCGCTCGGCGGCATCGTCACCGCCCAGTCCATCCGCGTCGCGGGTGACGAGCTGGACAACGCGATCATCCAGCACGTGAAGAAGGAGTACAGCCTTCTGCTGGGTGAGCGCACGGCCGAACAGATCAAGATCACGATCGGTTCCGCGTACGACCTCGACTCCGACGAGCACACCGAAATCCGCGGCCGGGACCTCGTCTCCGGGCTGCCCAAGACCGTCGTCATCTCCGCCGCCGAAGTGCGCAAGGCGATCGAGGAGCCGGTCAACGCCATCGTCGACGCCGTGAAGACGACCCTCGACAAGTGCCCGCCGGAGCTGTCCGGCGACATCATGGACCGGGGCATCGTCCTGACCGGTGGCGGTGCGCTGCTGCGCGGGCTCGACGAACGGCTGCGCCGGGAGACCGGAATGCCGATCCACATCGCCGAGGACCCGCTCGACAGCGTCGCGCTCGGCAGCGGCAAGTGCGTCGAGGAGTTCGAGGCGCTCCAGCAGGTGCTGGACGCCTCGCCGCGCAGATGACGTAACACTTCGGTTCCGCCGTACGAGACGATCTCCTCTCGTGCGGCGGATCGTTGATATAGAGGGTTCCAGTACCGGATGCGTGCGAAGTGCCCGATGCGTCGCACGCGCCCGACGTACCGAATCAGCTGAATTCCTGAACACCGCCACGTACATTCCGAGATTCCCGAATTTCGACGAGGAAGGCACGGCCGCCGCACGTGAGGGACACGAAAGAGAGCCGGCTGCTCCTGGTGCTGCTGATCGCCATCGCGTTCGCGCTGATCACGGTGGACATCCGCGGTGGGGAGGACTCACCGGTCGACGGTGCCCGGCAGGCCGCGGCCACCGTCTTCGGTCCGATCGAGAACGGGGTGTCCTCCGCGGTCGACCCGGTCGGCAACGCGGTCTCCGCGGTCCGCGACTCCGGCGACCGGCACGACCGGCTCGCCGAACTGGAAACGCAGAACGCGACCCTGAAGGCGAAGCTCGGCAGCGACGAGCGCGGCCGCAGCCGGCTCAAGCAGTTCGACAAGATGCTCGGGCTCGCCGGAGCCGGCCAGTACGGCATCAAGGGCGCCCAGGTCATCGCCATAGGAGCCGCACAGGGCTTCTCCTGGACGATCACGATCGACGTCGGCGCCGACGACGGCATCAAGCGCGACATGACCGTCCTCAACGGCGACGGCCTCGTCGGACGCGTGACCACTGTCGGCCCGAACACCGCCACCGTGCTGCTCGCCAACGACCCGGACTTCACCGTCGGCACCCGGATGGAGGCCGGTGACGAACTCGGCTTCGCCGCCGGACAGGGCGGCCGCCCCCTGCGCGTCGAACTCCTCAACGGCAAGGCCGACGTGAAGAAGGGCGACCGCCTCGTCACCTTCGGCTCCCAGGCCGACAGGCCGTTCGTGCCCGGCGTGCCCGTCGGCACCGTCACCCGCGTCGACCCCAACGGCGGCGACCTGACCCGCATCCTCGAGGTCACCCCGTTCGTCAGCTTCACCAAGCTCGACATCGTCGGCGTCGTCGTCCAGGCCCCGCAGAAGGACCCGCGCGACACGGTGCTCCCGGAGAAGGACAAGCCGAAGCCCACGCCGACCGTGACGGTCACCGTCACCCCGGGCGCCGACCCCGAGGGCCAGGACCGCAACGACGAGGCCGGGCAGAACGACGCGACCGGTCAGAACGACGCGACCGGCCAGAACGACCAGACCGACCAGCAGAACGAGCAGACCGAGCCGTAGGAGCCTTCACCCCATGCGCGTCAACCGGATCCTGCTGTCCGTCGCCCTGGTCGTCGTCGCCCTGGTGGTCCAGGTGAGCGTCCTCGCCCGCCTCCACCTGCCCGGCGCCGTCCCCGACCTGCTGCTGCTCACCGTCCTCGGCCTCGCCCTGGTCTACGGCCACGTCGGCGGCGCCCTCGTCGGCTTCGGCGCCGGACTCCTCGCCGACCTCGCCCCACCCGCCGACCACGCCGCCGGCCGCTACGCCCTGGTGCTCTGCGTCATCGGCTACCTCGCCGGCCTCGCCAAACCGGAGAACGGACGGCTCCGGTCGGCCACCGGCCCCATGGTCGTGGTCGTCGGCGCCGCCATCGGCACCACCCTGCTCTACGCCGGTGTCGGCGCCCTCGTCGGCGACACCGCCGCCCGCCATGTCGGCCTGCCCAGCCTGCTGTTCACGGCCTCCCTGTACGACCTGCTGCTCGCGCCCTTCGTCGTCCCCGGCGTCATGGCCCTCGCCCGCCGCGCCGACAACGACCCGCTGGCCGACACCAACTCCGCGGCCCAGAGCCCCGACATCTCCTCCGGCTGGCTCTCCTCAGGCACCGGCCTGCGCATCGGCAGACAGCGCAACGCGCTGCGGATGAAGACGGCCCGCGCCCGGGTGGCCCGCGCCGGACGCATCAAGGGGGTCAAGCGGCTGTGACCGGGCGGCACCACTCCAACAGCACATACTTCGTGAGGGGGAGCCAGAACCAGTGACCGATCCCCACCCGTCGCCCACCACCACCCTCAACCGGATGGGCTGCGCCCATGACTAACATTCCGGAGACCGGCCGCAGTACCCGCGTCCAGACCCGGCTCGTCGTCATCCAGATCCTCGTCCTCTCCCTCCTCGCCACCCTCGGCGGCCGCCTCTGGTACCTCCAGATCCGCCAGGGCGACGAGTACGCCGAGAAGGCCTCCGGCAACCACGTCCAGCAGGTCGTCCAGCCCGCCACCCGCGGCTCGATCCTGGACGCCCGCGGCGTGGCCCTCGCCGACAACGAGACCCGGCTCGTGGTCTCCGCCTCCCGCACCGACCTGCTGAAGATGAGGGACGACGGCAAGGCGGTCCTCACCAAGCTCGCCGGCGTCCTCGGCATGAAGCCCCAGGACGTCATCGACAAGGTCCGCCTCTGCGACGCCGAGACCCCGCAGCCCTGCTGGAACGGTTCGCCCTACCAGCCGATCCCCGTCACCGACGAGGCCACGGTCAAGCAGGCCCTGCAGATCCGCGAACGCGCCGAGGACTTCCCCGGCATCACCGCCGAACCCATGGCCGTACGCCGCTACGCCGCCCCCGGCGAGTCCAACACCGCCCAGGTCCTCGGCTACCTCTCGCCGGTCACCGACGAGGAGCTGCAGAAGGCCCAGGACACCGACTCGCCCTTCCTGCGCTCCGACCAGGTCGGCCGCTCCGGCCTGGAGCGCCAGTACGACAAGGCGCTGCGCGGCAAGGCCGGTGTCACCCGCTACGAGGTCGACAACCTCGGCCGCGTCATCGGCGAGGCCGAGTCCGACCCCGGCACCCCCGGCTCCAACCTCGTCACCAGCATCGACGCCCGCGTCCAGCGGGTCGCCGAGTACGAGCTGAACGAGGCGATGAAGGCCGCCCGCAAGGAGATGGACCGCAACACCAACCGGCTCTACGAGGCCGACGCGGGCGCGGTCGTGGTGATGGAGGCCAAGACCGGCCGCGTCGTCGCCATGGCCTCCAACCCGGACTACGACCCCAACGCCTGGGTCGGCGGCATCTCCGCCAAGGACTACAAGAAGCTCACCGGCAAGGACTCCAACTACCCGCTGCTCAACCGCGCCACCCAGGGCCAGGCCGCCCCCGGCTCCATCTTCAAGGTCGTCTCCTCGGCCGGCGCGGTCGAGGCCGGCTACGACTTCGACGGCAACTACGACTGCTCCAGCGCCTACGACGTCGGCGGTCAGATCTTCAAGAACTTCGAGTCGGCCAACGAGGGCATGATCACCATCGGCCGCGCCCTGGAACTCTCCTGCGACACCGTCTTCTACCGCCTGGCCCACCAGGAGTGGAAGAAGGACGGCGGGATGAACCCCAAGGACCCCAACGACTACTTCTACAAGGCCGCCCACCAGTTCGGCCTCGGCGCCAAGACCGGCATCGACCTCCCCAACGAGGTCAGCGGCCGCGTCCCCGACCGCGAGTGGAAGCAGGAGTACTGGGAGGCCAACAAGGACGCCTGGTGCAAGTCCGGCAAGAAGGACGGCTCCTACGTCGAGAAGATCGCGTACGAGAACTGCCACAGCGGCAACAAGATGCGCGCCGGTGACTCCATCAACTACTCCATCGGCCAGGGCGACACCCTCGTCACCCCCATCCAGATGGCCACCATCTACGCCGCCATCTCCAACGGCGGCACCCTCTACGACCCGAGCATCGGCAAGGCCGTCGTCAGCCCCGACGGCAAGTCGGTCCGCGAGATCGCGCCCACGGCGCACGGCAAGCTGCCGATAAGCAAGACCACGCTCGCCAAGATGGACGAGGCCCTCGCCGGCGTCGCCAGCCGCGGCACCGCCGCCTGGCGGTTCGCCCAGGTCGGCTGGCCGCAGGACAAGATCCCGATGCACGCCAAGACCGGCACGGCCGAGGTGTACGGCAAGCAGACCACGTCCTGGTTCGCGACGTACACCAAGGACTACTCGATCGTCATGACGATCTCCCAGGGCGGCACCGGCTCCGGCGCCTCGGGACCCGCCGTCCGCAACATCTACGACGCGCTGTACGGCGTCTCCGACGACGGCGACATCGACCCGAAGAAGGCCCTGCTGCCCAAGCCGCAGGCCCAGCTCCCGAAGATCAGGTCCGACGGCACGATCCTCTCGCCGAAGATGCCCGAGGACGTCGTCAAGGAACTTCAGCCCGACGAGAAGGCCTCCCCGGACGAGGAGTACGCCCCCGTCGAGGAGGGCGACCAGCCGGCGACCACCCCCAACCAGAACGGGGGCAACCGCGACACCCGCCGCCGGCGGCGGCGCGGCGGCGCACGCGGCGCCGGGCGCGGCGCCCGGCCGGGCGCCAGGGGAAGAAGCCGGAGGGCACGCACATGACCGGCAACAGCTTCCACGTCTCCGGATACGGCCCCGACAAGGGAGGCTGGACCCGCCTCTTCGCCCGGGACTCCATGGCCCGGCGGCTCGACTGGCCGATACTGCTGGCCGCCGTCGCGCTGTCCCTGATGGGTTCGCTGCTCGTCTACTCCGCGACGCGCAACCGCACCGAACTCAACCAGGGCGACCAGTACTACTTCCTCACCCGCCACCTGCTGAACACCGGCATCGGGCTCGCCCTGATGGTCGCCACCGTCTGGCTCGGCCACCGCGCCCTGCGCACCGCCGTGCCCGTCCTCTACGGCGCGTCCGTGGCCCTGATCCTGCTGGTGCTCACCCCGCTCGGCTCGACGATCAACGGCGCCCACTCCTGGATCAAGCTCCCCGGCGGCTTCTCGCTGCAGCCCTCGGAGTTCGTGAAGATCACGATCATCCTGGGCATGGCGATGCTGCTGGCCGCACGCGTCGACGCGGGGGACCGGCCCCACCCCGACCACCGCACCGTGCTCCAGGCCCTGGGCCTGGCCACCGTGCCGATGCTGATCGTGATGCTCATGCCCGACCTCGGGTCGGTCATGGTCATGGTCATCATCGTGCTCGGCGTCCTGCTCGCCTCCGGCGCCAGCAACCGCTGGATCTTCGGGCTGCTCGGCGCGGGCACCGCCGGGGCGCTCGCCGTGTGGCAGCTCGGCATCCTGGACGACTACCAGATCGCCCGCTTCGCCGCCTTCGCCAACCCGGCCCTCGACCCCGCGGGCGTCGGCTACAACACCAACCAGGCCCGCATCGCCATCGGTTCCGGCGGACTCACCGGCTCCGGCCTCTTCCACGGCTCGCAGACCACCGGCCGGTTCGTGCCCGAGCAGCAGACCGACTTCGTCTTCACCGTCGCCGGCGAGGAACTGGGCTTCCTCGGCGCGGGCCTCATCATCGCCCTGCTCGGCGTGGTCCTCTGGCGCGCGTGCCGGATCGCCCGCGGCACCCCGGACCTGTACGGGACGGTCGTCGCCGCCGGGATCGCCGCGTGGTTCGCCTTCCAGGCGTTCGAGAACGTCGGCATGACCCTCGGCATCATGCCGGTCACCGGTCTGCCCCTGCCCTTCGTCTCCTACGGCGGCTCCTCCATGTTCGCCGTGTGGATAGCGGTGGGGCTGCTCCAGTCGATCACCGTGCAGAGACCGATGTCGGCGTAGCCCGGCACCCGCGGGGTGAGCGGTAAGGGGGACCTGTCCGGTCGGGTTAGGCTGGATGGTCCCCCTTGTCAGCACACGAAGGTCCCGTGAGATGCCTGCCGAAGCCTCCCCGGCCGCCGAGTCCGTGTTTCCGCAGCTCGAAGCGCTGCTCCCGCATGTGCAGAAGCCGATCCAGTACGTCGGCGGAGAGCTCAACTCCACGGTCAAGGACTGGGAATCCTGCGACGTCCGCTGGGCCCTGATGTACCCCGACGCCTACGAGGTCGGCCTGCCCAACCAGGGCGTCATGATCCTCTACGAGGTGCTCAACGAGCAGCAGGGCGTCCTCGCCGAGCGCACCTACAGCGTGTGGCCGGACCTCGAGGAGCTGATGCGGGAGCACTCCGTCCCGCAGTTCACGGTCGACAGCCACCGCCCGGTCGGCGCCTTCGACGTGTTCGGCCTCTCCTTCTCCACGGAGCTGGGCTACACCAACATGCTCACCGCCCTCGACCTGGCGGGCATCCCGCTGGAGGCGGCGGACCGCGGCATCGACGACCCGATCGTCCTGGCCGGCGGCCACGCGGCGTTCAATCCCGAGCCGATCGCGGACTTCATCGACTGCGCGGTCATCGGCGACGGCGAACAGGCCGTCCTGGAGGTCACCGCGATCATCCGCGCCTGGAAGGCCGAGGGCCGTCCGGGAGGCCGCGAGGAGCTCCTGCTCCGCCTGTCCAGGACCGGCGGCGTCTACGTCCCCGCCTTCTACGACGTCGAGTACCTCCCCGACGGCCGCATCGCCCGCGTCGTGCCCAACCGCTCCGGCGTCCCGTGGCGCGTCTCCAAGCACACCGTCATGGACCTCGACGAGTGGCCCTACCCCAAGCAGCCCCTCGTCCCGCTCGCCGAGACCGTCCACGAGCGCATGTCGGTGGAGATCTTCCGCGGCTGCACCCGCGGCTGCCGCTTCTGCCAGGCCGGCATGATCACCCGCCCGGTGCGCGAGCGCTCCATCACCGGCATCGGCGAGATGGTCGACAAGGGCCTCAAGGCGACCGGCTTCGAGGAGGTCGGCCTGCTCTCCCTCTCCTCCGCCGACCACACGGAGATCGCCGACGTGGCCAAGGGCCTCGCCGACCGGTACGAGGAGGACAAGATCGGCCTGTCCCTCCCGTCCACCCGCGTCGACGCCTTCAACATCGACCTGGCCAACGAGCTGACCCGCAACGGCCGCCGCTCCGGCCTCACCTTCGCCCCCGAGGGCGGCTCCGAGCGGATCCGCAAGGTCATCAACAAGATGGTCTCGGAGGACGACCTCATCCGGACCGTCGCGACGGCCTACGGCAACGGCTGGCGCCAGGTGAAGCTGTACTTCATGTGCGGCCTGCCCACCGAGACCGACGACGACGTCCTCCAGATCGCCGACATGGCCACCCGCGTCATCGCCAAGGGCCGCGAGGTCTCCGGCTCCGGCGACATCCGCTGCACGGTCTCCATCGGCGGCTTCGTCCCCAAGCCCCACACCCCCTTCCAGTGGGCGCCGCAGCTGTCGGCCGAGGAGACGGACGCCCGCCTCCAGAAGCTCCGCGACAAGATCCGCGGCGACAAGAAGTACGGCCGCTCCATCGGCTTCCGCTACCACGACGGCAAGCCCGGCATCGTCGAGGGCCTCCTCTCCCGCGGCGACCGCCGCCTCGGCGCCGTCATCCGCGCCGTCTACGACGACGGCGGCCGCTTCGACGGCTGGCGCGAGCACTTCTCCTACGACCGCTGGATGGCCTGCGCCGACAAGGCCCTGGAGCCGACCGGCGTGGACGTCGACTGGTACACCACCCGCGAGCGCGGCTACGAGGAGGTCCTGCCCTGGGACCACCTCGACTCCGGACTCGACAAGGAGTGGCTGTGGGAGGACTGGCAGGACGCCCTCGACGAGACCGAGGTCGACGACTGCCGCTGGACGCCGTGCTTCGACTGCGGCGTGTGCCCCGCCATGGACACGTCCATTCAGGTCGGCCCGACCGGCAAGAAGCTGCTGCCGCTGACCGTCAAGTGACGTACGTCACGGCCTGTTCGTGACGTACGGTCAGTTTGCCTCGTTTCGAACCGTGGACGGGATCACGAAGCGTCGTCTTGGATGACCGAGGGGTGCGGGTACGGGGTTCTTCTTGTGAACCAGGGGTGGAGGGGCCGTGTGCGTGGGCGGGTCCCGGTGCTCTTCGACCGGTGGGAAACAGTCGGCGGACCGCAGCCCTCAGCCAGCACGGCCGGACGATCCCTAGGACTGCGATGAACGCACGTGTCAAGACCGTTTCACCTCCGAGACGGCTCCGGCGGGGCGGCGCCCTGCGGGCCGCCGGAGTCAGGGCCGCGGCGCTGCTCGGCGCGGCACCGCTGCTGTTCCTGGCCGCCGCTCCGACGCACGCGGTGGTCGGCCAACCCGCGGGTGAGGCCGACTACGGCTTCACCGCCCGGCTGCTCGTCGGCGATCACCAGCGGGGCTGCTCGGGCTCGCTGATCTCCCCCGAGTGGCTGCTGACGGCGGCCAGTTGCTTCGTCGACGACCCCGCCGCCGATTCCTCGGTCCCGGCCGGGCCGCCCCCGCTGAAGACCGTCGCGACCGTGGGCGGCGACCAGGTCCGCAACGTCGTGGAGCTCCGCCCGCACGGCGAGCGCGACCTCGTGCTGGCCCGTCTCGCGCAGCCCGTGCCGGGCGTGACGCCCGTCCCCGTCGCCGCCGCGGCTCCCGCCGCCGGGCAGGAGCTGACGGTCGTCGGACACGGCCGTACGGCGAGCGCATGGGTGCCGCTCGACCGGCACACCGGGACGTTCTCCGTCACCGCGGTCGGCGGCGGCGACGTCACCCTCGGCGGGCAGGACGGCGCCTCGGTCTGCCAGGGCGACGCCGGCGGCCCCGCGGTGCGCACCGTCGACGGCAGGCCGGCACTCGTCGCGGTCAGCAGCCGCTCCAACCAGGTCGGCTGCCTCGGCAACGAGGCCCCCGCGGGCACCGCCCCCGCCGCGATCAGCACCCGCGTCGACGACGTCCGGGACTGGATCACCGCCAACGCCCGGCCCACCCCCAGGGCCGACTTCGACGGCGACGGCCGCAGCGACGTCGGTGTGCTCTACGACAACGGCGCCCTCGAGGGAGGCGGCTTCCACACCACGCTCTGGTCGCTGACCAGCGGGGCGTCCGGCTTCGCCGCGCCGCGGCGCACGTGGGACAGCGAGGACTTCGGGAGCTGGAACGCCGCCCGCTCGAAGACGTTCGCCGGTGACTTCGACGGCGACGGCCGCAGCGACGTCGGCGTGCTCTACGACGGCGGGACCCGGACTGACGGCGGCGGCAACCGCACCGCGCTGTGGACCTTCACCAACACCGGCTCCGGGTTCGGCGAGCCGGTGAAGGTCTGGGACAGCGAGGACGGCGGCAGCTGGACCTGGAGCCGCTCCGCGGTGGTCGCCGGTGACTTCGACGGCGACGGCCGCGACGACGTCGGCGTGCTGTACGACAACGGTGTCCGGACGGACGGCGGCGGCAACCGCACCACGCTGTGGACGCTCACGAGTACCGGTTCCGGGTTCGGCAAGCCGGTCATGGTGTGGGACAGCGCGGTCAGCGGCAGCTGGACGTGGGGCAACTCCAAGCCGGTCGCGGGTGACTTCAACGGTGACGGCCGCGGTGACGTCGGTGTGCTGTACGACTACGGCACGCGGGCGGACGGCAGCGGCAACCGGATGGGCCTGTGGACGCTGACCAGCACGGGTTCCGGCTTCGCCCGGCCGGCGAAGGTCTGGGACAGCGGGGACGGCGCGAGCAGCTGGACCTGGAGCCGCTCCGCGCCGATCGCGGGCGACTTCGACGGCGACGGCCGCGGTGACGTCGGCGTGCTGTACGACAACGGTGTCCGGACGGACGGCGGCGGCAACCGCACCACGCTGTGGACCCTGACGAGCACGGGCGCCGGATTCGGCAAGCCGGTGAGCGTGTGGGACAGCGCGGTCAGCGGCAGCTGGACCTGGGGCAACTCCAAGCCGGTCACGGGTGACTTCGACGGCGACGGCCGCAGTGACGTCGGCATGCTCTACGACTACGGCACGCGGGCGGACGGCAGCGGCAACCGCACCGGTCTGTGGACGCTGACCAGCACGGGTTCCGGCTTCACCCGGCCCGTGAAGGTATGGGACAGCGGGGACGGCGCCGGAAGCTGGACCTGGGCGCGGAGCGACCTCACCTGACCCGCGCACGCCCCGGACGAACCGCCACGCCGGTCACGCCGCAAGGCGTCCCGTCGTGGCGGTTCGCGTACCGGCGGGAACCCGCGGCGGCGGGAACGCGTACCCTGGGGGAGAGGACCGGGGCGCGACTGCCCCCGCCGCGGCGAGGACGGTGCCCCGTCCCGACCGCCGTACACAAGGAGAAGTTCCCCTGGGCAAGCGACAGCCCGAAGGCCCGCCGCCCGTACCCGCGGTGCAGCGCATCCGACTGCGCTACACCAAGCGCGGCCGCCTCCGGTTCACCAGCCACCGTGACTTCCAGCGCGCCTTCGAGCGCGCGCTGCGCCGCGCCGAGGTGCCGATGGCGTACTCGGCGGGGTTCACCCCGCACCCGAAGGTGTCCTACGCCAATGCCGCACCCACCGGCACGGGCAGCGAGGCGGAGTACCTGGAGATCGCGCTCACCCAGCCCCGGGACCCGGAGCGGCTGCGGCTGCTCCTCGACGCGTCGCTGCCCGCCGGGCTCGACGTCGTCGACGCGGTCGAGGCCCGTACCTCCGGGCTCGCCGACCGGCTGACGGCCTCCGTCTGGGAGCTGCGGCTGGACGGGGTGGAGCCCGCGGTGGCCGAGGCCGCCGTCGCGGCCTTCGACGCGGCCCCCGTGGTGGAGGTGCAGCGCCGCACCAAGAACGGTGTCCGCACCTTCGACACCCGCTCCGCCGTCGCGCACCTGGAGACCCTCACCACGCACGGTGCACCGGCTGATAGGCCGACCGACCGGCCCTGTGCGATACTGCGGCTGGTTGTTCGGCACGTGACGCCTGCCGTACGACCCGACGACGTCCTGTCCGGTCTTCGCGCCGTGGCCGACCTGGCGCCGCCGGTCCCCGCAGCGGTGACCAGGCTGGCGCAGGGGCTGTTCGATGAAGAGACCGGTGCGGTGACCGACCCGCTCGCGCCCGACCGCGAGGCAGAAGCGCCCGAGCCGCAACCGGCCGCCGCTCCCGCCGCCGCGAAGGCGCCGGCGTAAGGAAGGTTCCGCGTAGGGACGGACGTCGTAGCGCCGCCCTCGAACTCGGGAGCCACCTGGGTCGGGCAGCGCACCGACCACAAGACTTTCGCCAGGCCGTGCACGACAAGGGGTACGGAACCGGCGAGACAAGACACGGATGAGCTTCCGAGCGGCGCCCGCGCCCCGGACGGCGGCGACCGCGCATCGCGCGAGCCGCGGACGTCACCGGCGGTCGACATGTCGATGCCGGACCAGGCGCGGCGCCCGGGAGCCTGACGGGAGAAACCCCCGCATGCTCGAACCGACCGAACCCACCGAGTCGTCGACCACCTCGACGAACTCCGGATCGAACACCCCCAGCGACACCCTGCCGCCGCGCCGTCGGCGCAGGGCCGCGTCCCGCCCGGCGGGCCCGCCGTCCGGTGCGCCGCAGGCGGCGGCGGAGACCGTCGCGCCCGTGACCGACGAGGCGGACGAGGCGGAGGCCGAAGAGACCACCGCCCAGGTGGCCGAGGCCCCCGAGGCGGCTCCGGAGCCCGCCCCCGCCGCCCGGCCGCGCCGCCGTGCGGTACGCCGCGCCTCCGCGCCCGCCGGAGCCCCGACGTCGGCGGAGACGGCCGAGACCGTCGTCCCCGCGTCGCCCGTCGCCGAGACCCCGGCACCGTCGCGGGCCGTCGCGCCCGAGCCGGCCTCCGCGGCCGGTGAGACCACCGAGGACGCCGCGCCCAAGGGCCGTACCCGCCGTCGCGCCACCCGCAGCGTGACCACGGCCACCGAGCCGTCCGCCGCCTCCGCCACCGCGGCGGCGTCGGACGCCGAGCCCGCCGCCGTGGCCCAGGAGCCCGCCGCCGCGCCCGCCGAGGCCGAGACCGAGGACGCCGCGCCCAAGGGCCGCGGCCGCCGTCGCGCCACGCGCCGGGTGACCGCCCCGAGCGAGCCCGCGCCCGCCACCGAGCCCGAGGCCGCCGAAGCCCCCGAGGCCGCGAAGAGCACCGAGGCCGCGAAGAGCACCGAGGCCGCGAAGACGACCGAGGAAGCCGCGAAGACCGCCGAGCCGGCCGAGGACGCCGCTCCGCGTCGTGCGCGCCGCCGGTCCACCCGGAAGGCCGCCTCCGGGTTCGCCGCCCCGCCGCAGACCGCCGCGGGGTCCGACGAGGGGGATTCCCCCAAGCGCCCCTCGCGCCCCTCCGTCGCCGTGTTCCAGGCGCCCGTGTTCGCCGAGCCCCAGTTCCAGACGCCCGAGCGTGCCGCCGCCGAGGCCGCCGCCGAGGCGGCCGGTACCGAGTCCGCGAAGCCGGCCAAGCAGGCCGAGCCCGCCGGGGAGAGCGCGGAGTCCCCGGAGGAGCAGTCCGCCGGTTCGCGCCGACGCCGCAAGCGCCGGGGCGCGGCGGCCGAGGAGGCCGCCGAGGAACGGGCTACGGCCGCGGTCACCCGGGACGAGCCGGAGACCGACACCGACACCGACTCCGAGGCCGACACCGACGGGTCCGGCGAGGACCACGACGACGCCGACGGCTTCGAGGAGTCCGGCTCGCGCCGCCGCCGTCGCCGGGGCGGCCGTCGCCGCCGCCGGGGCGACTCCGCCGACGGCGACCTGGCGGACGGCGAGGCCGAGCACACCGACGAGCCGGCCGACCGGGCCGATCAGGACACCGCGGACTCCGCCGAGCAGGCGGAGGAGGACGACGACGAGGAGAGCGAGGCGGCCTCCGGCGAGGGCGGGGGCTCCAGCAGCAGCCGTCGCCGCCGTCGCCGTCGCCGCCGGGCCGGGGACGGTTCGGGCGACCCCGACGCCTCCGCCGACGACCCCGAGCGCACCGTCGTCAAGGTGCGCGAGCCGCGACCCGCGCGGGAGAAGGGCGAGCCGTCCGACGAGGTGCAGTCCATCAAGGGCTCGACCCGTCTGGAGGCCAAGAAGCAGCGCCGCCGCGAGGGCCGCGAGCAGGGCCGCCGGCGTGTGCCGATCATCACCGAGGCCGAGTTCCTGGCCCGCCGCGAGGCCGTCGAGCGCGTCATGGTCGTCCGCCAGTACGGCGAGCGCACCCAGATCGGAGTCCTGGAGGACGGGGTGCTCGTCGAGCACTACGTCAACAAGGAGCAGGCCACCTCGTACGTCGGCAACGTCTACCTCGGCAAGGTGCAGAACGTGCTGCCGTCGATGGAGGCCGCCTTCATCGACATCGGCAAGGGCCGCAACGCCGTCCTGTACGCCGGTGAGG
Source organism: Streptomyces lienomycini (assembly GCF_027947595.1). Classification (NCBI taxonomy): domain Bacteria; kingdom Bacillati; phylum Actinomycetota; class Actinomycetes; order Kitasatosporales; family Streptomycetaceae; genus Streptomyces; species Streptomyces lienomycini. The sequence continues at coordinate 6,529,624 of NZ_CP116257.1, read as the reverse complement.
TCAACTTCGAGGCGCTGGGCATGGCGGGCGGCCCGCGTCGCATCGAGGCCGCCCTCAAGTCCGGCCAGTCGGTCCTCGTGCAGGTCACCAAGGACCCGATCGGCCACAAGGGCGCCCGCCTGACCAGCCAGGTCTCGCTGCCCGGCCGCTACCTGGTCTACGTGCCCGAGGGCTCGATGACCGGCATCAGCCGCAAGCTGCCCGACACCGAGCGGTCCCGGCTGAAGAGCATCCTCAAGAAGATCGTCCCCGAGGACGCGGGCGTCATCGTGCGCACCGCCGCCGAGGGCGCCAGCGAGGACGAGCTGCGCCGCGACGTCGAGCGGCTCCAGGCGCAGTGGGAGGACATCCAGAAGAAGGCCAAGGGCGGCAGCTCCAGCGCGCCCACGCTGCTGTACGGCGAGCCGGACATGACCGTCCGGGTCGTGCGCGACATCTTCAACGAGGACTTCTCCAAGGTCGTCGTCAGCGGCGACGACGCCTGGCAGACCATCCACGGCTACGTGTCCCACGTGGCGCCGGACCTCGCCGAGCGGCTGTCCAAGTGGACCAGCGAGGTCGACGTCTTCGCCACGTACCGGATCGACGAGCAGCTCGCCAAGGCGCTGGACCGCAAGGTGTGGCTGCCCAGCGGCGGTTCGCTGGTGATCGACCGGACCGAGGCGATGATCGTCGTCGACGTCAACACCGGCAAGTTCACCGGTCAGGGCGGCAACCTCGAGGAGACGGTCACCAGGAACAACCTGGAGGCGGCCGAGGAGATCGTGCGCCAGCTGAGGCTGCGCGACCTCGGCGGCATCATCGTCATCGACTTCATCGACATGGTGCTCGAGTCCAACCGGGACCTGGTGCTGCGGCGCCTGCTGGAGTGCCTGGGCCGGGACCGGACCAAGCACCAGGTCGCCGAGGTGACCTCGCTGGGGCTGGTCCAGATGACCCGCAAGCGGGTCGGCCAGGGCCTGCTGGAGTCGTTCTCGGAGACCTGCGTCCACTGCAACGGCCGCGGTGTCATCGTCCACCTCGACCAGCCGTCCGCGGCCGGTGGCGGTGGCGGGGGCAAGCGCCGCAAGCGGGCGCGGGCCGGTGCCGAGCAGCCGCACGAGCACGAGACCGCCGGGGTCGAGACCGGGCCGACGGCGGAGCAGGAGGCGGACACCGAGTCCGAGGCCGAGGTGGCCGCCGAGGCGGCCGAGCCGGTCGCCCTGCCCGCCCCCGACTTCAGCGCGGACGAGGAGCTGTACAGCAGCGCCGCCGAGGCCGAGGCCGCCGCCACCCGCGGTCGCGGCCGGCGTCGGGCGAGCCGCCGGGCGTCGGCACCGCGCGGGGCGCCCAAGGGCGCCAAGGGCGAGGCCGCGCGCGGCGGGGCCCCGACCGCGCAGGACGTCACCGTGTCGGACGAGGTCGAGCGTCCCGTGCGGCGCGAGCCCGCCGCCGAGGTGCTGGCCGAGCCCGCCGCCGTCGAGGACGCGGTCTCCGGCGCCCCGGCCCCGGCCGCCGGTGAGGCGGCCGCGCCCGTGACCGACGAGGCCGCGCCCAAGGGCCGTACCCGCCGTCGGGCCACTCGCAAGGTGTCCGCACCGGCCGGTTCGCCCACCGGAGCCGAGGCCGCCGTACTGACGGTCCCCGAGACCACGGCGGCCGAGCAGCCCGAGCAGGCGCCCGAGGCCCCGGCCGTCGCCGAGCCGGCCGAGAGCGCGGTCCCGGCGGCCGAGAGCGCGGCCCCGGCCCGTCCGCGGCGCCGTGCGGTGCGCAAGCCCACCACGTCCACCGCGTCCGAGGAGGCGGCCGTCACGGTCGTCCCGTCGGCCGCCGCGGAGGACACGGCCGGGCAGGCCGCGACGGTGGACGCCCCGGACGCGGTGGACACGCCGGCCGACGCCGAGGAGGCCACCCCGGCCAAGAAGGCGGCGGCCCGCAAGACCGCCAAGAAGGCGACGGCGAAGAAGGCCGCCACCAAGAAGACCGCGGCCACGAAGACGACGGCCGCCAAGAAGGCCACGGCCAAGAAGGCGGCCAAGACGACGACCGCCAAGAAGGCCGCCGCCAAGTCGACGACCGCCAAGTCGACGGCCGCCAAGAAGGCCACGGCCAAGAAGACGGCGTCGAAGAAGACCGCGGCGGCCGCCCAGCAGGGCCCGTTCTCGGTCACGGCCGCCACCGACGAGGGCTGATCCGGCACCTGTCGCAAAACGTGTGGTCCCGTCCGGACGGAATCCGTTCGCACGGGACCACACGTTTCCCCGGACCTCCCCGGGCGCATCATCAACGACAGCGCCCCGCCCCGCGAGGAGAGAAGATCACGTGCCGGTACTGACGAGGCTCATCCCCTCGCCGCTCGTCGTGGACGTCCGGCCGGGCGCCCTGGACGACCTGGCGAGCGTCCTTGCGGACCAGCGGATCTCGGACTCCGGGAAACTGGCCGTGGCGATCAGCGACGGCTCGGGGGCACGGCTGCGCAGGCGGCTGGAGCCGTCCCTGCCCGGCGCCGACTGGTTCGAGGTCGGCGGCGGCACCATCGACGACGCGGTGCGTCTCGCCGACGGCATGAAGTCCGGCCGCTACGACGCGGTCGTCGGCCTCGGCGGCGGCAAGGTCATCGACTGCGCCAAGTTCGCCGCGGCCCGAGTGGGCCTGCCCATGGTCGCGGTGGCCACCAACCTCTCCCACGACGGCATCTGCTCGCCGGTCTCGATACTCGACAACGACGCGGGCCGCGGCTCGTACGGCGTGCCGACGCCCATCGCGCTCGTCGTCGACCTCGCGGTGATCCGCGAGGCGCCGATCCGCTACGTGCGCTCCGGGGTCGGTGACGCCGTCTCCAACATCTCCGCGGTGGCCGACTGGGAGCTGTCCCACCGGGTCAACGGCGAGAAGGTCGACGGCCTCGCCGCCGCGCTGGCCCGGCAGGCAGGCGAGGCCGTGCTGCGCCACCCCGGCGGCTGCGGCGACGACGGGTTCCTGACCGTGCTCACCGAGGGCCTGGTGCTGTCCGGCATCGCCATGACGATCGCCGGGCACACCCGTCCCTCGTCCGGCGCCTGCCACGAGATCAGCCACGCGCTCGACCTGCTGTACCCCGGGCGCGCGGCCAGCCACGGCGAGCAGGTGGGCATCGGCGCCGCCTTCGCGACGTACCTGCGGGGCGACCGGGAGGGCTCCCTGCTGATGGCGGACACGCTGCGCAGGCACGGGCTGCCCGTGGTGGCGCGGGAGATCGGCTTCGGCGACGACGAGTTCGCGCGGGCCGTGGAGTTCGCGCCGCAGACCCGGCCCGGCCGGTACACGATCCTGGAGCACCTCGACCTGCCGCCCGCCCGGGTGAAGGAGGCGTACGCCGAGTACGTCGCGGCGGTCGGCGGCTGAGGCGCCGTACGGGGCACGGGCCCGGTTTGACCCCTGTCGTGCGGCCCCGTAATCTTGAGCGTCGGCGTGTCGACTGACGCGTCACATCCCCGTAAACCTCTTTCCTTCCGGGTGCGTGCCCTCGCGGGCTCCCGCCGGGAGAGGCCGTCCGTGTGTCACCGGGTGGCTGGACTGCGGGGGTGCCGTTCCATAGCGAGAGAGTGAGATCCGCGTGTACGCCATCGTGCGCAGCGGTGGTCGCCAGCACAAGGTTGCTGTCGGCGACATCGTTGAGGTTGACAAGATTTCCACCGCCCAGGTCGGCGACACGGTCGAGCTCTCGACCCTGCTCGTCGTCGACGGCGACGCTGTGACCAGCGACCCGTGGGTGCTGGCCGGCATCAAGGTCCAGGCCGAGGTCGTGGACCACCACAAGGGCCAGAAGATCGACATTCTGCGCTACAAGAACAAGACCGGCTACCGCCGTCGTCAGGGCCACCGCCAGCAGTACACGGCGATCAAGGTCACTGAGATCCCCGCGGCTGCGAAGTAAGGGACTGAGGAGACATGGCACACAAGAAGGGCGCATCGTCCACCCGGAACGGTCGCGACTCGAATGCCCAGCGGCTCGGCGTGAAGCGCTTCGGCGGTCAGGCCGTCAACGCGGGTGAGATCCTGGTCCGCCAGCGTGGCACCCACTTCCACCCGGGCGCCGGTGTCGGCCGCGGTGGCGACGACACGCTGTTCGCCCTGCAGGCCGGCGCGGTGCAGTTCGGCACCCACCGCGGCCGCAAGGTCGTGAACATCGTCCCGGTCGCCTGATCGGACACTTTCGCGAGGCGGGCCTCACTTCCCCGAGGGGAAGCGGGTCCGCCTTTCGCGTGTTGACCCAAGAGACATTCGCGCAGTAGGCAGTAACTGGAGGCACATCCCATGACCACCTTCGTGGACCGCGTCGAGCTGCACGTCGCCGCGGGTAACGGAGGCCACGGCTGTGCCTCCGTCCACCGTGAGAAGTTCAAGCCGCTCGGCGGCCCGGACGGCGGCAACGGCGGCCGGGGCGGCGACGTGATCCTCACCGTGGACCAGTCGGTGACCACGCTCCTCGACTACCACCACTCCCCGCACCGCAAGGCCACGGGCGGCAAGCCCGGCGAGGGCGGCAACCGCTCCGGCAAGGACGGCCAGGACCTGGTGCTGCCCGTGCCCGACGGCACCGTCGTCCTGGACGGTGCGGGCAACGTGCTCGCCGACCTCGTCGGCCACGGCACCTCCTACGTCGCCGCGCAGGGCGGCCGGGGCGGCCTCGGCAACGCGGCGCTGGCCTCCGCGCGGCGCAAGGCACCCGGCTTCGCGCTGCTCGGCGTCCCCGGCGACCTCCAGGACATCCACCTGGAGCTGAAGACCGTCGCCGACGTCGCGCTGGTCGGCTACCCGAGCGCCGGCAAGTCCTCGCTGATCTCCGTGCTCAGCGCGGCCAAGCCGAAGATCGCCGACTACCCCTTCACGACGCTCGTCCCCAACCTGGGCGTGGTGACGGCGGGCGAGACCGTGTACACGGTCGCGGACGTCCCCGGTCTCATCCCCGGCGCCAGCCAGGGCAAGGGCCTGGGCCTGGAGTTCCTGCGGCACGTGGAGCGGTGCAGCGTGCTGGTGCACGTCCTGGACACGGCGACGCTGGAGTCCGAGCGCGACCCGCTCTCCGACCTCGACGTCATCGAGGCCGAGCTGAGCGAGTACGGCGGCCTGGGTAACCGGCCCCGGATCGTCGTCCTCAACAAGATCGACGTACCCGACGGCAAGGACCTCGCCGAGATGGTCCGGCCCGACCTGGAGGCGCGCGGCTACCAGGTCTTCGAGGTGTCGGCCGTGGCCCACATGGGCCTCAGGGAGCTGTCCTTCGCGCTGGCCGAACTGGTCGCCGCGGCCCGTGCCGCCCGCCCGAAGGAGGAGGCCACGCGTATCGTCATCCGGCCCAAGGCCGTGGACGACGCGGGCTTCACCGTCACCCGCGAGGAGGACGGCCTCTTCCGGGTGCGCGGCGAGAAGCCCGAACGCTGGGTGCGCCAGACCGACTTCAACAACGACGAGGCCGTCGGCTACCTCTCCGACCGGCTCAACCGCCTCGGCGTCGAGGAGAAGCTGATGAAGGCGGGCGCCCGCAACGGCGACGGCGTCGCCATCGGCCCCGAGGACAACGCCGTCGTCTTCGACTGGGAGCCCACGGTCACGGCCGGTGCCGAGATGCTCGGCCGCCGCGGCGAGGACCACCGCTTCGAGGCGCCCCGCCCGGCCGCCCAGCGGCGCCGCGACCGGGACGCCGAACGCGACGAGGCCCAGCAGGAGTTCGACGGCTTCGAGCCGTTCTGACGCCACCGCGACCCCGACACCCCGCCGCCCCGCCGGCCTCCGTCACGGAGGCCGGCGGGGCGGCGTCGTCAGCGGTGCCTCACGACGTGGCGGCCGGTTCCTCCGCCTCCCGCACCGCGCGCGCCCGGGGGCGGGCTCGCCCGCCCCGTCCAGCGCGCGCACCTCGGCGGGCGTCGGGACGTGCCCGCGCTCGTCGAGCGGGATCACGGGCGGCAGCGACTCCTCACCGAGGAAGACCCGGCGAACGACGCGCTCGGCGGCGTGGCCGTCGTCGAAGTCACAGAACCGCCGGCGGAAGCGCTGCCGTGCCTCGGCCGCCGGCTCCGCCCGCCACGCACCGGAGCCGAGGATCCGGGTCAGCTCCTCCTGCGTCGTGGCGACGGCACCGGGCGGTTCCCGCAGCACGTCGAAGTACGTGCCGCGGACGGCGGAGTACGTGTCCCAGTCGTCGGCGAAGATCACGACGGGGCGGTCGAGATTGACGTAGTCGAACATGGCCGACGAGTAGTCCGTGATCAGACCGTCCGAGGCGAGGTAGAGGCGTTCGACCACGGGGTGCTCCGACACGTCCACGATCCGCCCGGCGGACTGCAGCCGCGCCAGCCGGGACGGGTCGGACCCGTAGAAGTAGTGGCCGCGCACCAGGAGCGTGACGTCCGGCCCCAGCCGCTCGGCGAGCCGCTCCAGGTCGAGGCGCGGCACGAACCCGCGCTGGTACTCCCGGTGCGTCGGCATGTAGAGGAAGACCGTCGAACCCTCGGCCAGGCCCAGTTCCTCGCGTGCCGCGCGCACCTCGTCGGCCGTCGCGTTGACCAGGGCGTCGTTGCGGGGGTAACCGGTCTCCAGGGCCGTGAACGAGGCCGGGTACACCCGCTCCCACACGGCGGTGGAGAACCTGTTGGAGGAGACGCTGAAGTCCCAGCGGTCACAGCGCCTCAGCAGCGCGCCGAATTTCATGCTGGTGGAGGCCGGGTAGTTCTGCTGGTCCAGGCCCATGGTCTTCAGGGGAGTGCCGTGGTGGGTCTGCAGATGCACCTGCCCCTTCCGCTTCACCACTCCGTCCGGGAAGTTCACGTTGTTGACCAGGTACTTCGCGCGGGCCACGGCGGTCCAGTACTCCTTCGAGCCCAGACGTACGTACTCCACCCCGGCCGGCACCTGGTCCACCGCGTCCGCACGGATCGCCCACACCCGGCGGATGTGCGGCGCCAGGGAGGCCAGGGCGCCGTCGATGGCCGCCGGGTTGCAGGCGACGCTGCGGCTCCAGTAGGCCGAGAACACCGCCAGGTTCGCGTCCAGCGGCCGCCGCAACTGCGAACGGTAGAGGAGACCCATCGCACGCCGCTTGGACTGGTTGACGCCCCGGCGGGCGCTCTTCACGGCCTTCTGCCGGAGTCTCAGCACACGCGTCGCGCCCGTCATGGTCGTGTACGCGTCGCGCTCCAGCAACCGGTACTTGTGGCCCCGGCCGCCGCCCGGCCGCTGGAAGCCCTGCGGCAGGCGGGCGCGGTAGTCGGCGGAGGCACGGTGGAAGAACTCCGCCCTGGCGTTCTGCGGCAGGCGCTCGGGACGCTCCAGCACGGTCAGGTAGTGGTCGGTCATCTTGCGGAACAGCGGGCCGCGCCACCGGGACAGCTCCTCGTGCGCGTCGAGGTAGTCGAAGACGCGCCGGTACTGGTCGAAGACGTCGAAGTGCTTGCGGCTGACCGTCTTGAGGATGTTCCCGCCCTCGCGGCGCTGCCGGTAGAGCACGCAGACGCGGTCCAGCACGGCGATCCGTTCGGCACTGATCATGGAGCAGAACGTCCAGGGGGCGTCCTCGTAGTACCCGGGCGGGAAGGTCAGCCCCGCCCGCTCGACGAAGTCCCGCCGGTAGGCCTTGTTCCACACGATCTGCAGCAGGTCGAGCAGTTCCGGCCGGTCGGCCAGGGGGAACGCGGCGGGCCCGGCGTCCTGCGCGAGAAGGTGGGCGCGCTGATTGCGTTTGATCGCGCCGTTCCAATAGGTGCGGGCGTAGTCGTAGACCAGTATCTCGGGATTTCCCGTGGTCTCGATGCGATCGCATATCGCCGTCAACGCGCCCTCGGACAACGTGTCGTCACTGTCCAGGAACAACACGTAGTCGCCCCGGGCGCTTTCCAGTCCGGCGTTCCGCGCGCGGCCCAGCCCCACGTTTTCCGTGAGGTGAATCACTCGAATTCGCGCGTCGCGTTCCGCGTACTCGTCGAGAATGGCCCCCGAGCCGTCCGGTGAGCAGTCGTCGACCGCGATCACCTCGAAGTCCGTGCAGTCCTGTCCCAGTACGGAGTCGAGACACTCGTGCAGATACCCCTGCACGTTGTACACGGGAACGACGAGAGAGAGCTTGGGCATCCTTACAACCTGTTCCGAGTCTGACCATGAGACCGCGTTCTGGGGGTTTTCGGGGTGCGCTACGGGCGTCGTCGGCCCGAAGGGCGCCGCCGGATCAGCGTAAAGGATTTACATGAAGTTTCCGTGTGGAGGTGGAACCTGTCGTGTTCCCTGAGCATCCCCACTCGGCGCCTTTTCTGTGCTTCACCCGACATTCCGGACTCGGTTCTTCCGGTTCAGGCATGATCCCGCTGTTCCGGCGCCGCGGTCGCGGCCCGGGGCGCCGGACGGCGCCGCGGACCCGGGAGCGGGTGCTCCGCTGCGAGCCGCTCGGCCATCCGGGCCCGGTGCGCGCCCGCCGTAGCGCACAGGTCCCGCACGGCACCGGCGAAGCGCTCCAGGGACGTCGGCTCGACCGGACCCAGCAGACGCAGGGCCAGCGCGGCGCGCTCCCCGGCCCACTCGTCCCGCTCCGGGTGCCGCACCGCGTCCAGCAGCCCGGGCACCCCGGCCGCGTCCGGCGTCAGCACGGTCGCCGCCGCCACCGTCGGGAAGGACTTGCGGAACCCGTCCTCGGCCAGCCCGCCGGTGTTCACCACCGCGTACGGCTTGCCGCTCGCCAGGAAGTCGCTGATCACACTCGACACGTCGCTGATCAGCAGGTCGGTGCGGTTGAAGCAGGCGTAGAGCGGCGGCCGGGCGTCCGTGACGACCTGGTGCTCCCACGCGGGCAGTGAGGCCCAGTACGCCTCCTCCCACGCGGCCGTCGCCCGCCGTACCGCCCCGGCCCGCCCCGGTTCCGGCGCCGGCTGCCGCAGCATCCGCTCCAGCTGGTCCGCCGCCGACCGGAAACCGGCCGCGGTGAGCCGGTCCAGCTCCGCCGTCCGCCGGGCCAGGCACGTGGCCGCGGACGCGTCCGGGCGGGGCCCGCTCCGTCGCCGGTTCGCCGCCCGCACCAGTTCGCGGACGCGCAGATCGGCGGCCCGCGCCCGCGGGTCCACCGACCCGGTCAGCGGATGCGGCTTGTACAGCAGCCGTACCCCCGGGTCCGCGAGCAGCGCCCGCACCAGGTTCTCGCCCGCCTCGACCACCGACGTGTTGCCGGGATTGCCGTCCCACCCCTCCCAGGTCGGCGCGTACAGGACGGTCGTGAAGCCGCCGGGCGCGGGCGGCCCCGCGTACGGCCGTACGGCGTCCAGCTGCGGGCGGCCGACCTCCACCACGTCCTTGTCCTCGACGCCGACCTCCGCCAGCGCGTACCGCTCGCGCGCCGCAGGGCCCGCCACCCACACCTCGTCGTAGGCCTTCGCGTACGGGTTGCACGAGGACAGCTTGTCGCTCTCCCCGTGGTTGACGAAGGCGTGCTTGATCGTGGGGATGCGCAGCACCTGCGAGGTCTTGCCCGAGTTGGACGGATGCAGGAGGACACGGAGCGTCGAGTGCTCCAGGCGCATCAGCGTGGACACCTTCGGCAGGCACACCACCGGGATGTCCGTCGCCGCGATCCGCTGCACCATGTGCCGCTCCCGCAGCACGATCACCGGCCGCTCCTCCAGCCGCGCCAGCGGCTCCAGCCACATGTTCGCCTGGTACGCCGAGGACGCCCCGCCCGAGAAGTACAGGCCCACCGTCGGCCGGTACCGGGCCAGCCACGCCTCGAACCAGGCCAGCACCTCCTGCTCACCGGCGGGCCGTCGCCCCGGCAGCAGCCGCACCAGCAGCGCGCCCAGACCCGCCAGCGCCGCCGTCAGGGACAGTGCGAGCCCGGCCGCCCCGTACCCCGGCGCGTCCGTCGCCGCCGTCGCTAGCAGCCCGGCCGTCGCCGGCAGCCCGAACGCCGCCAGCCGATGCCCGGGGCGGCGCAGCAGCACCGGGGGAGCGGGGGTCGGCCGCAGCGCGGAGACGTCGATGTTCCGGGTCAGCACGGGCGGCGTCCGGGTGCGCCGGACCAGGACGGACACCGCCTGGATCGCCCAGTGCAGCGCGTAGAAGACGAGGAGACCGGCGACGAGCGGGGCGTACACCCCCTCGCGGTGCTGCTCGCCGAGCCGCAGCAGGCCCACCACGAGCAGCAGGTCCCGCAGCACGTGCCGCACCGCGACATCGACGTGCGACTTGGCGAACAGTGACACCATGCCCCGCTGCCAGCGGTGCAGCACCCCCTCGGCTGCCAGCGAACCGACGGTCCCCGCGAGCAGCAGCGGCACGTGCGGCAGCAGCGCGCCCACCGCCTGCGCGGCGAACGCGGTCGCCAGCACGCCCAGGACCAGCAACCGCACGACGGTCCGCCGCCCGGGCAGGCCCAATCGGGGGGACCGGGTCAGGTGGGGCGGACGGGGCGGACGGGGAGACCCGGGCAGCCGGGGGAGACGGCGGCGGGGCGGGGTAAGGGGCACTGCGGTCGCTCCAGGCTCGTCGCGCTTCGGACGAACGGGTTAACGCCCGGTGACCGTCCGACGACACGCGGGTGCCGAGACGGCTCCTTGACGCGGTGGGAACGCGGCGGAGAGCACGGCGGCGACGGGAGGGCGAGTACGGCTTCGAAGGGGCGGGAGAACATGGCGGGCGAAGCGGCGGCGGAGGAGTGGCGAATCCGCGTTCCAAGGGGCGACGGAGCGGCAGCGAGCGCGGCTTCCACGTGGCGGTGAAGGGGGGAGAGCCACGGCGGCGAAGCGGGTCGCGAAGGGGGCGGAGTGCACGGCGGCGAAGCAGCGGAGCAGGAGCAGGAGCAGAGAAGCAACGGAGCAGGAGCGGAGAAGGAGCGGAGAAGGCGCGGCGAAGCGGCCGGGGCCCGCCGGATTTCGCGCCCCCTGTCCGCCGCTTGAACTCTGGTGCGGCGCGCGGTCCCCGTCGCGTAGATTGCCGGGCGAGCGCAGGGATCGGCGCGTGTCGAACGGGAGAGGCGGACGGAGCCGTGGCAGGGGCAACGCCAGGGGCAAGGCGGGCCGTGGGCGAGGCCCGCAGGATCGTCGTCAAGGTCGGTTCGTCCTCGCTGACCACCGCGGCGGGCGGCCTGGACGCCGACCGGGTCGACGCGCTCGTCGATGTGCTGGCCAAGGTCCGCGGCGCGGACAAGGAGATCGTCCTCGTCTCCTCGGGCGCCATCGCCGCCGGACTGTCCCCGCTGGGCCTGCGCCGCCGTCCGAGGGACCTGGCCCGCCAGCAGGCCGCCGCCAGCGTCGGCCAGGGGCTGCTGGTCGCCCGCTACACCGCCTCCTTCGCCCGCTACGGCGTCCGCGTCGGCCAGGTGCTGCTGACCAGCGACGACATGAGCCGCCGCGCCCACCACCGCAACGCCTCCCGCACCCTGGACAAGCTGCTGGCGATGGGCGCCTTCCCGATCGTCAACGAGAACGACACCGTCGCCACCGACGAGATCCGCTTCGGCGACAACGACCGCCTCGCCGCCCTCGTCGCCCACCTGGTCCGCGCCGACCTGCTCGTGCTGCTGTCCGACGTGGACGGCGTGTACGACGGCGACCCGAGCAGGCCCGGCACCTCCCGGCTGGCCGAGGTGCGGGACATGACCGACCTCGCGGGCGTCGACATCGGCAGCGCGGGCAAGGCCGGGGTCGGCACCGGCGGTATGGCCACCAAGGTCGAGGCGGCCCGGATCGCCGCCGCCGCGGGCATCCCCGTGGTGCTGACCAGCGCCGTCCACGCGGCCGACGCCCTGGCCGGCGGCGACACCGGCACGTACTTCCACGCCACCGGCAGGCGCTTCGCCGACCGGCTGCTCTGGCTCCAGCACGCCTCCGCCCCGCAGGGGGCGATCGTCCTCGACGACGGCGCCGTACGCGCGGTCGTCGACGGCCGCAAGTCGCTGCTGCCGGCCGGGATCGCCGGCGTCGAGGGCGAGTTCGCCGCGGGGGACCCCGTCGAACTGCGGGACGGCACCGGCCGGGCGGTGGCCCGGGGACTGGTCAACTTCGACGCCAAGGAGATGCCCCGGCTGATCGGCCGCTCCACGCGGGAACTGGCGCGCGAACTCGGACCCGCGTACGAACGCGAGGTCGTACACAGGGACGATCTGGTGATCCTGCACCCGTAATCGGTCGAAACGTCCCCGAATCGGTGGTGGACGTTCCGCAAAACCGCCCCGCGATCCCGCGCGGCCTGCTCAACTTTCCTCAGGGACAAGCCCGGCCGACCACCGGGCCGAGCCGTGTGCGTGAAGGAGGCCGTCGTGAGCGGAGTACGCCCTGGGCCCCCGGCGTCCCGCGGTGGCACCGCGTCCCGCGGCTCCGGGACCCGCGGCGGCACCGGCGCGCGCCCCGGCGGCGCCCGGGGCGCGAACCGCGCGCCGGGCGAGGAGCGCGCCCTCACCAGCGTCGCGGCCGGCGACCGCTTCCGGGGCGAGGAGCCCGAGCACACCCCGCGCCTGTGGCACGTCACCCTCAGCGTCTCCGGCGCACGCGCCCCGCTCACCGAGGTGCGCCGGGCGCTCGAACAACTCGCGCACGACCACCCCTTCCTGCTGACCAGCAGATACGCCGACGACCACGCGGAGATCCGGTACTGGGAGGAGGCGCGCGACCTCCACGACGCCGCCGCCGTCGCCCTGCGCCTGTGGGGCGAGCACCGCCAGACCGCGGGGCTCCCACCCTGGGAGATCGTCGGCCTGGAGGTCATCGACCGGGCCACCTACCACCAGCGCATCGCCGCCGGATACGGCCCGGCACCCGCGACCCCGGTCGGCGTCCACCCGTTCTAGTCCCGGGGCAGGCCCCACCGGCCGCCGGCGCCGAGCCCGGCCCCCAGAACCGGCGCGCGCGGAAGGCGTGTGTCTCGGGCTTCGGAACACCCCCCGGGCGGCCCCGCCCGGCCCATTACGCTTCCCCCATGACCACGCTCTCGCCGTACGACTCGATGTCACCCGTCACCCGGGCCGCCTACCGGGCCAAGTCCGCCGCGGCCGACCTCGCGCCGCTGCCGCGGGCGGCGAAGGACGACGCGCTGCTCGCCGTCGCCGACGCGCTGGAGGTCCGTACGAGCGAGATCGTCGAGGCCAACGCCCAGGACGTGGCCAAGGTCCGCGCCGCCGGGACCAGCGAGGCCATCGTCGACCGGCTCACCTTGACCCCGGAGCGGGTCCGCGCCATCGCGTCCGACGTGCGCGACGTCGTCGCGCTGCCCGACCCGGTCGGGGAGGTCGTGCGCGGCTCCACCCTCCCCAACGGCATCGACCTGCGCCAGGTCCGCGTGCCGCTCGGCGTGGTCGGCATCATCTACGAGGGCCGGCCCAACGTCACCGTCGACGCCGCCGCCCTGTGCCTGAAGTCCGGCAACGCGGTCCTGCTGCGCGGCTCCTCCTCCGCCTACCAGTCCAACACCGCCCTGGTCCGGGTGGTCCGCGACGCCGTGGGCGGGGCCGGGCTGCCCGCCGACGCCGTGCAGCTGGTGCCCGGCGAGAGCCGCGAGAGCGTGCGCGAGCTGATGCGGGCCCGCGGCCTGGTCGACGTGCTCATCCCGCGCGGCGGCGCCTCGCTGATCAACACGGTCGTCCAGGAGTCCACCGTCCCCGTCATCGAGACCGGCACCGGCAACTGCCACGTCTACGTCGACGCGCAGGCCGACCTCGACATGGCCGTCGACATCCTGGTCAACTCCAAGGCCCAGCGCGTCAGCGTCTGCAACGCCGCCGAGACCCTCCTGGTCCACCAGGACATCGCCGCCGACTTCCTGCCCCGCGCGCTGGACGCCCTCGCCGAGGCCGGGGTCACCGTGCACGCCGACGAGCGCGTGATGGCGTACGCCAAGGACTCCCGGGCGACCGTCGTCGAGGCGACCCCCGAGGACTGGGAGACCGAGTACCTGTCGTACGACATCGCCGCGGCCGTCGTCGACTCCCTGGACCGGGCCGTCGAGCACATCCGGCTGTGGACCTCCGGCCACACCGAGGCCATCGTCACCACCTCGCAGCAGGCCGCCCGCCGCTTCACCCAACTGGTCGACTCCACCACCGTCGCGGTGAACACCTCCACCCGCTTCACCGACGGCGGCCAGTTCGGCTTCGGCGCCGAGATCGGCATCTCCACACAGAAGCTGCACGCCAGGGGCCCCATGGGGCTGCCGGAGCTGACCAGCACCAAGTACATCGTCACCGGCGACGGACACGTACGCCGCTGACCGCGGACGGCAGACGCACCGAACGGGGCATCTCACCCACCGGATGAATTTCCCCGCCGTCTGCCCAAAACGACCCCCCAGGTCTACTCTGGAGCCGTGCCGGAGGACGTGGGGGGTAGGCCGTTCCCTGATGGCTGGGAGCCCGACGACGAACACGACCGCGGGGTGTCGGACGAAGAGTTCGCCTCCGTGGTCTTCGACGAGGCCTTCGTACGGGCGGCCGCGGTGCACGAGCCGACCGCCGTCGAACGCCTCCTGGCCGCCGCGGAGGCCCGAGCCGAGGCCACCGAGGCGGAAGCGGCCCGTCGAGGCCGCAGGAGAGCCGACCGCTACGACGACGGGTACGGTGATTTCGGCCATGATCCCGACCTCGACGACCCGGACGACGACCGCGACCCCCTCGACCGCCCGTACGGCGCTCCCGCGGCCTACGGCCGGCAGGTCCGCTGGCACCGGCCCGTGGCCTGGATACTCGCCCTCGCCATGGGCATCGGCATGGTCGCGCTGGCCTTCGTGGCCGTCTACCGGGGCGCCTCCTCGGGCAGCGGCCCGCAGCAGGTGCCCCCACCCGCCTCCACCGGCCCCGAACAGAGCGGCGCCGTGACGCCCTCGGCCTCCGCCGACTACTCCCAGCCCGCCGTCTCGGTGCTGCCGCGCAGCCCCTGACCTGCCCGTCCAACGCACGGCAAGCTGTCCCAACTTGACCTGTAGCGGCGCGTTTACCCGACCTTCCGCAGACCCACTCTGAAGGTATGGCAGGGCTTGGCGGTCCGCCCGGAGGAACGCCCGACGGCGCCCCCGGAGGCGGCGAGGACGAGTACCGATCCGTCGTCTTCGACGAGTCGTTCGTCCGCGCTGCCCGCCTCCAGGAGTTCTCCGCCCAGGAGCGCATCACCGACCACGCCCCGGCCGTACGCCGACGCCCGCCCCTGCGCCGGGCCGGACTGTCCCGGCAGGCGCTGATCCTCGTCGTACTGATCGCCGTGGCCTTCGGCACCGCCATCTTCATGGGCGTACGGCACCCCTACCAGAGCTCCGCCGGGCAGCGGGCGGCGGAACCGGTGCGGATGACCGTCGTCCCGCTCGCACCCCGGGACCGGGTGCCCGGCGCCGACGACACCGCGTTCCTGTACGCGCACAGTCCCGCCGCGCACTTCAGAACGGCGGCCCAGGGCATCCCCCTGCCCGGGGCCCGGCGCACGGAGCACTTCTCCGAGGACCAGGTGATGAGCGCCCTCACCATCGCCAAGGACTACATCCGCCGCTCGGCGCTCGACCCGGACGTCCTCGGCGGCGGGGAGGTCCGGTCGGTGCGGGTGCTGCTGGACCCGGACCAGCTCCACCAGTTCGACGACAGCTTCGCGAGACCCGCGCCGGACGGCCGGCACGAGCCCACCGGGTGGCTGATCCGCTTCGACCCGGCCCGCACCGAGCTGGCCGACCCCGGGATCCGGGTGGACGGCAGCATGCGGGCCGTGGAGGGCGACGCCTCCTCGCTGGAGATCACCACCGACCACACCATGGTGTACGCGCTGCGACCGGCCGGCGACGCCCGGGCCCGGACGTCGCTGTTCACCGTCCGGCGCGAGCTGCACTTCCGCTTCGACCGGGACAACCTGCGGCTGCGCCAGACGCAGCTCATCGCCTCCTACGTCCAGGCCGGGCCGCTCTCCTGCACCGGGGACTCGGCCAACCACCTCCGCCCGCTGCTGGCCGGGCAGACGGCCGGGTCCGGGACACCCGCCGGCACCGACCCGTACACCTCCGGCCACCCCTCCGCCCTGTGCGGCAGCCTCGCGGCGAGCGCCCAGCCGAAGGTGTGAGCGGGCGGCGGGCCGGGATCAGGCGCCGTCGCGCGGTGAGCCGTCCCGCGGAGACTCCGGACCGCCGCCGGGACCCTCAGGTCCCTCGGAGCCCCTGGAGCCCTCGGGGCCGTCCGCCGGCCCGCCCCCGTCCTTGGGCGGCCTCGGCTGGGAGGACGTGAAGCCGCCGAAGCCCCGCCGCATCCGGTCGCCGAGGTCGCCGGCGCCGCCCGCGATGTCGTTGACCAGCTTCATCAGCGGGTCCTTGGAGCCGCGCACATGCGTGGCGTAGCTGGACGCCGACTCCCGGAAGGAGTCGCGGACCGAGGTGTCCCCGTCCTCGTCACGGCGCGGGTAGTGGCCGTCCATGATCCGCTGGTACTCCCGGGAGGCCGCCCACTTCTTCAGCTCGGCGGCCCGCACCGTGGTGAACGGATGGGTGCGCGGCAGCACGTTCAGGATCTTCAGCACGGAGTCGCGCAGGTCGCCCCCCGCCTCGTACTCCTCGGCCTGCTCCAGGAACGCGTCCACGTTCATCTCGTGCAGGTGGTTGCCGCCCGCGATCTTCATCAGGCCCCGCATGGAGGCCTGGATGTCCTGGCCCACCAGCAGGCCCGCACGGTCGGCGGACAGCTCGGACTTGCGGAACCACTCGCGCAGCGCGGTCACGATCGCCATGATCGCCACGTTGCCCAGCGGAATCCAGGCGACCCGGACCGCGAGGGAGGTCAGGAAGAGCAGGATCGTCCGGTAGACCGCGTGCCCGGACAGCGCGTGCCCGACCTCGTGCCCGACGACCGCGCGCATCTCCTCCTCGTCGAGCAGCTCGACCAGACCCGTGGTCACGACGATGATCGGCTCGTCCAGGCCGATGCACATCGCGTTCGGCTTCGGGTCCTGGTTGACGTACATCGCCGGGACCTTCTCCAGGTCCAGGATGTAGCAGGCGTCGCGCAGCATGACGTTCAGATGGGCGAACTGCCGGTCCGAGACGCGCACCGAGTCGGACAGGAACAGCAGCCGAAGGCTCCGCTCGGGCAGCAGGCCGCTGAGCGCCTTGAAGACCGTGTCGAAGCCGCTCAGCTTGCGCAGCGCCACCAGGGCACTGCGGTCGGCCGGATGCTCGTACGCACGCGAGGAGATTCCGGGGAAGCGCCTGCGCTGCCTGCTCGGCACGTTCTCGTGCCCGTTGTGGTGGCCGTCGGACATGTCTTCCCCCATGTGCGTGTGTGTGGCCTGTGCGTATGTCTGGCCTTTGCGAACCCTTGTGCGGCCCTTTGCGCCCCCGGAGCCGCGCTCAGCCTAGGCGGAGATACCGTGGACGGGCAGTACGTCGAAGGAGTCCACGCCATGCAGCACACCCCCCACGCCGACTGGCTCGCCGGGGCCGCGACCGCCGCCGAGCAGCAGGGGGCGGGAAATCTGCTCCGGATCGTCCTGATCGTCATGGTGGTGGGCTGCGTGCTGACCGCGTGGTTCCTGCTGCGGGGGTACAAGCAGAAGGACGACTGAGGCGATCCGAAGGTTCCCCGGCACCGCGTACCGGGGGCCGCGATCCGTCCCCAACGGCGGAGTCGGCGTGATCGCCCGCGAGACGCCCGCATACGATGAGCGGACGTCTTGTCCCGCCCACACCGGATAGGTCCTGTCGAAGATGAGCCTTCCCCTCAGCGCCGCCCAGTTCGTCACCCTCGCCGCCGAGGGCGGCGAGGAGCACGGCGGCAACCACGAGAGCCTCAGCCCCTACGTCACCGGCTTCGGTGCGTTCATCATCCTGCTGCTCCTGCTGTGGATCACCACCCGGTTCAACCGCGACCGCTGAGCACCCGGCGCCGTGGGCGCGGCCGGGCCGACCCGGCGGGGCCGGTAGGGTCTGCTCGCATGGGAGAGCAGGACACGCCTGTCGGCCCGGCGCACGCGCCGGCGCGTGGCACGCAGAACGCGGTGCCCGCCCGCGCCACCGGTCCGGGCAACGGCCCGTCGGGCAAGCGCCGACTGGGCGTCATGGGCGGCACCTTCGACCCGATCCACCACGGACACCTGGTGGCGGCCAGTGAGGTCGCCGCGCAGTTCCAGCTCGACGAGGTGGTGTTCGTGCCGACCGGGCAGCCGTGGCAGAAGAGCCACCGCGCGGTGTCCGCGGCCGAGGACCGCTACCTGATGACGGTCGTCGCGACCGTCGAGAACCCGCAGTTCTCGGTCAGCCGCATCGACATCGACCGCGGCGGCCCCACCTACACCGCCGACACCCTGCGCGACCTGCGGGCACTCAACCCGGACGCCGACCTCTTCTTCATCACCGGCGCCGACGCCCTCGCCCAGATCCTCACCTGGCGCGACAGCGAGGAGCTCTTCTCCCTCGCCCACTTCATCGGCGTCACCCGGCCCGGCCACACCCTCACGGACGCCGGACTCCCCAAGGGCGGTGTCTCGCTCGTCGAGGTCCCCGCCCTCGCCATCTCCTCCACGGACTGCCGTGCGAGAGTCGCCAAGGGCGATCCCGTCTGGTACCTGGTGCCCGACGGAGTCGTGCGCTATATCGACAAACGCCAGCTGTACCGCGGCGAGTGAGCCGAGAGGGGCACCGGTGAACGACGGATACGACGCGGGATACGGCGACGACCAGTACGAGCTCGTCGGCTACGACGAGTACGGGCGGCCCGTCTACCGCCAGGCCCAGGGGCAGGGGCAGGGGCAGGTCCCGGCCCAGCCCGGCGGGCAGCAGTACGACCCGTACGGGCAGCAGCAGGGGCACCAGGGGCAGCAGTACGGGCAGCAGGGCTACGGCTACGACCCGTACACCGCGGGCGGACAGCAGCCCGCCGCCCAGCAGCCCTACGACCCCTACGGCTCCCAGGGCGGCTACGACACCGGTCAGCAGCAGCCCGTCCCCGGCGGCTACGACACCGGTCAGCAGCAGCCCGTCCCCGACTACGGCGTCTACGACGCCCACGCCCCCGGCGGGCACGGCGGCGGAACCGCGGCGGAGCAGCCGTACGACCCGTACGGCCGGGCCGCGACGAGCGGCCCGCAGCCCCGGGTCGCCGAGCAGAGCGCCCACATCCCGCAGCAGGCGGGCCCGCCCGAGGAACGGGAGGCGACCGGTCCCGCCGACGCCGCCGAACCCGGCGGGGACTACCGGACCGAGCAGTTCGCCTTCGTCGAGGAGCCGGCCGGCGACTCCGAGGACGTCATCGACTGGATGAAGTTCACGGAGAACCGCACCGAACGCCGCGAGGAGGCCCGACGCCGGGCACGCACGCGTGTCGTCGCCCTGGTCGTCGTCCTGGCGCTGGTCGCGGTCGGCGGCGTCGGCTACCTCTGGTACGCCGGGAAGCTGCCGGGGCTGTCCTCCTCCGACGACAAGAGCGGCGGTACCGAGGCGGCCGGCGCCCAGAAGCGCGACGTGATCGCCGTCCACCTGCACGACACCAACGGCGGCGGCACCTCCACCGCGCTGCTCGTGAACAACACCACCACCAAGCGGGGCACCGCCGTGCTGGTGCCCAACGCGCTCGCGCTGACCGGCGACGACGGCAGCACCACCACGCTCGCCAAGTCCGTCGACGACGGGGGCCCCGACGCGACCCGCACCGCCCTCGACTCCGCCCTCGGCACCGACATCGAGGGCACCTGGCGCCTGGACACGCCCTACCTCCAGATCCTCGTCGACCTCGTCGGCAACATCGACGTCGACACCGACGCCGACGTGCCCGACCCGGAGTCCAAGGACAAGGACGCCGCGCCCCTCGTGCACAAGGGTGAGGGCCAGACCCTCAGCGGCAAGATGGCCGTCGCCTACGCCACCTACAGCGCCAAGGGCGAGGACGCGAACGCGCAACTGCAGCGGTTCGGGCAGGTCGTGCAGGGGGTGCTGCGCAAGCTGTCCTCCGATCCGCAGGCCGCGACGACCACCGTCCAGACCCTGGGCATGATCCTCGACCCGCCGCTGACCGAGAAGGACCTCGGCACCTTCCTCGCCGGGCTCTCCGACCGCGCCAAGGGCGGCGACTTCAAGACCGCGCTGCTGCCGGTCCAGGACGACGGCGGGCTCAGCGCCGAGGCCAGTGACAGCGTCGTCAAGGACGTCCTCGGCGGCACCGCCAAGAGCCCCGACAAGGACGCCGCCGTCAGCGTCTGGGTCCGCAACGCCACCGGCGAGGAGGACCGCACCGGCAAGGCCCGCGTCGTCCTCCTCAACGGCGGCTTCACCTTCGTGTCGGGCGGCACCGCCTCCGGCACCGAGGCCACCTCGGAGGTCGTCTACGCGGAGGCCGCCGACAAGGAGAACGCCGTCCAGGTCGCCAAGACCCTCGGCCTGTCCGCCGACTCCGTCTCCCAGGGGAAGGTCTCCTCGAACGCGCGGGTCTCGGTGGTCCTCGGCCAGGACTACAAGCCGGCGTCGTAGCGGCGGGCGATCGTCGCCTGGGCGATCGTCGCGTGGGCCGCCGTCGGCGGTCGTGAGACCCTTGAGGTCAACCGACCGCCGACCCGAAAGCCAGGCAGTGACCGCGACCGACCGCTCCATCGAACTCATCAACGCCGCCGCCCAGGCGGCGGCCGACAAGCTCGCGCACGACATCATCGCCTACGACGTCAGCGACGTGCTGTCGATCACGGACGCCTTCCTGCTGGCCTCCGCGCCCAACGACCGCCAGGTCAAGTCGATCGTCGACGAGATCGAGGAGCGGCTGAACAAGGAGCTGGGCGCCAAGCCGGTGCGCCGCGAGGGCGACCGCGAGGCCCGCTGGGTCCTGCTCGACTACGTCGACATCGTCGTCCACGTCCAGCACAGCGAGGAGCGCGTCTTCTACGCCCTGGAGCGGCTGTGGAAGGACTGCCCCGAGCTGGAGCTGCCCACCGACGCCAAGGAGACCCGCGGCAAGGCGGAGGAGCACGCCAAGCTCCAGGCCGCCGAGGAGGCGACGCGGACCGACGAGGACTGGCGATGAGCGCCACCGGTGAGGTGACGGCCCAGAAGCCGGGTCGCGGCCGGCGGATCATCCTCTGGCGGCACGGCCAGACCGCGTGGAACGTGGAGCGCCGCTTCCAGGGCAGCACGGACGTCGAGCTGACCGGGACCGGCGTCGCCCAGGCCCGCCGCGCGGCCCAGCTGCTGGTGCACCTGGGGCCCGACGCGATCGTGGCCTCCGACCTCGCACGCGCCGCGAACACGGCCGCCGAGCTGGCCGTGCTCACCGGCCTCCAGGTCACCCTGGAGGAGGGCCTGCGGGAGACCTACGCGGGCGCCTGGCAGGGCCTGACCCACGAGGAGATCATCGCCCGGTACGGCGACGAGTACGCGGCCTGGAAGCGCGGCGAGCCCGTGCGTCGCGGCGGCGGCGAGCTGGAGACCGAGGTCGCCGACCGTGCCGCCCCGGTGGTCCTCCGGCACGCCGAGAAGCTCGCCGAGGACGGCACCCTCGTCGTGGTCAGCCACGGTGGCACGATCCGCACCACCATCGGCCGCCTGCTCGGCCTGGAGCCGCACAGCTGGGAGAGCCTCGGCGGCCTCACCAACTGCTGCTGGTCCGTCCTCGGCGAGGGCGCCCGCGGCTGGCGGCTGCTCGAGCACAACGCCGGCACGCTGCCGGAACCGGTGCTCGGCGACGACGACTGAGCCGCCCCGGCGGGCCCGGGACCCGGATTTCACTTTCCGGCAGGTCGCAGGCTAAAGTTCTTCTTGTTCGCCCCGCCGAGCGGAACGAACGAAGAGGACCATGCGGCCCGGGTCGCGTGGCACCAGGGGCTATAGCTCAGTTGGTAGAGCGCCTGCATGGCATGCAGGAGGTCAGGAGTTCAATTCTCCTTAGCTCCACAGCCCACGGACGAATCCCGTCCCCTTCGGGGGGCGGGATTTTTCGTCTGCGTCCACTTGAGCAACAGGCGTTCCACAGGCGTATAGACCGGTGGAACTCCGTGTCCGGAACGGTACTGAGGCGTCGCTGACCGTATTGGCCCGGTCGTGGCAGAATCAAACGGCCGGAAGGGACCGCGACCCGACGGGAGGGAGTGGCGATGCCTGGGAGCATCCTCGAGGAGGTCGGCCACCTCCTCGGCGGAGCGGTGGCGAGGAACACGGCCACCCGTCTCAGCTGCCCCTCCTGCGGTTCCGGGCACGTGGCCCAGGTCCTCGGCGACAACGGCGGAATCTCTTACGTGTGCACGGCCTGCGGCCACAGCTGGAGCTGATCGATGGGTGCACACAGGCGAAAGTGCGACTGGTGCGGCAGCGGCACGCCCATCGTGCGCGACATGGAACCCCTGAACCCCGACTACCAGTACTGGTGCGAGGAGTGCGCGCGGGCGCTGATCATAAAGGGCGACCCCATCGAGACGTACCGCGAACTCGAGGGCGAGCCGATCTACGGCCGGCTCCTGGAGGAGCACTGCACGCTCAAGCGGTTCTACTCCTTCGTGACGGCGTGACGGCGTGACGGCGTGACGAGCCCGCAAGAGGGCGAAGCGGGCGAAGCGGAAACGATTTGGTGTTGTGCCCGGTCGACCGTGTAATGTTGGCGTCGCCGCCGGGGAGACCGGGCGGCGGACAACAAGGGGCTATAGCTCAGTTGGTAGAGCGCCTGCATGGCATGCAGGAGGTCAGGAGTTCAATTCTCCTTAGCTCCACAGTTCAATGAAACCCCCCGGATCCCTGATCCGGGGGGTTTCGGCGTCCGTGGCCTCAGCGGCCGAGCGCCCGGCGTCCGCGGCCCTGGGACAGCACCGGCAGGTGGGCGCGCGAGGACGGCGCCTGCGCGCGGGTGTCCTCCTCGATGCGCAGCGCCAGCGCCGGGCAGCGGCGCACCGCCCGCACCGCCTTGGCCTCCGCGAAACGCGGCACCTCGGCCTGCGCGACGGTCGGGAAGCCGTCGGCGCCGAGCTGGAAGACCTCCGGCAGGATGTCCGCGCACAGCCCGTGGCCCCGGCACAGCGTCCAGTCGACGAAGATCTTCTGGCGGCTGGGGCCGTTCTCCTCTCCGCCTCCCGGGATGCCGGTGGGGCCCCCGCCCCCCTCGAAGAGCGGCAGGACGCCCTCCACGGGCCGTCCGCAGCCGTTGCCGAGGACATGTGCGGCCAGGTCGTCCGTGAACGCCTCGACGGTCGACTCCAGGAACATCGCCGAGCCGTCCGGGTGCGAGCAGGCGCCGCGCCGCTTCACGTTCCTCGCGACCTGCCTGACCGCCTCCAGGGCGGCCGGACCACCGCCGTTCAGGATGTCCTCCAGGCCCCGCGCGGCGGCCGGCAGTCCCAGGTAGCAGGGGCCGCACTGGCCCGCGCTCTCCTCGGCCAGCCACTGCGCCACCCGCAGCGACTCGCCCAGCGGGCAGGTGTCCTGACCGATCGGCAGGATCGCGCCCGCGCCGAGCGAGCCGCCCACCTGCTGCAGGGAGTTGCGGGAGACGATCGCCTCGTCGACGGTCGCCGCGTCGATCCACTTGCCGTGGTAGCCGCCCGTCAGCACGCCCTGCGGCACCGGCGGGGCGCCCGCCAACTGGAGGACGTAGCGCAGCGGCACACCCGTCGGGACCTCGATCACCATCGGGCGGGCCACCGCGCCGGAGACCGTGAGCATCACGGTGCCCGGCTCGTCGTACAGCCCGGTGTGGCCGTAGCGCTCCGGGCCGATGCGGGCGGCGATCGCCAGCTGGGCGAAGGTCTCGGCGTTGGACAGCAGGGTCGGTGCGCCGCCGACGCCGCTGCGGGAGGCGCTGACCTTGCGGCCGGGCGGGATCGCCGGGCCGCCGTCGATGGAGCGGACCAGCGACGCCGCCGCGCCGGTGACCATGCGCACCGGGTTGCGCTGCACGCGCGCGCGGAGGGCGGACCGGCGCCCGTTGCTCAGACCGCGCTCGGCGAGGGCCGCCTCCATGGAGCGCTGCGTGGACTCGCGGGTGACCCCGATGACCAGCGTGCGGGCGCCCATCGCCTCGGCGCACAGCAGCGCGCCGTCCAGGATCAGGTGCGGGGCACGGTTGATCAGCACCGTGTCCTTGCGGCAGGCCGGCTCGTCCTCGCTGCCGTTGACGACCACGACCGGCCGCACACCGCGCTTGATCGCCGCCTCGGCGACCGAGCGCAGCTTCTTGTGGAAGGGGAAGCCCGCGCCGCCGCGGCCCTTCAGGTTGATGCGTTCGGAGAGCTGCGCGAGCTGCTCCCCGCCCAGCGGTTCGAGCGGACCGTGCACCTTGAGGTGCATCGGCAGATCCAGCCGCTCGACAAGGTCGAAGCCCGACGTGAGCTGGGGAAGCCCGACCACGCGGACCTCCGGGACGTCGGGCAGGGCCTCGTTCAATTAAAGCCTCCGGAAGGCGTGTTCCAGGGTTCACCGGAACCCGGTGCGTCGAAGTCGTGGGACGACGACGGCGCACCGGGGGTTGGTTCGGGGGTGGGACCGCTGTTGTACCTGTCGTCGGGGTAATACGCGTCGTACACCGCGTTCGTCTCACGTGTGTCGTACACGTCACTCGAGCCGTAGCCCGAGGAGTGCGCCGAGGTGTCCGGGGCGCCGTGGACGGGGATGGTGTGCCCCGTGTCGCCCAGCGGGTCGTAGACCGACCGGGGGGCCTCTCCGACCGGCGGCGGCGAGGGTATGGGCCAGCTGCCCGAGGTGCTGCCGCCGCCGTCCACGAGGGGCATCGCCTCGGTGGGCCACCTGTCCGGGGACGGCGGGGCCGACGCGGCCGGGTCGGCCGTCAGCGGCGGCCGGGGGCGCCCGAGGGGCCGGACACCGCACGGTAGGCCGCCGCGAAGCCGCCCGCGGGCTCCGGGGAGGTGAGGCGCTCCGCCGGTTCGTACAGCGGGGCGGACGGGGACGCGCCGCGCGAGCGCGGGGCCCCGGCCCGCTCGTGGCCCGGCAGGGCGGAGGTGTCTCTCCTCTCCGCCCACTCCTCGCGAACCGGCCGCTCCCCGGTTCCGAGGAGCCCCGTGATCCGGTCGGCGACCTTGCGCTTGACCGGGCGGGGCGCCGCGCGCAGCGCCAGAGCCCCCATGACGCCGAGCACCGACAGGGCGTACAGGACGGTGAAGAGCGGCTTCGCCGCGCGACCCGCGTAGAGCCCGTGCAGCAGGGCCAGGCACCACGCCGGGTAGGCCAGCATGTGCATGGCCCGCCAGCGGGCGGCCACGGGAGCCGGGGAGGCGAAGCGGTTACGCAGGGCGCCGGTGACGCCCACGAAGATCATGAGCATGCTGGCCAGGGTGCCGAAGCCGATGAGGACGGCCCGGCCGCCGAACTCCTCGTCGTCCGTGGCCAGGAGCCCGAACGGGAGGATCGCGGCGACCCAGGTGGTGTGGTCGAGCACCAGCTTCACCACGATGTGGACCAGCAGGAACACGACCGAGGCGACCGCGGTGGTCCGGTGCACCGCCTGGGCCAGGATCCGCTGCCGGGTGTCGAGGACGATCCGGTCCTGGGCGAGCAGACCCCAGATCACCGAGCAGCTGAGGAGGACGAGGGAGAGGACGCCGGCGCCGAAGTCCAGGAACTGGGCGAACGTGTCGTCCACCGTGCTGTCGTTCGTCATGCCGACAGACCTCCCCGCGTCAGGGACGTGAGGGACGGCGGTGAGCTGTCGTCGCGGGGGTGGATCGGGGGAGGGTTCATGGGGGCGACTCCGGAGCGGTTCGGGAAAGCGGTCCCGCTGCCGCACTCTAAGTGGCGCCATACCCGCGAGTACGAGGTTTGAGTTATTGCGTTGTTATCAAACGACAGTCTGCTCGTGATGATGTCCTTTAGCAGTCGTTACGCGAAGTAACCTTTGACCTTCGTTCAGACGTGGCTCCGGGTTCCGGGTTCCGCGCCCCGCATTCCGGTGGGCGGAAGCCCGTCGCGGCCCGATCGACGACTGCGGTACCCTGACGCCATGCGTGCCGTACGCCTTCTGCTTAGCGAGCCGCGCTGATCAGTCCCGACCCCGGTCGTAGTCCGGTGGCCGGAATCGGCGCGGCGTCCCCTCCTGTGCGAGGGGATTTTTCATTTCCCGGCAATCGCAGCCGCTGGTCATGAATGTCGCAGCCGCTGGCAGAGACGATCGATGGAGCTTTGAGGATCATGAGCGAGACGAACCCCGCGGCGACCGCCCCCGTGACGGCGGACGCCGCGCCGCACCGCTACACGGCCGCCGTGGCCGCCGAGATCGAGGCACGCTGGCAGGACTTCTGGGACGCCGAGGGGACGTACGCCGCACCGAACCCCAAGGGTGACCTGGCGGGCGACCCGGAGCTGGTCGCCAAGCCCAAGAAGTTCATCATGGACATGTTCCCGTACCCCTCCGGTGCGGGCCTGCACGTCGGCCACCCGCTGGGCTACATCGCCACCGACGTCTCCGCCCGCTTCCAGCGGATGACCGGCCACAACGTCCTGCACACCCTGGGCTTCGACGCCTTCGGCCTGCCCGCCGAGCAGTACGCCGTGCAGACCGGCACGCACCCGCGCGCGTCCACCGAGGCCAACATGGAGAACATGAAGGCCCAGCTGCGCCGGCTGGGCCTGGGCCACGACAAGCGCAGGTCGTTCGCCACGATCGACCCCGAGTACTACAAGTGGACCCAGTGGATCTTCCTGCAGATCTTCAACTCCTGGTACGACGACGAGGCGGGGAAGGCCCGCCCGATCACCGAGCTGGTCGCGCAGTTCGAATCCGGTGAGCGGGAGGTCCCGGGCCACGCCGGGCGCGCGTGGAGCACCCTGAGCGAGGCCGAGCGCGCCGACGCCCTGGGAGAGTTCCGCCTGGCCTACGCCTCCGACGCGCCCGTCAACTGGTGCCCCGGACTGGGCACCGTGCTGGCCAACGAGGAGGTCACCGCCGACGGCCGCTCCGAGCGCGGCAACTTCCCCGTCTTCAAGTCCAAGCTGCGCCAGTGGAACATGCGCATCACCGCCTACGCCGACCGGCTGCTGGACGACCTGGACGCGCTGGACTGGCCCGAGGCGATCAAGCTGCAGCAGCGCAACTGGATCGGCCGCTCCGAGGGCGCCCGCGTCGACTTCCCCGTCGACGGCGAGCGCATCACCGTCTTCACCACCCGCCCCGACACCCTGTTCGGCGCCACCTACATGGTGCTGGCGCCCGAGCACCCGCTGGTTGAGAAGTTCACCCCGGACGCCTGGCCCGAGGGCACGCACGACGCCTGGACCGGCGGCAGCGCCACCCCGACCGAGGCCGTCGCCGCGTACCGCGCGCAGGCCGCCTCGAAGTCCGACGTCGAGCGGCAGGCCGAGGCCAAGGACAAGACCGGTGTCTTCATCGGCGCGTACGCGACCAACCCGGTCAACGGCGAGCAGGTCCCGGTCTTCATCGCCGACTACGTGCTGATGGGCTACGGCACCGGCGCGATCATGGCCGTCCCGGCGCACGACACCCGCGACTTCGCGTTCGCGCGCGCCTTCGAACTGCCGATCCGCTGCGTCGTCGAGCCGACCGACGGCCGCTCCACCGACACGTCGACGTGGGACGAGGCGTTCGCCTCCTACGACGCGAAGATCGTGAACTCCGCCGGCGCCGACGTCTCCCTGGACGGCCTGGGCGTCATCGAGGCCAAGGAGCGCGTCACCGAGTGGCTGGAGCGCACCGGCGCCGGCGAGGGCACCGTCAACTTCCGCCTGCGGGACTGGCTGTTCAGCCGGCAGCGCTACTGGGGCGAGCCCTTCCCGATCGTCTACGACGAGGACGGCATCGCCCACCCCCTGCCCGCCTCGATGCTGCCGCTGGAGCTGCCCGAGGTCGAGGACTACTCCCCGCGCACCTTCGACCCGGACGACGCCGACACCCGGCCCGAGACCCCGCTGTCCCGCAACGAGGACTGGGTCCACGTCACCCTGGACCTGGGCGACGGCCGCGGCCCGCGCAAGTACCGCCGCGAGACCAACACCATGCCCAACTGGGCCGGCTCCTGCTGGTACGAGCTGCGCTACCTGGACCCGCACAACAGCGAGCGACTGGTCGACCCCGAGATCGAGCGGTACTGGATGGGCCCGCGCGAGGGCCTGCCGCACGGCGGCGTCGACCTGTACGTCGGCGGCGCCGAGCACGCCGTGCTGCACCTGCTGTACGCGCGCTTCTGGTCCAAGGTCCTGTTCGACCTGGGGCACGTCTCCTCGGCCGAGCCGTTCCACAAGCTGTTCAACCAGGGCATGATCCAGGCCTACGTCTACCGCGACAGCCGCGGCATCGCGGTGCCCGCCGCCGAGGTCGAGGAGCGCGACGGCGCGTACTTCTACCAGGGCGAGAAGGTCTCCCGGCTGCTGGGCAAGATGGGCAAGTCCCTGAAGAACGCGGTCACCCCCGACGAGATCTGCGCCGAGTACGGAGCCGACACCCTGCGCCTGTACGAGATGGCGATGGGCCCGCTGGACGTGTCCCGGCCGTGGGACACGCGCGCGGTGGTGGGCCAGTTCCGGCTGCTGCAGCGGCTGTGGCGCAACGTCGTCGACGAGGCGACGGGCGAGGTGACCGTCGTCGACACCGAGGCCGACGAGGACACCCTGCGCGCCCTGCACAAGGCCGTCGACGGCGTACGGCAGGACCTGGAGGGCATGCGGTTCAACACCGCCATCGCCAAGGTCACCGAGTTGAACAACCACCTGACCAAGGTTGGGGGCCCGGTCCCGCGGTCCGTCGCCGAGCGCCTGGTGCTGCTGGTCGCTCCGCTGGCCCCGCACGTCGCCGAGGAGCTGTGGCGCAAGCTGGGGCACACCGACTCGGTGGTCCACCAGGACTTCCCGGTCGCCGACCCGGCCTACGTCGTCGACGAGACCGTGACCTGCGTCGTGCAGATCAAGGGCAAGGTCAAGGCGCGGCTGGAGGTCGCACCGTCCATCTCCGAGGACGACCTGGAGAAGGCGGCGCTGGCCGACGAGAAGGTCGTGGCCGCACTGGGCGGCGCCGGGGTCCGCAAGGTGATCGTGCGGGCGCCGAAGCTGGTGAACATCGTCCCGGCGTAGGCGGTTGAGGGCGGGGCCGAGCGGGGTGCCCAGGGCGTTCGGCTCGCTCGGCGTGCTGTCCTCAGGGTGTTCGGCTCACTGAGCGTGCTCGGGGGCGTCCCCTACGGGTCGGTTCAGGGTCCGGTACGGGCAGGTTCGGGGTTCTTGCGGAACCCTGGGCCTGCCCGTTGCGTTTACCGTGGAAGAGCGGCACGACGGGTGCCGCGCCGTGGCCTGCCGGCCCGCGGGCCGGACGCTCGGAGGAGGAGCCCCGTGGAAGCAGCGCTCACCGTCTTCGCCCTGCTTTTCCTGCTCGCCGTAGTGCTGGGCGTCTATGCCACGGTGAAGGCGGTCGGCGCCGCCAAGCGCAGCGTGGACCGCGGCATCACCCAGGCCCGCCGGACCGTCGAGGACCACACCCTCCGCGCCAAGTCCCTGGTCCAGGTGGGTCCGGCGGCGGAGCTGGCCCAACTGCGGCTGACGCTGCGCACGTCCATGCGGGCCACGCAGGACGCGCTCCACGCGCGCGTGGCCGAGGACGAGTCCCTCAAGGAGTCCCTCGCCCTCTTCGAGCGGCTCAGCGCCCACGGCTTCGAACTGGACGGCGAGCTGCGGCGGCTGGAGTCCGAGCCGGACCGTGCCACGCTCGCCGAGCGCCTCCCCGGGCTGCGGGAGCGCACCGAGCGCATCGCCCGGTCGGCGGAGGCGCTGCGCTGGGCGGCCCGCGACCGTGCCCGCCGCTTCGCGGACGACGACCTGGACTCGCTGAGCGCGCAGATCGACGTGGAAGCCGGTGCCCTGCGGCACTGGATGACGACGGAGGCGGAGCCCGGGACCGGAGCGGGGGAGGGTCCGGCCGCCGCGCCGCCGTCCTGGCCCGAGGCCCCGCCCGCCGACGCCCCGTCCACCCGGCAGACCTGGCCGGACGCCCCGGCGCAGGGCCCGGCGCGGGAGCCTGCCCGCCCCGCCATCACCCCGCCCGCCGCGAACCCCGTGTACCCCTGGCAGAAGAAGGCCCGCCCGGAGAGCACGACCTGACCTCACCGGCCCGCACGCGACCGGAACGGCCGGGACCGGCCCGGTCACCCGATCACGGCCCGGTGGACGCCCGGCCCCCGGGGTCGGACTGCCGTACGGGCACTACGCCAGGTAACCTCCAGCTCATGTCCCGCCATGTCGCTATCGTCACGGATTCAACGGCCTACCTCCCGGCCCGGACGATGGAGCGGCACGACATCACCGCGGTGCCCCTGACCGTCGTTCTCGGCGACCGGGCCCTGGAAGAGGGCACCGAGATCTCGACCCGCTCACTGGCCCAGGCCCTGCAGAAACGCCGGCCGGTCACCACCTCCCGCCCCAGCCCCGAACTCTTCGCCGAGACCTACCGCCGGATCGCCGACTCCGGCGCCGACGGCATCGTCTCCCTCCACCTCTCCGCCGAACTCTCGGGCACGCACGACGCGGCCGTCGTCGCGGCGCGTGACGCCGCCGTCCCCGTGCGCGTCGTGGACACCGGCATGATCGCGATGGCCCTCGGCTTCTGCGCGCTCGCCGCCGCGGAGACGGCGGAGACGGGCGGCACGGTGGACGAGGCCGTCACGGCCGCCGAGAAACGGGCCGCGGGCACCTCGGCGTACTTCTACGTCGACACCCTGGACTACCTGCGCCGCGGCGGCCGGATCGGGGCGGCCCAGGCGCTGTTCGGTTCCGCCCTCGCCGTGAAGCCGCTGCTTCAGCTGGAGGGCGGCCGCATCGAGCCCCTGGAGAAGGTCCGGACGGCATCGAAGGCCATCGCGCGGCTCGAGGAGATCGTCGCGGACCGGGCGGGCGGGGCGCCCGTCGACATCGCCGTCCACCACCTCGCCGCCCCGGACCGCGCGTCGGCGCTCGCGGACCGCCTTCGGGACCGGGTGCCCGGGCTGGCCGACCTGCACGTGAGCGAGGTCGGCGCGGTGATCGGGGCACATACGGGGCCCGGGCTGCTGGGGGTTGTGGTTTCGTCGCGGTGACGGTGGCCCGGGCGGCTACGTGTGTGCCGGGGCGGTGTGCGAGGGGCGCGGTGGGCGCTGCCGTGCCACCCGTGGGGGTGGGGGAGTTCTCCACAACCCGTGGGTAGTCCCCGGAAACCGACCATGATCATCGCGACTGTGCCGAGGTGCCCGATCCTCGTCGCATGGCTCTTCGATCACGCTCACGCACCGCGTCCGCGACCAGCGGCCCCGGCCGCGCGCCGGCCTCCGACGGCCGCCTCGGCCACCGTCGCGCACCCGGCTCCCGCACCTACGCCCGTCCCCGGTCCCACGCCCGGCACGGCCGTCGGCACCCGCCGCCGGAGGAACTGCGACGGAGGGCGCAGGCACTGTTCGCCGGGCGCACCGAGGAGCCCGACCGGGCCGGACCCGGGGGCGCGCAGGGGGAGTCGGGGAAGGGCCCACCGCCACCCGGCCCCGATGCTCCGCCCGGCACCGGCACCGGCACCGGCACCGGCATCAACACCAACAGCAACACTCACACCGTCGTCGCTCTCTCCGAAGGCGCCGGGACGACCTGGCGGGAGCGGACCGGGCAGGCGCTGCGGGAGCGGATGCCCCTGTGGCTGCAGACGCGGTGCGGGCTGGAGCGGCGCAGCGTGGCCGCGCTCTCGGTGCTGCTCGTCGTGGCGGCGGTCTTCGCGGTGCAGCACTTCTGGTCCGGCCGCACCCAGCCGGTGGCGGCACCCGAGGTGGTGCGGGAGGCGGCGGCATACGGAGCGGGCAAACCGGGCCCGCCGACCGGAGACCGCGCCACGGCCGGCGGGGCGAAGCCCAAGGCCGCGCCCACCACCACGGCCGGACCCGAGATCGTGGTGGACGTCGGCGGCAAGGTCCGCGACCCCGGCGTGCACAGCCTTCCGGCCGGTTCCCGCGTCGCGGACGCCCTGCGAGCCGCCGGAGGCGTGCGGCCCGGCACGAAGACCGACGGACTGAACCGGGCCCGTTTCCTGGTGGACGGCGAACAGGTGATCGTCGGGGCACCCGCGCCGCCACCGGGCGCGGGGGCCCCACCCGGAGCGGGGGCGGCGCCCGGCGGGCCGGCGGGCGCGGCGCCCGCCACACCGGTCTCCCTCAGCACCGCGACCCTCGACCAGCTCGACACCCTCCCGGGCGTCGGCCCGGTCCTCGCCCAGCACATCGTCGACTACCGCACCCAGCACGGCGGCTTCCGTTCCGTGGACGAACTGCGCGAGGTCAACGGCATCGGCGAGCGCCGCTTCGCCGACCTCCGGGATCTCGTGCGGCCATGAGCACCGACCTGACGGGCGTGAACCGGCTGGACCGGCCGGCCGCGCTCGACGGCCCGGAAGCGCCGCGCACGACGCCACCGAGGGCGGCCGTGCACGCCGCCTCCGGTCACCGGCTGGGCGCGGCCCACCCCCGGCAGGAGGGCCCCGCGGACCTGCGCCTGGTCCCACCCGCCCTCGCGGCCTGGGCGACGGCGGCACTGATGCCGGACGTGCCGGACGGCTGGGCGGCGGGCGTGGTGACGGGCGCCCTGCTCCTGGCCGGGGCCCTGCTGCTGGTGCCGCCGCGCGGGCGGTCCCGCGTGCCGGTCGCCGCCCTGCTCCTCTGTGTCGCCGCGTCCGCCACCTCGGCCGCACTGCACGGCGCGGACCTGGAGCGAGGGCCCGTGCCCGAGCTGGCGCGGCGGTACGCCACCGTCACCGCCGAGGTGGAGGTCACGGCCGACCCCCGCCTCGCCCGCCCCCGCGTCCGCGGCGACCGCGCCGTGCCGCCGTCGGTGCTGATCGAGGCCGAGGTGCGGCAGGTGACCGAGCCGGGCGGGACGGCGGTGACGACCCGAACGCCGGTCCTCGTACTCGTGGACGTCGGCGAGGAGGGCGGGCAGCGGTCCCGTACCCCACCCGCGCCCTCCCGCTGGCTGAACCTGCTGCCGACCACACGGCTCCGCGTCACCGCCCGCCTGTCGCCCCCGAGGAACCGCGGCGACCGGATCGCCGCGGTGCTGCGCGTACAGGCGGGCCGGCAGGCACCGATGTCGGTGTCGAGGCCTTCGGCGGCACAGCGGCTGGCGGGCCGGTTGCGGACCGGCCTGCGCGAGGCGACCGAGGACCTGCCGACCGACGCGAGGGCGCTGCTGCCGGGCCTGGTCGTCGGCGACACCTCACGCGTCACACCGGACCTGGAGGAGGCGTTCAAGGAGACCGACCTGACGCACACCCTGGCCGTGTCCGGGGCCAACTTCACGATCGTGCTGGCCCTGTTGCTGGGGCCCCCGGGGCTGGCCCAGCGCAGCGAGCGCCGGGGCCTGGCGCCCCGCCTCGGCCTGCACCTGCGGACGACCGCGCTGCTCGGCGCAGTGCTCGCGCTCGCCTTCGTCGTCGTGTGCCGACCCGACCCGAGCGTGCTGCGGGCGGCCGCCTGCGGCTCCGTCGCCCTGCTCGCCCTGGCCACCGGACGCCGCAGATCACTGCTCCCGGCGCTGGCCACGGCGGTACTGCTGCTGGTGCTGTACGACCCCTGGCTGGCCCGCAGTTACGGCTTCCTGCTCTCCGTGCTGGCCACCGGGGCGCTGCTCACGCTCGCCCCACGGTGGAGCGCGGCCCTGGTCCGGCGCCGGGTACCGCCCCGGCTCGCGGAGGCGCTGGCCGCCGCGGGCGCCGCACAGGCCGTGTGCGCGCCGGTCGTCGTCGTGCTGTCGGAGCGGGTGAGCCTGGTCGGAGTGCCGTGCAACCTGCTGGCGGAGTTCGCGGTGGCCCCCGCCACGGTGCTGGGGTTCGCGGCGCTGGCGACGGCGCCGGTGGCGATGCCGCTGGCCAAGTCCCTGGCCTGGTGCGGAGGCTGGCCTGCCGGGTGGATCGCGCGGATCGCCCGTACCGGGGCCGCGCTGCCCGGCGCGGGAGTGGACTGGCCGGGCAGTTGGGCCGGGGCGGCGCTGCTCGCCCTCGTCACGGTGGGCTTGCTGCTCGTCGGCCGACGTCTGCTGCGGCACCCGTGGTGGTGCGGCCTCTGTGCCCTGCTGCTGATCCTCGTGGTGGTGCAGCCGCCCCCGCTGGCCAGGGTGATCAAGGGCTGGCCCCCACCGGGCTGGCGGATGGTGATGTGCGACGTGGGCCAGGGCGACGCGCTGGTCCTCGCGGCGGGGGAGGGGACGGCCGTGGTCGTGGACGCGGGCCCGGACCCCACCCTGATCGACCACTGCCTGCGCTCACTCGGCATCACCCGCGTCCCCCTCGTGCTGCTGACCCACTTCCACGCCGATCACGTGGCCGGACTGCCCGGGGTGCTGCGGGGCCGTACGGTGGGCGCGATCGAGACGACGGCGCTGGAGGAGCCCGCGGACCAGGCCGAGTCCGTCCGCGAGCAGGCGGCCTCCCGGGGCATCCCTCTGCGGCAGGCGGCAGCCGGAGAGCAGCGACGCTCCGGCCCGCTGTCCTGGCAGGTGGTCTGGCCCCCGCCCAGCCCACCGAGCGCCCCGACGACCACCGCACCGGGCACGGAGGGCGGCGCCAACGACGCCAGCGTCACCCTCCTGGTCCGGACGGCGGGCATACGCCTGCTCCTCCTCGGCGACCTGGAACCCCCGGCCCAGCGGGAACTGGCACGCTCCCCGGCGGCAGCGGGGCTGACGGGCGTCGACGTCCTGAAGGTGGCCCACCACGGCTCCGCCCACCAGGACTTCGCGTTCCTGCGGGAAGTCGCCCCACGCCTGGCACTCGTCAGCTGCGGCGAGGACAACACCTACGGCCACCCCGCACCCGGCACGGTCACGGCCCTGCGCGCCCAGGGGGCGAGGGTGCTGCGCACGGACCGGGACGGGGCGGTGGCGGTCGCCGGTACGGGAAGGGCGTTGCGGGTGGCGGACAACTGAGAGCGGAGGGCGGGGCGGTCGGCCGTACCGGGTCGGTCGCCCGGCGGGCCGTGGGGGCCGGAGACCGGCCGGGACCCACGGTGCGTCGGGCGACGACGGATGCGGACCAACGAGCAGCTCGTCAGCACTTCCCGGGCGGTCCCGGCAAAGCCCGATCGAGGAGGATCTCCGCCGCCGCCCGTGCGTGTCGGCCGTAGTCCGCTTCGTCCAGCACCATGGCACGGCTGGCCGCCCCGTCGGCGAGGGTGGCCAGTTGCTCGGCGAGTGGAAGGGGTTCCTGGCAGCCCAGCTCCGTCACCACCGCGGCGATCAGTCGCACCATGCGCAGCTTCTGCTCCCGGGCGTAGGAGTGCACCGCACTGTCCGGGTCGGGGAACTCCGCGGCGGCATCGATGAACGGGCACCCCCGCACCGGAGCCGCCTCCGTCACCGGCTGGTCGAACAACCTGCGGATCCGCTCACGCGGAGGGAGGTCCTCGCGGGTCAGCACGCCTTCCAAGGTCGCCCCCGACCGTGCCAGGCCCTGCAAGTGGGCGATGACCAGGTCGTTCTTGGTGCGAAAGTGCGCGTAGAGCGTCCGCTTGGACACTGGCGCCTCCTCGGCGACCTGTTCCATGCCGGTCGCGCCGATGCCCTGGGTCGCGAAGAGCCGAGCGGCGGCGGACAGGATGCGTTCCCGCCCGCCGCGCCCTCGCCCCCGGGGTGCCGTGGCCGTCGTACTCACGGTCGAGTCCATGAGGCAAGTATACGCGATCGTTTACTTCGGTCGCCGTGTCGCGCTATGGTGACTCCGCATGTAAACGTGACCGTTTACATGAGTTCTTTCGTCATCAAGGAGTCCCATGAGCAGGTCCTTCCCCACAGAGCTGAGCGGCTGCGCGGAGAAGCTGATACGCGGCCGTCACGCGACCCGCGCGTTCCGTCCGGAACCCGTTCCCGAGGACGCGATGCGCGGGATCTTCTCGCTGGCGGGCGCGGCACCGTCCAACTCCAACGCGCAGCCGTGGCAGGTGGAGGTGGTGAGCGGGGCGGCACTCCAGCGCCTGGCCGGTGCCTTGCAGAATGCCCACGCCGAACAGCGCACCTCGGTGGACTTCCCGTACTCCGAGGGGATGTACACGCAGGTGCACCAGACCCGTCGGGCGGCGTTCGGCGCCGAACTGTACGGGGCGCTGGGCATCGGCCCCGACGATCACGCGGCACGTGCGGCCTACGACTCGGAGAGCCTGCGCTTCTACGGCGCCCCGCACGCGGCCTTCCTCTTCGTCCACGGTGACGGAGAGGCCCGGCTGGCCGCGGATGTCGGCGGCTACATGCAGACGCTGCTCCTGGCGATGACCGCGTACGGCGTGGACAGTTGCCCGCAGGGGCTGCTGAGCTTCTACGCCGACACCGTCCGCGCCGAACTCGGCATCGCCGGAGGAAAGCTGCTCGTCGGCATCTCCTTCGGGTACGCCGACGAGAGGGCGCCGGTGAATCGGGTGCGGGCCGAGCGGGCTCCACTCGAGTCGACCACGGCCTTCCACGGCTAGCCGGTCAAGCCCAAGGGGCGCCTGCACCGGTACGTGGGGCGCGGGCGCCGGCCGAAGCCACCG
The DNA here is from genome assembly GCF_027947595.1 of Streptomyces lienomycini. Lineage (NCBI taxonomy): Bacteria > Bacillati > Actinomycetota > Actinomycetes > Kitasatosporales > Streptomycetaceae > Streptomyces > Streptomyces lienomycini. Next base: position 6,493,244 of record NZ_CP116257.1, on the reverse strand, counting down.
CGAGAGGTCGGGCGGGGGGTTGCGGGCCCTGGTCTCCAGGTGGCAGCGGCCGGTCAGGCGTCGGGGTCGACTTCGGGGTGCGTGAACCGCACGGGTCTGCCCAGCGACCGGGCGTAGGCGATCTCGGCTCGGGTGCTGTCTCCGATGTAGTCGCCGACCACGAGCACCTCGTCAGCGAGCCGGATCTTCGCCCGGTGCAGATCGTCGAGGCGGACCTTCAGCGCCTCGGCCTCGACGGGATCGGCCCGAAGCGCGTGCGGCGACTTCAGGTCGCAGCCCGGCTTGACGACGATCCTTCCGGCCTTGGTCTCCCGCAGATCGGCCTCGGCCATCTCGGGCATGAAGCGGGTGGAGCCACAGATCACGACGATGTGAGGGAGGCTCAGCTGCTTCTTCGCGTCGGCGAGCTTCGCCTCGGGGGTGCACGGTCGCGGGTATGACACGGGTCCTCCCGGTGGAGTGCTCCGAGGGGTGCCTGCGGAGAGGGGAACGAGGGTGCCAGAGATCGTCTGGTGACGGGTGGGACGGCGACCCGGCCGGGGCGGCCGACCCCTCCGGCCCCGACGAGTCACCGCGTGCCCCGCCCGCCTACTGCCCGCACCCGTACCGCCCGTACTCCCGTACTGCCTGCGCTGCCTGCCCCTGTCCTGCTGTGCCCCGGCTGTGAGAAACCCCGCCCGGTGCGGTGAAACCGGATCACACGGGTCCACTCCTGCCCACTCCCAGCACATGCGACGGTTTCCCGCGATGTGGTCCCGTGTTGCCTCGAAAGCCACATCGGTGATCGAATGTTTCTCCGTCAACTAGTTTTCTCATGTCGTACAGAGGGTGTCGCAGATGATCGGCCGCTTGCTGGGGAACCGAACGAAGCGAACGCAACGGACGGGCCCCCTGGCGGCCGTACGCACCCCGCCGGACGCGGGAGTGCTCAGCTGCCGCGTGCTCGACCCCGTCAACGCCCCCGTGCCGAACGCGGAGTTCACGGTCAGCGACGCGATGGGGCGCAAGGTGGTCGGCGGCGGTACGGACCCCTTCGGGTCGTTCGTGGCGACGGTGCCCGCCGGGGAGTACCGGCTCGCGGTGTCCGCCGAGGGCTACACGCCCTACCGGGCCTCCGCGACGGTCACCGAGGACACGCTGGCCTCGCTCGGCGACGTGACGCTGCAGGTGGCCCAGCCGCCGGAGCTGCCCGCGGCGGGTGACTGGGAGATCGAGCCGGCGCACTCCTCGATCGCGTTCACGGCGCGGCACATCGGGCTCGCCCGGATCCACGGCCGGTTCAACTCCTTCGCGGGCGCGGTGCGGATCGCCGACGACATGGAGCAGTCCGCGATGCACGTCGTGATCGGCGCGGCGTCCATCGACACCAACGTCAAGATGCGCGACGACCACCTGCGGTCGGCCGACTTCCTGGACGTGGAGCGCTTCCCGACCCTGGAGTTCTACAGCGACCGGTTCACGCACCGCGGCGGCAACCGGTGGGCCGTCACCGGGGCGCTGTCCCTGCACGGTGTCACGCGCACGGTCACGCTGGACGCCGAGTACCTCGGACTCGGCAACGGCATGGAGGGCGAGACGCGGGCGGCGTGCCGGGCCACCACCGAGCTGCACCGCGACGACTTCACGGTGAGCTGGCAGACGATGCTCGCCCGCGGCATCGCCGTCGTCGGTCCCAGCATCCGCATCGACCTCGACGTGCAGATCGTTCCCAAGGGCTGACCGACAATGGCTCCCGTGAGCGACGTGAGACATGTCCTGGTGCTGCCCGACCGCGACGCCGCCGAGGAGGCGGCCCAGGCGCTCGGGGAGCGGTTCGGGACCGACGAGGAACCACAGCTCGTACGGGACGCCCTGGCCGGTGAGGACGACGCCGAGGACGCCCAGTGGCTCCTCGTCCTGCGGGACGAGCGGGAGCTGCTGGACCCCGGTGCGCTGGACGCCTTCGCGGCGGAGTGGGAGGGCTGGCGCGAGGAGCCGTAGCCCTCGCCCGGCGGCGTCCTCCCGCGGTGCTCGGCCGACGGCGCCCGTCCGGCGTTGTCAGTGGTGCGTGCGATGCTTGTCGCGATGGCCAGGAAGACTGCGAACGACGACCCTCTCGCCCCGGTGACCCTTGCCGTGGGCCAGGAGGACCTCCTGCTCGACCGTGCCGTGCAGGAGGTGGTGGCCGCCGCGAGGGCCGCCGACGCCGACACGGACGTACGCGACCTCACCCCCGACCAGCTGCAGCCCGGCACCCTCGCCGAGCTGACCAGCCCCTCGCTCTTCGCCGAGCGCAAAGTCGTGGTCGTACGCAACGCGCAGGACCTGTCCGCCGACACGGTCAAGGACGTCAAGGCCTACATCGGTGCCCCCGCCGAGGAGATCACCCTGGTCCTGCTGCACGCGGGCGGCGCCAAGGGCAAGGGCGTGCTCGACGCCGGGCGCAAGGCGGGCGCGCGCGAGGTGGCGTGCCCGAAGATGACCAAGCCCGCCGACCGGCTGGCCTTCGTGCGCGCGGAGTTCCGTACGGCGGGGCGGTCGGCCACCCCCGAGGCGTGCCAGGTGCTGGTCGACGCGATCGGCAGCGACCTGCGGGAGCTGGCCTCGGCGGTGTCCCAGCTGACCGCCGACGTCGAGGGGACCATCGACGAGGCGGTCGTCGGCCGCTACTACACCGGACGTGCCGAGGCCTCCAGCTTCACGGTCGCCGACCGGGCGGTCGAGGGACGCGCCGCGGAGGCGTTGGAGGCCCTGCGCTGGTCGCTGGCGACCGGAGTGGCGCCGGTGCTGATCACCAGCGCGCTGGCCCAGGGCGTGCGGGCCATCGGCAAGCTGTCCTCCGCCCGCGGTGGGCGCCCCGCCGACCTCGCCCGCGAGCTGGGGATGCCGCCGTGGAAGATCGACCGCGTCCGGCAGCAGATGCGCGGCTGGACCCCGGACGGCGTCTCCGTCGCCCTGCGCGCGGTGGCCGAGGCCGACGCGGGAGTCAAGGGCGGCGGGGATGATCCCGAGTACGCCCTGGAGAAGGCCGTGGTGACCGTCGCCCGGGCGGCGCGCTCGCGGGGACGGTCGTAAACCACCCCTCCGACCCGAGCCGCCCCTCCAACCCGAGCCACCCCTCCGACCCGAGCCGCCCCTCCGACCCGAGCCGCCCCTCCGACCCGAGCCACCCCCCCCGGCTCAAGCCGCCCCCGGGGCACAACCCTCCGACCCGGAGCCGCCCCTCCGGGCTCAAACCGCCCTCCGGCTCAAGCCGCCCCTCCGGGCTCAAGCCCCCGGGCCCAGGCCGCCACCTCGGGCTCAGGCCGCCCCCCGGGCTCAGGCCGCCACCCGGCCCAGGACAGACCGAAGGCCCCGTCGGCCGTCCTGGGGAAGGACGGCCGGCGGGGCCTTCGGATCAAGCTCGCGGATCCATGCCCGCGTGGCGAACGCAGGCCGCGCATGGATCCTGGGTGCCGGACGGGAGCGGATGAGAGAGGGCCCGCTCTGGGTCCCTCCGGCGATCAGACCAGATAAGGGGTTCAGCCCTTGAGAGCGCCGACCTTCTGCGCCAGCGCCGACTTCTTGTTGGCGGCCTGGTTCTTGTGGATGACGCCCTTGGAGACGGCCTTGTCGAGCTGACGCGCGGCGACGCGCTGGTACTCGGTGGCCTTCTCGGTGTCACCCGCGGCAGCGGCCTCGCGGGCCTTGCGGATCGCGGTCTTCAGAGAGGACTTGACGGCCTTGTTGCGCAGCCGCGCCTTCTCGTTGGTCTTGTTCCGCTTGATCTGGGACTTGATGTTCGCCACGAATGAGCCTTTGCAGGTTCAGGCACGAGGCCGCGAGGGTCCCGTGCCGGTGATTTCTTGAAGGAGTGCCTCGTGCTGAGAGGGCATGAGACACAGCCACCCACACTACCAGCGGGCCATCGAGGGTCCCAAACCCATCCCGGCTCCCCAACCGTGGGACGATGGAAGCTACGTATCGATCCGACCCGAGACCCGAGACCGCAGACACTGCGGACGCCTCAAGAATCAGGACCCTGCGTGCCCGCGATCCCCAGCCATGTGCCCGAGCCGAGCCGTACCGACCCCGCGCTGATCCGCAACTTCTGCATCATCGCGCACATCGACCACGGCAAGTCCACGCTCGCCGACCGGATGCTCCAGCTGACCGGTGTGGTCGAGCAGCGGCAGATGCGCGCCCAGTACCTCGACCGCATGGACATCGAGCGCGAGCGCGGCATCACGATCAAGTCCCAGGCGGTGCGGTTGCCGTGGGCCCCCACCCACGACAAGGGCACCCCGCACATCCTCAACATGATCGACACCCCGGGGCACGTCGACTTCACCTACGAGGTGTCGCGCTCGCTGGCCGCCTGCGAGGGCACGATCCTCCTCGTCGACGCCGCCCAGGGCATCGAGGCCCAGACCCTCGCCAACCTGTACCTGGCGATGGAGAACGACCTCACGATCATCCCCGTGCTGAACAAGATCGACCTGCCGGCCGCGCAGCCCGAGAAGTTCGCCGAGGAGCTGGCCAACCTGGTCGGCTGCGACCCCGACGACGTGCTCAAGGTCTCCGCCAAGACTGGCCTCGGCGTCGACGCCCTGCTGGACAAGGTCGTCGCCGAGATCCCGGCCCCGGTCGGTGTCAAGGACGCCCCGGCCCGTGCGATGATCTTCGACTCGGTCTACGACTCCTACCGCGGTGTCGTGACGTACGTCCGGGTCATCGACGGCCAGCTCAGCAAGCGCGAGCGGATCCGGATGATGTCCACCGGCGCCACGCACGAGCTGCTGGAGATCGGCACCAACTCGCCGGAGATGCTCTCCGCCGACGGCCTCGGCGTCGGCGAGGTGGGCTACCTGATCACCGGCGTGAAGGACGTCCGCCAGTCCAAGGTCGGCGACACCGTCACCAGCCAGCACAAGGGCGCCGAGGAGGCGCTCGGCGGCTACAAGGACCCCAGGCCGATGGTCTTCTCCGGCCTGTACCCGCTGGACGGCTCCGACTACCCGGAGCTGCGTGAGGCGCTGGACAAGCTCCAGCTCAACGACGCCGCCCTGGTCTACGAGCCGGAGACCTCCGCCGCCCTCGGCTTCGGCTTCCGCGTCGGCTTCCTCGGCCTGCTCCACCTGGACGTGATCCGGGAGCGCCTCGAGCGCGAGTTCGGCCTCGACCTCATCGCCACCGCGCCCAACGTGGTCTACCGCGTGGTGCTGGAGGACGGCACCGAGGTCGAGGTCACCAACCCGAGCGAGTTCCCCGAGGGGAAGATCAACGAGGTCTACGAGCCGGTCGTACGCGCCACGATCCTCGCCCCGACCGAGTTCATCGGCTCGATCATGGAGCTGTGCCAGACCCGGCGCGGCACCCTGCTCGGCATGGACTACCTCTCCGAGGACCGGGTGGAGATCCGCTACACCCTCCCCCTCGCGGAGATCGTCTTCGACTTCTTCGACCAGCTGAAGTCCAAGACGCGCGGCTACGCCTCCCTCGACTACGAGCCCACCGGCGAGCAGACCTCCAGCCTGGTCAAGGTCGACATCCTGCTGCACGGCGACAAGGTGGACGCCTTCTCGGCGATCACCCACAAGGACGCGGCGTACGCGTACGGCGTGCGGCTGGTCGCCAAGCTGCGCGAGCTGATCCCGCGCCAGGCCTTCGAGGTGCCCATCCAGGCCGCCATCGGCTCCCGGGTGATCGCCCGCGAGACCATCCGCGCCATCCGCAAGGACGTCCTCGCCAAGTGCTACGGCGGTGACATCTCCCGGAAGCGGAAGCTGCTGGAGAAGCAGAAGGAGGGCAAGAAGCGGATGAAGATGGTGGGTTCCGTGGAGGTCCCGCAGGAAGCCTTCATCGCGGTCCTGTCCAGCGACGACAACGCGGGGTCGGGCAAGGGCAAGAAGTAACCGCCGCGCCCCACGCCGAATCCGGCCGAAACGGACACCGAAGGGCCCGTCGTACGAAAGTGCGGCGGGTCTCTTCGCATGTCACGGGCAGGCGTCTGTAGGAAATGACAGGGCGCGGGCTCTTACGCGGGGGCCGGTCGCCCCTTACGCTGATGCCTGCCCCTTAGTTACTCGTGAGTTAAACAAGTGATCGGGCAACAGTCCGACTCACCACTTGACCACGGCCTGAACAACCGCCCGAGAGTGAATCCAGCCGCACCTGAGCCAGCCGCACCGTCGCGGGCCCGGAGGATGTCGTGAGCGACACACAGACACTGATCGAGAACCGTCCGCCCTCCGTGGCGGGACTCTTCCTGGAGCGGGTGGCGGCCACGCCGGACGCCGAGGCGTACCGCTACCCGGTGCCGCCGGCCTCGGGCGAGGGCCCCGACGACTGGAAGTCGCTCACCTGGGCGCAGGCCGCCGAGCGGGTCTACGCGATCGCGGCCGGCCTGATCGAGCTGGGCGTGCGGCCCGAGCAGCGCGTCGCGCTGGCCTCCTCCACCCGCCTGGAGTGGATCCTCGCCGACCTCGGCATCATGTGCGCGGGCGCCGCGACGACCACCGTCTACCCGCAGACCAACGCCGAGGAGTCGGCGTACATCCTCTCCGACTCCGAGAGCCGGGTGCTGATCGCGGAGGACGCCGCGCAGCTGGCCAAGGCGAAGGAGAAGCGGGCCGAGCTGCCCGAACTCACCCACGTGGTCGTGATCGACGCGGCGGGCGCGGACACCGCCGAGGACTGGATCCTCACCCTCGACGAGCTGGAGCGCAGGGGCGCGGCACGCCTGGAGAAGGAACCGCAGCTGATCAAGGAGCGGGTCGGCGCGCTCACCAAGGACCAGCTCGCCACCCTCATCTACACCTCCGGCACCACCGGCCGGCCCAAGGGCGTGCGCCTCCCGCACGACTGCTGGTCGTACATGGCCAAGGCGATCGCCGCGACCGGCCTGGTCACCGGGGACGACGTCCAGTACCTGTGGCTGCCGCTCGCCCACGTCTTCGGCAAGGTGCTCACCTCCGGCCAGATCGAGGCCGGGCACGTCACCGCCGTCGACGGCCGCGTCGACAAGATCATCGAGAACCTGCCGGTCGTGCAGCCGACCTACATGGCGGCCGTGCCCCGCATCTTCGAGAAGGTCTACAACGGCGTCGCCGCCAAGGCCCGCGCGGGCGGCGGGGCCAAGTACAAGATCTTCCAGTGGGCCGCCGGGATCGCCCGCGAGTACGCCAAGGTCACCCAGGACAACTTCAAGCGCACCGGCACCGCGAGCGCCCCCACCGGCCTGCGCACCAAGCACGCCGTCGCCGACCGGCTCGTCTACGCCAAGATCCGCGAGGCCTTCGGCGGCCGCCTGCGCGCCTGCGTGTCCGGCTCGGCGGCCCTCGCCCCGGAGATCGGCTACTTCTTCGCCGGCGCGGGCATCCACATCCTGGAGGGCTACGGCCTCACCGAGTCCTCCGCCGCGTCCTTCGTCAACCCCGGCGAGGCCTACCGCACCGGCACGGTCGGCAAGCCGCTGCCCGGCACCGAGGTGCGCATCGCGGACGACGGCGAGATCCTGCTGCGCGGCCCCGGCATCATGGAGGGCTACCACAAGCTGCCCGAGAAGACCGCCGAGGTCCTCGAGTCGGACGGCTGGTTCCACACCGGCGACATCGGCGAACTGTCGCCCGACGGCTACCTGCGGATCACCGACCGCAAGAAGGACCTCATCAAGACGTCCGGCGGCAAGTACATCGCGCCGGCCGAGGTCGAGGGCCAGTTCAAGGCCGTCTGCCCCTACGTCTCCAACATCCTCGTCCACGGCGCCGACCGGAACTTCTGCACCGCGCTCATCGCCCTCGACGAGATCGCGCTCACCGAGTGGGCCAAGGAGAACGGCCTGGACGGCAAGCCGTACGCCGAGATCGTCGCGGCGCCCGCCACCGTCGAGATGGTCGACGGCTACGTCAAGGAACTCAACGAGGGCCTCCAGCGCTGGCAGACCATCAAGAAGTTCCGCCTGCTGCCCCGCGACCTCGACGTCGAGCACGGCGAGATCACGCCGAGCCTGAAGCTGAAGCGGCCGGTGGTGGAGCGGGAGTACAAGAACCTGATCGAGGAGATGTACGAGGGCTCGCGCGAGGCGTGACGGGCGGCGCGCGACGCTCGAACGTTCGCCTAGCACGGTTCTCACCCGATGGCGGCCGATTTCGGTAACTCCGCGCTTATGGGCGGGGTCGGTCTGTCACTCTGTCGGCATCGACTGCGAGCAATTCGCACGAACTGCCCGGGGAGACGTCCATGGGGGCCATTCCGACGCAGCGGGAGACCGCCTTCCGCGCCAGCGTGGCGGGCGCGTACGCCGTTGAGGCGCCCGCGGACGGCTTCGAGGAGTGCGCGCGGGCGCGCGTGACCCTGCTCGGCAGCTCCCTCGCGCCGGGCGCCGCCCGCGCGATGGTGCGGGCCGCGCTCGCCGACTGGTCCGCGCTCGGCCTGCCCGGCACGGAGCAGCTGACCGAGCACCTCGCGGGCGACGCCCTGGTCGTCGTCAGCGAACTGGTCACCAACGCCGTGGTGCACGCCGGTACCGACGTCGAGGTGGGCCTCCAGGTGGAGGAGAGCGGCACCCTCGTCGTCGAGGTCGCCGACCAGCACCCGTCCCGCGCGCCGAGGGGCGGCGACCACGAGACACCGCACGAGCCCGCCGAGTACGGGCGCGGCCTGCGCCTGGTCGCCGCGCTCGCGGAGGCCTGGGGCGTCACCTACCGACCCGGCACCAAGACGGTGTGGGCACGCCTGTCGGCCGCCGGCGCGGACGCCGCCGCACGGACCGAGGCGTACGCCGGAGGGCGCGGGGCGCGACACCCCGGTGCGCCGGGCGGGTGGCACCCGGGCGACGGCGCGGACGGACCGGACGGCAGGGACGGCACGGACGGCCAGTACGGCGCGGATGGCGGCTGGTACGACGTCGACGGCGTCCGGTACGAGGCCGATGGCGTCCGGTACGAGGCTGACGGCGGCCGGTACGGCGCGGACGGCGGCCAGGGCGGCCCCGGGGTGTCGGACGCCCCGACGCCGGACCCGGACCGTCCGGCGGCGGACCCCAGCCCTGGTCCGGGCCCGGAGTCGGCCCCGGACCGGGGCCCGGACTCGGACGCGGACCCGGCCCGGAACGCGCGCCCCGCTCGACGGCAGCCCCCCGGCCGGTCCGAGCCTCCCCGCCGATCCGAGCCTCCCCGCCGGTTCGAGCCCCCGCAGTGGCCGGACCTGCGGGACGACGCCACCGGGGTCGCCCGACGCGGTGTCCGCGACCGGGAGTGGCTGGGACGCGGCGCCCTGTCCTTCCTCGCCGAGGCCTCCGACCTCCTGGCCGGGCAGCTCGACGAGGACCTGGTCGCCTCCCTCGCCGGCCAGCTGATCGTGCCCCGCCTCGCCGACTGGTGCGGCGTGTGGCTGGAGGACGAGTCCCTCGGCCGGGGCGCCTGGAGCGACGATCCCGGCGCGGCCGTCGGCGCACGGCTGGCCCGCGTGTGGCACGCCGGAGAGGGGCACCTGGACGAGTTGCGCGCGGCCCTGGAGAAGGAGCCTCCCCGCCTCCGCGACCCGTGGCGCTCCGGTCCCGTCGGGCACCCCTGGCCCGGCGACGCGCTCGGCCCGGACGGCACGCACGGCGCCGCGCTCGCCTACCGCCTGGTCGCCGGCGGCAGGCCCCTGGGCACCCTGGTCATCGGACGGGCCGGCGCCCCCGGCACCTCCGTCTTCCCCGACGAGATCACCGGTCTGGTCGAGGACCTCAGCCGCCGGGTGGCGCTCGCCATCGGCGCCGCCCGCCAGTACGCGCGGCAGGCCACCATCAGCGCCGTACTCCAGCGCGGTCTGCTGCCCGGCGCCGTCGCGGAGATCCCCGGCGTGCGCAGCGCCCTCGTCTACGAACCGCGCGACAAGGGCGGCCCCAGCGGCGACTTCTACGACCTGTTCCCGGCCGGTGACGGCCGCTGGTGCTTCGCCGTGGGCGACGTCCAGGGCAAGGGCCCCGAGGCCGCCGTCGTCATCGGCCTCGCCCGGCCCTGGCTGCGGCTGCTGGCCCGCGAGCAGTACGACGTCCCCGACGTCCTCGACCGCCTCAACCAGCTCCTCCTCGACGACGCCACCGAGGCCGCCGACGCCGCGGCCCGCGCGCTGGTCGCCGCCGGAGGCCCACCGGTTGCCCCGGGCGACGGACCGCAGACCCGTTTCCTCTCCCTCCTCTACGGCGAGCTGGTCCCCTTCGACGGCGGCGTCCGCTGCACCCTCGCGTCCGCCGGGCACCCGCTGCCGCTGCTCCTCGGCCCCGACGGCGCGGTCTCCGCGGTCGCGCGCCCGCAGACCCTGCTCGGCGTCGTCGAGGACGCGACGTACGTCAGTGAAACCTTCGAGCTGCGGTCCGGCGACACGCTGCTGTGCGTCACGGACGGGATCACCGAGCGGCGCAGCGGCTCCCGCCAGTTCGACGACGGCGACGGGCTCGCCGCGGCACTGGCCGGGTGCGCGGGCCTGGACGCCGAGCTGGTCGCGGAGCGCATCAGGCGGCTGGTGCACGAGTTCGGGCCCCGGCCCCCGGAGGACGACCTGGCCCTGCTGGTGCTCCAGGCGGAGTGAGCGGGCGGGCAGGTTCCGGGCGGGGTGGGGTTCCGGACGGCAGGGGATCCGGGCGGGCGGGGTTCCAGCTGGGCGGGGGCCATGCGGGGCGGGGACGGGGGCCGGGCAGGGGGCCGGTCGGGGCGGGAACTCGACCGGGCAGGGGGTTCCTGGCGGGTGCGGGACAATGGAACGCATGCCCTCCGCACTCCCCGACGGCGAGCCCGTCCCCGCCGACGGCGCCCTGCCCGCGTCCGCGCTCGCCGGGGCCGCCGACCGCCCCCTCGGTTTCTACCTGCACGTGCCGTACTGCGCGACCCGCTGCGGCTACTGCGACTTCAACACCTACACCGCGACCGAGCTGCGCGGCACCGGCGGTGTCCTCGCCTCCCGCGACAACTACGCCGACACCCTCGTCGACGAGGTCCGCCTGGCCCGCAAGGTGCTCGGCGACGACCCCCGCGAGGTCCGCACGGTCTTCGTCGGCGGCGGCACGCCCACCCTGCTGGCCGCCGCGGACCTGGTACGGATGCTGGACGCCGTCCGCGAGGAGTTCGGCCTGGCGCCGGACGCGGAGGTCACGACGGAGGCCAACCCGGAGTCGGTCGACCCGGCGTACCTCGCCGCCCTCCGCGAGGGCGGGTTCAACCGGATCTCCTTCGGCATGCAGAGCGCGAAGCAGCACGTCCTGAAGATCCTGGACCGCACCCACACCCCCGGCCGCCCCGAGGCCTGCGTCGCCGAGGCCCGCGCGGCCGGCTTCGACCACGTCAACCTCGACCTGATCTACGGCACCCCCGGCGAGTCCGACGACGACTGGCGGGCCTCGCTGGACGCCGCGCTCGGCGCCGGACCCGACCATGTCTCGGCGTACGCCCTGATCGTCGAGGAGGGCACCCAGCTCGCCCGGCGCATCCGGCGCGGCGAGGTCCCGATGACCGACGACGACGTCCACGCCGACCGCTACCTGATCGCCGAGGAGGCCCTCTCGGCGGCGGGCTTCGACTGGTACGAGGTGTCGAACTGGGCCACCTCCGACGCCGGGCGCTGCCTGCACAACGAGCTGTACTGGCGCGGCGCCGACTGGTGGGGCGCGGGACCGGGCGCGCACTCCCACGTGGGGGGCGTGCGGTGGTGGAACGTGAAGCACCCGGGGGCGTACGCGGGAGCGCTGGCGGCGGGGAAGTCACCGGGCGCCGGGCGCGAGATCCTCACGGACGAGGACCGGCGCGTGGAGCGCATCCTGCTGGAGCTGCGCCTGCGGGAGGGCGTCCCGCTGTCGCTGCTGCGGGAGGCGGGACTCGCGGCGTCGCGGCGGGCGCTGTCGGAGGGGCTGCTCCAGGAGGGGCCGTACGAGGCCGGGAGCGCGGTGCTGACGCTGCGCGGGCGCCTGCTGGCGGACGCGGTGGTGCGGGACCTGGTGGACTGACCGGGTCGTTCATCGCCCCCGCCGCCCCTTCCCGTCCCGTCCCCGGGGGCGCTGCCCCCGGACCCCCGCTCCTCAAACGCCGGAGGGGCTGAGGAGAGCGGGGGCCCGGCTGAAAAGATCAGGTCCTACGCCGTCACGAAATCGATCAGCTCCTCCACCCGCCCCAGCAACTCCGGCTCCAGGTCCTTGTACGAGCCCACCCGCGCCAGGATCGCCTGCCACACCGCCCCGGTGTTCTCCGACGGCCAGCCCAGCGCCCGGCACACCCCCGTCTTCCAGTCCTGACCGCGCGGCACCCGGGGCCAGCCCTCGATCCCCACCGACGACGGCTTCACCGCCTCCCAGATGTCGATGTACGGGTGGCCCACGACCAGCGCGTGCTCGTTCGTCACCGCCTCCGCGATGCGCCACTCCTTCGAACCCGGCACCAGGTGGTCCACCAGGACGCCCAGCCGCGCGTCCGGGCCCGGGGCGAAGTCGGCGACGATCGACGGGAGGTCGTCCACGCCGCCCAGGTACTCCACGACGACGCCCTCGACACGCAGGTCGTCGCCCCAGACCTTCTCGACCAGCTCGGCGTCGTGCCGCCCCTCGACGTAGATGCGCCCGGCGCGCGCCACCCGAGCGCGGGCACCGGGGACGGCGACCGAACCGGACGCCGTGCGGGATGGGGCGGACCGCGCGGGACCGGAGGAGGAGGGCGGGCGGACCAGCGTCACCACCCGCCCCTCCAGCAGGAAGCCGCGCGGTTCCATCGGGAACACCCGGTGCTTGCCGAAGCGGTCCTCCAGGGTCACCGTGCCCGCCTCGCAGCCGATCACCGCGCCGCAGAACCCGGTGCCGGGCTCCTCGACCACCAGGCCGGGATCGGCCGGTACCTCGGGAACGGGCTGCGGCTTCTTCCACGGAGGGGTCAGGTCGGCGGAGTACTGGCGCATTCTGCCGACGATACGAGGAACACCCCCGCGATGATCAGCACGACACGCCGAACCGGGCGGCCAGCGCGTCCCGTTGGGCCCGTACGAACCCCGCGTCCACCACCGCACCGTGACCGGGCACGTACAGCGCGTCCGCGCCACCCAGCTCCAGCAGCCGGTCCAGGGCCGCGGGCCAGCGGGACGGTACGGCGTCGGGGCCCGCCTGCGGTTCGCCGGACTCCTCGACCAGGTCGCCGCAGAACACGACGTCCGGTGAGCCCGGCACCAGCACCGCGAGGTCGTGTCCGGTGTGCCCCGGGCCCACGTCGGCCAGCCGCACCCGCCGGCCGCCGCCCAGGTCGAGCACGCACGCGCCGCTGACCTCGTGCGCGACGGGGACGAGCGCGTCGGCCGCCTCCCGCGCCGCCCGCGCGTCCAGCCCCTCCGCCACCGCGTCCGCGCGCAGCGCGTCCCGGCCCTGTCCGCCCGGCGCGAACAGCGCCCCCGCGCCCGTCGCGCCGTACGCGCCGTACACCTCCGCGCCCGCGAACGCCGCGGCGCCGAAGACGTGGTCGAAATGCGGGTGGGTCAGCGCGAGATGTGTCACACGGCGACCGGCGAGCCGCCGCGCCGCCCCGTGCAACCGGGCGCCCTCCGCCAGGCTCGACCCCGCGTCCACCACCAGCGCCGCGTCCTCGCCGACGACCAGCCCCGCCGTACAGTCCCACCGGGGCAGCCGGCACCGCCCCACCCCGTCCGCCAGCCGCTCCCAGCCCAGCTCTTCCCAAGTCACCGTCACGGCGACGACGCTAACGGCTTGGCCCCGGCCTTGCCGGGGGCGTACCCCACGGCCGTACACTGGGCCGGGGAAGTCTGGCACTCGCGAGCCATGAGTGCCAGGGCAGGCAGTGGGGCAGACAAAGCGGGACCGGCAGGACGCCGGGCGGACGACATCTGGAGGTGCGCGCCCATGCTCAGTGAACGCAGGCTGAAGGTGCTGCGCGCCATCGTCCAGGACTACGTCGGCACCGAGGAGCCCGTCGGCTCCAAGGCCCTCACCGAACGGCACAGCCTCGGCGTCTCCCCGGCCACCGTGCGCAACGACATGGCGGCCCTGGAGGACGAGGGGTTCATCGCCCAGCCGCACACCAGCGCCGGGCGCATCCCCACCGACAAGGGCTACCGGCTGTTCGTCGACAAGCTGGCCGGCGTCAAGCCGATGACCGCGCCCGAGCGGCGTGCCATCCAGAACTTCCTGGAGGGCGCCGTCGACCTCGACGACGTCGTGGCCCGCACGGTGCGGCTGCTCGCGCAGCTCACCCGGCAGGTCGCCGTCGTGCAGTACCCGTCGCTGACCCGTTCGACGGTGCGGCACGTGGAACTGCTCGCGCTCGCGCCCGCGCGCCTGATGCTCGTGCTGATCACGGACACCGGCCGGGTCGAGCAGCGGATGGTCGACTGCCCGGCGCCGTTCGGCGAGGCGTCGCTGGCCGACCTGCGGGCGCGGCTCAACAGCCGGGTCGCGGGGCGCCGTTTCACGGACGTGCCCGGTCTGGTCGAGGAACTGCCGGAGGCCTTCGAGGCCGAGGATCGCGGTACGGTCTCCACCGTGCTCTCCACTCTCCTGGAGACGCTGGTCGAGGAGAACGAGGAGCGGCTGATGATCGGCGGCACCGCCAATCTGACCCGCTTCGGGCACGACTTCCCCTTGGTGATCCGGCCGGTGCTGGAGGCGCTGGAGGAGCAGGTCGTGCTCCTCAAGCTGCTCGGCGAGGCGAAGGATCCGGGCGTGACCGTCCGAATCGGTCACGAGAACGCCCACGAGGGACTCAACTCAACGTCCGTCGTGTCGGTCGGCTACGGTTCGGGCGGCGAGGCGGTTGCCAAGCTCGGCGTGGTCGGACCGACCCGCATGGATTACCCGGGAACGATGGGAGCGGTACGCGCAGTGGCACGGTACGTCGGACAGATCCTGGCGGAGTCGTAAGTGGCCACGGACTACTACGCCGTACTCGGCGTGCGCCGCGACGCTTCCCAGGACGAGATCAAGAAGGCGTTCCGGAGGCTCGCCCGCGAGCTGCACCCGGACGTCAACCCCGATCCGAAGACCCAGGAGCGGTTCAAGGAGATCAACGCCGCCTACGAGGTGCTGTCGGACCCGCAGAAGAAGCAGGTCTACGACCTCGGCGGCGACCCCCTCTCGCAGGCCGCCGGTGGTGGCGCGGGCGGCTTCGGCGCGGGTGGCTTCGGGAACTTCTCGGACATCATGGACGCGTTCTTCGGTACGGCGTCGCAGCGCGGGCCGCGCTCGCGCACCCGCCGCGGCCAGGACGCGATGATCCGTATCGAGGTCGAGCTGGACGAGGCCGCCTTCGGCACGACCAAGGACATCCAGGTCGACACGGCCGTGGTCTGCAACACCTGCAACGGCGAGGGTGCCGCGCCCGGCACGTCGGCCCAGACGTGCGACATGTGCCGCGGCCGCGGTGAGGTCTCGCAGGTCACCCGGTCCTTCCTGGGCCAGGTCATGACCTCGCGTCCCTGCCCGCAGTGCCAGGGCTTCGGCACCGTGGTCCCGACCCCGTGCCCCGAGTGCGCGGGCGACGGCCGGGTCCGCTCCCGGCGCACCCTGACCGTGAAGATCCCGGCCGGTGTCGACAACGGCACCCGGATCCAGCTCGCGGGCGAGGGCGAGGTCGGCCCCGGCGGCGGCCCCGCCGGCGACCTGTACGTCGAGATCCACGAGCTGCCCCACTCGACCTTCCAGCGCCGCGGCGACGACCTGCACTGCACGGTCACCATCCCGATGACGGCGGCGGCCCTCGGCACGAAGGTGCCGCTGGAGACCCTCGATGGCATGGAGGAGGTCGACATCCGCCCGGGCACCCAGTCCGGCCAGTCGATCCCGAAGCACGGCCGGGGCGTCACCCACCTGCGCGGCGGCGGCCGGGGCGACCTCATCGTCCACGTCGAGGTCATGACCCCGGGCAAGCTCGACCCCGAACAGGAACGCCTCCTGCGCGAACTGGCCAAGCTCCGCGGCGAGGAACGCCCGACGGGGCAGTTCCAGCCGGGGCAGCAGGGATTGTTCTCGCGGCTGAAGGACGCGTTCAACGGGCGCTGACGCTCTGTGGCGGGCCGGTGTCCGTGCCGGTGCGGACGGCCCCCGGTTCCTGCCGGGGGTCCGGGGGTCGCCCCCGGGCAGGCACGGTCAGCCGGGGCAGCAGGGATTGTTCTCGCGGCTGAAGGACGCGTTCAACGGGCGGTGAGGTGACGCCTTCGCCGGGCGTTGAGGCCCCTCCGGGGATGCGGATGCTCCTGGCGTATGCCAACGGAAGCCCGGATTCGGACTTGTGTGGAGGACGTGACAACATGCCGTCATGTCCTCCGCACTGACCGATCTCTTCCCCTACCCGATCGTGCAGGCGCCCATGGCGGGCGGCGTCTCCGTGCCGCGGCTCGCGGCCGCGGTGTCCGAGGCGGGCGGCCTCGGTTTCCTGGCCGCCGGGTACAAGACCGCGGACGGGATGTACCAGGAGATCAAGCAGCTGCGGGGACTGACCGGCCACCCCTTCGGGGTCAACCTCTTCCTCCCGCAGCCCGAGGCGGCCGACCCCGCCGCCGTCGGCGTCTACGCCCACCAGCTGGCCGGTGAGGCCGCCTGGTACGAGACGGAACTCGGCGACCCCGACTGCGGCCGGGACGACGGCTACGACACCAAGCTCGCCGTCCTGCTGGACAACCCCGTGCCGGTGGTGTCCTTCCACTTCGGCGTCCCCAGCCGCGAGGTCGTCGACTCCCTGCACCGCGTGGGCACCTTCGCCCTGGTCACCGCGACCACCGCGGACGAGGCCCGGGCCGTCGAGCAGTCCGGCGCCGACGCGGTGATCGCGCAGGGCACCGAGGCCGGCGGCCACCAGGGCACCCACCGCGACAACCCGGAGACCGGCGGCGCCGGGACCGGACTGCTGTCGCTGGTCGCCCAGGTCCGGGAGGCGGTGAGCCTGCCGATCGTCGCCGCCGGCGGCATCATGCGCGGCGGGCAGATCGCCGCGGTCCTCGCGGCCGGAGCGAGCGCGGCCCAGCTCGGCACCGCCTTCCTCGCCACCCCCGAGTCCGGCGCGCACGACCTGCACAAGCAGGCGCTGACCAACCCGCTGTTCGTCCGCACCGAACCCACCCGCGCCTTCTCCGGCCGCCCCGCCCGCGCCCTGGTCAACCGCTTCCTGCGCGAGCACGGCCCCTACGCCCCCGCCGCCTACCCCGAGGTCCACCACCTCACCTCGCCGGTGCGCAGGGCGGCGGCCAAGGCGGGCGACGCGCAGGGCATGGCCCTGTGGGCGGGACAGGGGCACCGGATGGCCCGCGAGCTGCCCGCCGGACAGCTGGTGGAGGTGCTGGTGGCCGAACTCGCCGCGGCCGGGACAGCGTTGTCGGGGTTGTCGGGGTTGTCGCACTACGGGACGGGAGGTGGCGCCCGATGACGGCACCGGTGTTCGTGGTCGACTCCCTGCGGCCGCGGGACCTGCCCGCGGGGGAGTACGTCCTCGACGGCCCCGAGGGACGCCACGCCGTCTCCGTGAAGCGGCTGCGGGCGGGCGAGGAGGTCGTCCTCACCGACGGGCGCGGACACTGGGCCGAGGGCGTGGTCAAGACCGCGGAGGGCAAGGACCGGCTCGTCGTCACCGTCCCGGACGGCGTGCGTGAGGAGCCCGCCGAGCGGCCCCGCATCACCGTCGTCCAGGCCCTGCCCAAGGGCGACCGCGGTGAGCTGGCCGTCGAGACGATGACCGAGGTCGGGGTCGACGCGATCGTGCCCTGGGCGGCGTCCCGGTGCATCACCCAGTGGAAGGGCGAGCGCGGCCTGAAGGCGCTCGGCAAGTGGCGGGCGACCGCCCGGGAGGCGGGCAAGCAGTCCCGCCGGGTCCGCTTCCCCGACGTCGCGGACGCGGCGACGAGCAAGCAGGTTGCCTCACTTCTGGCCGACGCCGACTTCGCCGCCGTACTCCACGAGAGCGGCGACGCACCCCTGTCCGACGCCGAACTCCCCACCACCGGCGGCATCGTGCTCGTCGTCGGCCCCGAAGGCGGCGTGTCGCCGGAGGAGTTGGCCCTGTTCGCCGAGGCCGGTGCCCGACCCTACCGGCTGGGCCGCAGCGTCCTGCGCACCTCCACCGCCGGTACCGCCGCCACCGCCGTACTCCTCGCTCGCACCGGCCGCTGGTCCTGACGGGCCCGGTCAGCCCCCGGCGGCCCGGGCGGCTGCCACCGCCCGGTACAGCTCCCAGCCGTCCAGGTCGGCGGACCGCTCCAGCAGCCCGCGCCGGGCCGCCTCGTCGACGAAGGCCCGTACGACACCCGGTTCGTGCAGGTTGAGCCCGGCATCCCCGAGCGCCACCCGGCCGGAGGGCGGGAAACCGTCGGGGACGGCCCGCCCCGCGCCGCCCCGGAAGAGCGGCCGGATCCGCGTCCCGTCCCGGGACAGGGTGAGCACCTCCTGGCAGGGCTCCGTGACGCTGTGCCGGTGACGCACCGACCACAGGAAGGTGACCGTCCCGTCCAGCACGAGCCGTCCGAGCCGACGTACGTCGCGCATGCCCCCACGGTAGTGAGGAGTGGCCGTAAGCGCCCTACCGTCGGTGCCGCGGCGGTGGCAGGCTGCCCTCCATGGGGGCATTGAGGCGGATTTGGCGCATGGCTCCGGTGGTCGTCGGCTCGGCCGTCGCCGTCGGCGGTCTCGTCGCGTGCGAACCGGGCGGCGGGCTCAGCTCCGCGTCGGTCGCCTACACCACCGACCAGACCATGACCCGCGAACTGGAGCGGCAGAAGGCGGAGGTGCGCTGGCTCACCTGCACCGCCTCCTTGGGCGACAGGGCCGCCACCGCCTCGGCGGCCGAGCGCACCGCCGCCTCCGTCCACTGCGAGGGCAGGACCGACGCGGGCCAGGACATCACCGTCGACGGCGAGGTCACCCGTGTCGTCAACGGGGCCTGCGTGCGCGGAAACCTGACCGCGAAGGTGGACGGCAAGGAGTGGTTCCGCGTCAAGGGGGTGGGCAACTGCGACGCCACGAGCGCCCCGCCCGTGAACCGGCCCTCCCACAACGGGCCCTCCCACAACGGGCCCTCCCACAACGGGCCCGGGCCCACCGTGACCGTCACCAGGACCATCTGGTGCCCCGACGACCCGCACTGCGGACCGGTGCGGGGCAAGTAGCCGGGGCCGGTCGCGGTCACCGGCCGTCCGCGGCCGGGAAGTGATCCAAACCTCTGTCGGCGGGCCGCACCCCTGCATAGGCTAGGGGGGTGACACAGCCCGCAGCGCCTGCCTACCTCCGTTTTCCGCACCCGCACGGCGAGTTGGTCGCCTTCACCGCCGAGGACGACGTGTGGCTCGCCCCGCTCGACGGCGGCCGCGCCTGGCGGGTCAGCGCCGACAACGTGCCGGTGAACCACCCGCGCATCTCGCCCGACGGCACCACGGTCGCCTGGACCTCCACCCGCGACGGTGCCCCCGAGGTGCACGTCGCCCCCGTCGACGGCGGTCCCGCCAAGCGCCTCACCCACTGGGGCAGCATCAGGACCCAGGTGCGCGGCTGGACCGCCGAGGGCCGCGTCCTCGCCCTGAGCACCCACGGCCAGGCCAGCCTGCGCCGCAGCTGGGCCCGCGCCGTCCCGCTCGACGGGGGACCGGCCACCACCCTGCCGTACGGGCCCGTGGGTGACGTCGCCCACGGCCCGCACACCGTGCTCCTCTCCGCGCCGATGGGCCGCGAGGCCGCCTGGTGGAAGCGCTACCGGGGCGGCACCGCGGGCAAGCTGTGGATCGACGGCGAGGACGACGGCGAGTTCGTCCGCCTGCACGCCGACCTCGACGGCAACGTCGAGTACCCCTTCTGGGTCGGCGACCGGATCGCGTTCCTCTCCGACCACGAGGGCACCGGCGCCCTCTACTCGTCCCTCGCCGACGGCTCCGACCTGCGCCGGCACACACCGGTCGACGGGTTCTACGCCCGGCACGCCGCCACCGACGGCAGCCGCGTCGTCTACGCGTCCGCGGGTGAGCTGTGGACCCTGGACGACCTCGACGGCGCCGAACCGCGCCGCCTGGACATCCGGCTCGGCGGCGCCCGTGTCGACCTCCAGTCGTACCCGGTCAACGCCGCCCGCTGGTTCGGCTCCGCGTCCCCCGACCACACCGCGCGCGGCAGCGCCGTCGCCGTACGCGGCGGCGTGCACTGGGTCACCCACCGCTCCGGACCCGCCCGCGCGCTGGCGGCCACCCCGGGCGTACGCACCCGGCTGCCGCGCACCTTCCGCGCCGACGGCGAGGAATGGGTGGTGTGGGTGACGGACGCCGAGGGCGACGACGCCCTGGAGTTCGCGCCCGCCACCGGACTCGCCCCCGGCGCCACCGCACGCCGCCTGGCCGCCGGGCAGCTCGGCCGCGTGCTGCACCTCGCCGTGGCCCCCGACGGCAGCCGCGTCGCCGTCGCCTCGCACGACGGGCGGGTCCTGCTCGTCGAGCGGGAGAGCGGCGAGGTCCGCGAGGTCGACCGCAGCGAGGACGGCGACGCGTCCGGCCTGGTCTTCTCGCCCGACTCCTCCTGGCTCGCCTGGTCCCACCCCGGCCCGGACCCGCTGCGCCAGCTCAAGCTCGCCAACACCACCGACCTGTCGGTGAGCGAGGCGACGCCGCTGCGTTTCAAGGACTACTCCCCGGCCTTCACCCTGGACGGCAAGCACCTCGCCTTCCTCTCCACCCGCTCCTTCGACCCGGTCTACGACGAGCACGTCTTCGACCTCGCCTTCGTCGAGGGCGCCCGGCCCTACCTGATCACCCTCGCCGCGACCACCCCCTCGCCCTTCGGCCCGCAGCGCCACGGCCGCCCGTTCGAGACGCCGGACCGCGAGGAGACCCCCGACAGCGAGGGCACCCCCACCACCCGGATCGACATCGAGGGCCTCGCCGACCGCATCGTGCCCTTCCCGGTCGAGGCCGCCCGCTACTCCCGGCTGCGCGCCGCCAAGGACGGCGTCCTGTGGCTGCGCCACCCCCTCACCGGCGTCCTCGGCGCCTCCCGCGCCAACCCGGAGGACCCGGACCCCAACACCGAGCTGGAGCGGTACGACCTCGCCCAGCAGCGCGTCGAGCACCTCGCGGGCGACGCCGACCACTTCGAGGTCAGCGGCGACGGCAAGCGGGTCCTGCTGTGGACCGACGGGCGGCTCAAGGTCGTACCCAGCGACCGGCGGGCCTCCGGCGACGAGGACAGCGACACCAACATCAGTGTCGACCTGGGCCGGGTCCGGCAGACCGTCGAACCGGCCGCCGAGTGGCGGCAGATGTTCGACGAGACCGGCCGCATCATGCGCGACCACTACTGGCGGGCCGACATGAACGGCGTCGACTGGGACGGCGTCCTGGACCGCTACCGGCCCGTCCTGGACCGCGTCGCCACCCACGACGACCTGGTCGACCTGCTGTGGGAGGTGCACGGCGAACTCGGCACCTCGCACGCCTACGTCACCCCGCGCGGCGGCCACGGCTCCGGCGCCCGGCAGGGCCTGCTCGGCGCCGACCTCTCCCGCCACGAGGACGGCGCCTGGCGCATCGACCGGGTGCTGCCCTCGGAGACCTCCGACCCCGACGCCCGCTCCCCGCTCGCCGCGCCCGGTGTCGCCGTGCGCTCCGGGGACGCGATCGTCGCGGTGGCGGGACAGGCCGTGGACCCGGTCACCGGTCCCGGCCCGCTGCTCGTCGGCACGGCGGGCAAGCCGGTCGAGCTGACCGTCTCCCCGTCCGGCGGCGGCGAGGTGCGGCACGCCGTCGTCGTCCCGCTCGCCGACGAGGAGCCGCTGCGCTACCACGCCTGGGTCGCCGACCGCCGCGCCTACGTCCACGAGAAGTCCGGCGGCCGGCTCGGCTACCTCCACGTCCCGGACATGCAGGCCCCGGGCTGGGCCCAGATCCACCGCGACCTGCGCGTCGAGGTCGCCGGGGAGGGCCTGGTCGTCGACGTCCGCGAGAACCGCGGCGGCCACACCTCCCAACTGGTCGTGGAGAAGCTGGCCCGGCGCATCGTCGGCTGGGACCTGCCGCGCGGCATGCGGCCGACCAGCTATCCGCTGGACGCGCCCCGCGGGCCGGTCGTCGCCGTCGCCAACGAGTTCTCCGGCTCGGACGGCGACATCGTCAACGCTGCGATCAAGGCGCTGGGTATCGGCCCGGTCGTCGGCGTCCGCACCTGGGGCGGAGTCATCGGCATCGACAGCCGCTACCGACTGGTGGACGGCACCCTGATCACGCAGCCGAAGTACGCGTTCTGGCTGGAGGGGTACGGCTGGGGCGTGGAGAACCACGGCGTCGACCCGGACGTGGAGGTGCCGCAGCGCCCGCAGGACCACGCGGCGGGCCGCGACCCCCAGTTGGACGAGGCGATCGCGCTCGCGCTGGCGGCACTGGAGGAGACCCCGGCGAAGACACCGCCCACGCTGCCCTGACCGCGCAGCGGCCGCCTGCCGCGGGGCGGCGGATACGATGCCCGGAGAAGATCACCACCGTAAGGAGCCGCCCCCATGACAGGCGAGCCACAGGACGACTGCCTGTTCTGCAAGATCGTCGCGGGCCAGATCCCGGCGACGATCGTCCGCGAGACCGACACCACCGTCGCGTTCCGGGACATAAACCCCCAGGCGCCCACCCACGTCCTGGTGATCCCCAAGGCCCACCACCAGGACGCCGCAGCCCTGGCCGCCGACGCCCCGCAGCTCGCCGCCGACGTCCTGCGCGAGACCCGGGCCGTCGCCGACGAGGAGAAGCTGGACAGCTACCGCACCGTCTTCAACACCGGCACCGGCGCGGGACAGACCGTCTGGCACGCGCACGCCCACGTGCTCGGCGGCCGCGGCCTCGAATGGCCCCCCGGATAGCCTGACCGGACCACAGACCCGACCAGACCGGACCACCCACGATGTCCGCACGCGAACTCGTCGTCCTCGGCACCGCCAGCCAGGTCCCCACCCGGCACCGCAACCACAACGGCTACCTGCTCCGCTGGGACGGCGAGGGCATCCTGTTCGACCCCGGCGAGGGCACGCAGCGGCAGATGCTGCGCGCCGGGGCCGCCGCCCACGACCTGAACCGGATCTGCGTCACACACTTCCACGGCGACCACAGCCTGGGCCTCGCCGGTGTCATCCAGCGCATCAACCTCGACCGGGTCCCGCACGAGATCACCGCCCACTACCCGCGCTCCGGGCATCGCTTCTTCGAACGCCTGCGGTACGCCACCGCCTACCGCGAGACCGTCGCCCTCACCGAGGCCCCGGTCGACTCGGACGGCCCCCTCGCCGTCACCCCCGCCTACACCCTGGACGCCCGCAGGCTGTCCCACCCCGTCGAGTCGTACGGCTACCGGCTCACCGAGCCCGACGGCCGCCGCATGCTGCCCGACCGCCTCGCCGCGCACGGCATCAAGGGCCCCGACGTGGGCCGCATCCAGCGGGAGGGCTCGCTGCACGGCGTCCCGCTCGACGAGGTCAGCGAGGTCCGCCGAGGCCAGCGGTTCGCGTTCGTCATGGACACCCGGCTCTGCGAGGGCGTGCACGCGCTCGCCGAGGGCTCGGACCTGCTCGTCATCGAGTCGACCTTCCTCGACGAGGACGAGACCCTCGCCACCGACCACGGCCACCTCACCGCCGGGCAGGCCGCCCGCGTGGCCCGGGACGCTGGCGTACGGCACCTGGTGCTCACCCACTTCAGCCAGCGCTACCCGGACCCCGAGGAGTTCGAACGGCAGGCACGCGCGGCCGGTTACGCGGGCGAGCTGACCGTCGCCCGCGACCTCACCCGCGTCCCGGTTCCGAAACGCCGGTAGAACGGCCGTACGATGCTCTGATGCCCCTGCCCAAAGCTGAACTGCACCTCCACATCGAAGGCACCCTGGAACCGGAGCTGGCCTTCGCGCTCGCCGCCCGCAACGGCGTGTCCCTGCCGTACGCGGACGAGGACGCCCTGCGCGAGGCGTACCGCTTCGCGGACCTCCAGTCCTTCCTGAACCTGTACTACGAACTGATGGCCGTCCTGCGGACCGAGCGGGACTTCGAGGACCTGGCCAACGCCTACCTCGCCCGCGCCGCGGCCCAGGGCGTCCGGCACGCCGAGATCTTCTTCGACCCGCAGGCCCACCTCGCCCGGGGCGTGGAGATGGGCACGGTCGTGGAGGGGCTGTGGCGGGCGCTCGGCAGCAGCCGCGAGAACCACGGCGTCTCCACCCGGCTGATCCTCTGCTTCCTGCGCGACGAGTCCGCCGAGTCGGCGCGGGAGACCCTGGACGCCGCGAAGCCCTACCTGGACCGCATCACCGGCGTCGGCCTGGACTCCGCCGAGGTCGGCCACCCGCCGGTCAAGTTCCGCGAGGTCTACGAGGCCGCCGCCGCCCTCGGACTGCGCCGGGTCGCGCACGCGGGCGAGGAGGGGCCGCCGGAGTACGTCGTCGAGGCCCTCGACGTCCTCGGCGTCGAGCGGATCGACCACGGGCTGCGCTCGGTGGAGGACCCGGCGCTGGTCGAGCGGCTGGTGCGCGAGCGCGTCCCGCTCACCCTGTGCCCGCTGTCCAACGTGCGGCTGCGCACGGTCGACACCCTCGCCGACCACCCGCTGCCCGCGATGCTCGACGCCGGCCTCGTGTGCACGGTCAACTCCGACGACCCCGCCTACTTCGGCGGCTACGCCGGCGACAACTTCGACGCCGTGCGCCAGGCCCTCGGACTGACCGAGGAGCGGCTGCGGGACCTGGCCCGCAACTCCTTCCTCGCCTCCTTCCTGGAGGACGACGAGGAACTGCGGGCCCGGTACCTCGCGGACGTCGAGGCGTACGAGTTCCCGACGGCGTAGGACGCCGCACGGCGCGGTCCAAGGCACGGCGTCGGACTCGCCACGCCATGGGACTCGCCACGCCGGAGGACTCGCCACGCCGTGCGACTCAGCCCGTCCCGGGCCCCGGCGCGGCCGCCGCCTGCCGGGGTCCCGCCGTGTCGTAGGCGCCCTGGACGGCCAGGGCGGGAGCCGCCACGTCGATCTCCACGACCGGCTGCTCCACGGCGCCGACCTCCGGCACCGCACCGCTCGGCGTGCCCGTGGCGGCGGCGACCAGCGCGGCCGGGGTGCCTCCGCGGCGGCGGATCGCGCCGGGCAGCAGCGG
This sequence comes from Streptomyces lienomycini, assembly GCF_027947595.1. Classification (NCBI taxonomy): domain Bacteria; kingdom Bacillati; phylum Actinomycetota; class Actinomycetes; order Kitasatosporales; family Streptomycetaceae; genus Streptomyces; species Streptomyces lienomycini. The sequence continues at coordinate 6,468,178 of NZ_CP116257.1, read as the reverse complement.
ACGCCCGCCGGTGTGCAGGGCGACGGCGGTCATCGGCGCGGCGACCAGCAGCAGCCCGGCGGCCAGGACCAGCCCCATGCCCGCGTAACCGGCCTGCGCCGACAGCACACTGCCGGTCAGCGGCCCGGCCGCCGTGCCCAGCGAGGACGCCGAGCCGACGAGCACCGCCCACCGGCCGCGCGGGTCCAGCGAGGCGGCGAGGCCGATCAGGTACGACAGCACGACCGGGTAGAAGGTGTTCCAGGCGATCTCGCCGGCCGCGAAGGCCGTCGGGGTGGTCGCGGACGCGCTCACCGCGATGCAGCCCGCGATGAGCACCGTGCCGGCGCCGACAGGCATCGCCCGCCCCAGCCGCGGCCCGAGCGCACCCGCCACCAGCACACCCACCAGGCCCGCGCCCAGCGCGACGGCGAACACGACGCCGAGGGCGGCGTCGCCCAGACCGGCCTGCGTCAGTCCGATCCGGCCGCTGACGCCCCACAGGGAGTTCTGCGCGAGGGACCAGCACAGCACGGTGACGGCGAGGACCAGCCCCGAGCGGCGGCGGGGGAGCGGGACGCCGGTTCCGTCGGCGCCCGCGATGCCGTCGGCCCCGGGCTCGGCGGGGCAGTCGGTCGCCGCGCCCGGCAGGCGGCCGGCCAGCGGCCACACCGCCAACGCGGTCAGGGCGATCGCGGCCAGCGGCAGCCCGTGCCCCCGGCCGAGGTGCGGCACCGTCAGATACACCACGCCGGCCAGCGCGGAGACGCTCAGCAGGCCCAGCGTGGAGGCCCGGTGCGGATCCCTCTCCGCGGCGATCCGGGTCGCGGCGACCGTCGTGGCCGTCCCCGACCCGAAACCGCCCACCACCGCGCCGACGACGACGGCCGGAACGGCGGTGGTCAGCGCGGCGGCGCCGTAGCCGAGGACGGCCAGCGCGAGCCCGAACCGGGCCAGCGTCCGGGCGCCGGCCCGCTGCACCCGGGAGGCCAGCAGGAAGCCCGCGGACGCCGAACTCAGCAGCAGCGCGCTGCCGACGGCGCCCGCCTGTGTGGTGGACAACGGAAGGCTGGTGTCGAGTCTGCCGACGGTGGTGGGCAGCAGATACGGAGGCAGGTACCCGGCCGTGAAAAGGGCGACGAGGGGCCAGGGGGTGGTGCGGGGGGCGAACACGGGCGTTCCCAGGGCATGCGAAAGGGACAGTGGGAGGAGAGGGGGGCGACGACCGTCGACCGAGAGGGCCGCGCGGGCAATTTGTATCAAGCGCGGGGAGGCGGGAAACACGCGGGCTGGTGTGATCTAGATCACATTGCCGTTTGGGTGCTTCGAGGCTGGGTAGCTGCGATGGCCGATCTCGGTGCAGGCGAGCCGCTCCGTCGTCCCGGACAGCGGGAACGGGGCGGCGATTCCTCGGTGCACGCCACCGAACCATTGACGTCACGGATTCACTTACCTAGCCTCCATTCCCCTACATGGACGAAGGAAAGGTGCCCCGTGCCCGCCGATCTCACCGTCACGGCCGTCCACCTCACACCGATCCTGGTCGCGGACCCGCCGCTGCTGAACACGCAAGGTGTGCACCAGCCGTACACTCCACGCCTGATCGTCGAGGTCGAGACGGCCGACGGGACCCGGGGCGTCGGCGAGACCTACGGCGACACCAAGTACCTCGAACTGGCCCGCCCCCTCGCCGACCTACTGGTGGGCCGTCAGGTCAGTGACGTGAACGGCCTGTTCGCGCTCGCCGACGAGGTCGCCGTCCACGCCTCCCGGGTCTCCGGCCGGGTCGACGTCGGCGGGCTGCGCGGCGTCCAGACCGCCGACAAACTGCGCCTGTCCGTCGTCTCCGCCTTCGAGGTCGCCTGCCTCGACGCCCTCGGCAGGACACTCGGCCTGCCCGTGCACGCGCTGCTCGGCGGCAAGGTCCGCGACGCCGTCGAGTACAGCGCCTACCTCTTCTACAAGTGGGCCGACCACCCCGAGGGCGTGGCCTCGGAGAAGGACGACTGGGGTGCCGCCGTCGACCCGGCCGGCGTGGTCGAGCAGGCCCGCGCCTTCACCGAGCGGTACGGCTTCACCTCCTTCAAGCTCAAGGGCGGCGTCTTCCCGCCCGACGAGGAGACCGCCGCCGTCAGGGCCCTCGCCGACGCCTTCCCCGGCCACCCGCTGCGCCTGGACCCCAACGGCGCCTGGTCCGTGGAGACCTCGCTGAAGGTCGCCGCCGAACTCGGGGACGTCCTGGAGTACCTGGAGGACCCCGCCCTCGGCACCCCGGCCATGGCCGAGGTCGCCGCGCGGACCGGGGTGCCCCTCGCGACCAACATGTGCGTGACGACGTTCGCCGAGATACCGGAGGCGTTCGGCACGGGCGCCGTCCAGGTCGTGCTCTGCGACCACCACTACTGGGGCGGGCTGCACAACACCCGGCGACTCGCCGCCGTCTGCCAGACCTTCGGCGTCGGGGTGTCCATGCACTCCAACACCCACCTGGGCATCAGCCTCGCCGCCATGACCCACGTCGCGGCCACCGTCCCGAACCTCCACCACGCCTGCGACTCCCACTACCCCTGGCAGTCCGAGGACGTGCTCACCGAACGGCTCACCTTCGACGGCGGCAAGGTCGCCGTCTCCGACGCCCCCGGCCTCGGCGTCGAACTCGACCGCGACCGGCTGGCGTTCCTCCACCGGCGATGGCTCGACGACGACGGCACCCTGCGCGACCGCGACGACGCCGCCGCGATGCGGGTCGCCGACCCGCACTGGGCCACCCCGCCCGTACCGCGCTGGTGACCGACGGTCCCGGATCCTGCGCAGCGTTGTCGGCGGCTTGGTGCACACTGGCCTGATCCGCACCATGCCAGGGAGCGCACCGTGACAGCGTTCACCGTGTCCACTGTGTCCACCACGTCCGACGTGCCCGCCACGTCCGACCTGCCCGACGTCTCCGACGCCTCCGACGTGCCCGCCATGCCCGTCATGCCGGCCGACGAGAGAACACACCGCCACGCCCAGGGCCAGGGATCGCACCGCAGACCCGAGGTCGACCCCCTCGCCGCCCTGCGCGCCCCGCAGGACCCGCCCTGGGACGTGTACCTGACGGGCACCGTCTTCCTCGACGTCGTCTTCACCGGGCTCGACTCCGCCCCGGTGCGCGGAACCGAGTCCTGGGCCCGCGGCATGGGGTCCAGCCCGGGCGGCGTGGCGAACATGGCGACCGCGCTGGCCCGCCTCGGCCTGCGCACCTCGCTGGCCGCCGCGTTCGGCGACGACCACTACGGCGACTACTGCTGGGACGCGCTCGCCCAGGGCGAGGGCATCGACCTGTCCCCGTCCCGCACCGTCCCCGGCTGGCACTCCCCGGTGACGGTCTCCATGGCGTACGAGGGGGAACGCACGATGGTCTCCCACGGCCACGAGCCACCGCCGGAGGAGCCGTCCCCCGACTGCCCGCCCCGCGCGCGTGCCGCCGTCGCCTCCCTCACGCCCGGCGTCCGCGCCCCCTGGATCGCCCAGGCCGCCTCCCGCGGCACCCGCGTCTTCGCCGACGTCGGCTGGGACGACACCGGCGCCTGGGACCTGGCCGGGCTGCCCGACCTCGCGCACTGCGAGGCGTTCCTGCCCAACGCGGAGGAAGCCATGCGCTACACCGGCGCCACCTGCCCGCGCGCCGCCGCGCACGCCCTGACCGAGCACGTGCCGCTCGCCGTGGTCACCCTCGGCGCGGACGGCGCCTACGCGGTGGACCGGCGCACAGGGGAGAGCGCCGAGGTCCCGGCCATCGAGGTGGCGGCCCTCGACCCGACCGGCGCGGGCGACGTCTTCGTCGCGGGCTTCGTCACCGGCACCCTGGCCGGCTGGCCGCTCGCCGACCGGCTCGCCTTCGCCGGCCTGACCGCGGCCCTGTCCGTCCAGGAGTTCGGCGGCTCGCTGTCGGCGCCCGGCTGGGGCGAGATCGCCACCTGGTGGCGCAAGGTCCAGTCCGTCGAGAGCCAGGACCCCACGGCCCTGCGCCGCTACGCCTTCCTGGCCGACCTCGTCCCCGACGACCTGCCCGGCTCCTGGCCCCTGCGCCGGGCCGTCCCGACCATCGGCTTCCGCCGCCCGGCCTGACCGTCGGCATGGCCCAGTGGCCGGGTCAGAGGGGCCGGCCCGTGCAGGCGTCGGTGCGGCCCGGCGGCACTGCACACAGAACCGGCATCACTGCTACCACTCCATCTTCACCAGCGCCCACTGCACGGGGCCTGGCGGTGGAACCTCGGCCACGTCAAGGACACCCACGGAAACGTCCTGTCGTACTTCTACTTGTGAAAGACGTTGTGCTGTGTGACGCCGTTCCCGACCGCCACCCCTTGTGAGTTATGTACATCTACGTGGTACTTCTCCTTGGCGGGCCTGTCAGAGGCCACCGAGGCCAGCAGGTCCCGAGCTGCTGAAAGTACTTCATCATCGCGCGCCGCGTCAGCACGCACCAGCATCAATCGCAGCGGCTCCTGATACTGCCCCGGATCTCCCTCATGACGCTCCAACACCTCGACAGCGTGCTCATCATCCCCGAAGAGCTGTCGCAGCCGAGCACGAAGGGCCCCGTAAGCGTCCGTCACCGCTGAGGACGCGGACGTGGTCAACCCACCCGCAGTCCCGGCGGCCAACGCGGTCATCACCAAACTGATCGAATCCACGCAGCCCCCACATGTCGACCTGTCACGTAACACCAAGATACGTCGTCACGATACGGTAGTCGGTGTTCGAATATGTGCGCAATGCAGCAAACTGACCTTGTCAGGGTGCCAGACCTCGCATGCCTTCGGACTGCAAGCCGAGTCGAACGTGATCTCCATCAAATGGAAACCCGGTACGAGTAGACGCCAAACAGTGCATAGTGCAACACATGACAGGTCACCGGGATGAGGGTTCATCCGCGCACGAGCAGGGACAGGCCGACGAGGGCGCCCGTGGTGCCGCGAGTGAAGCGCTCGGCCAACCAGCACCGGAGCGTCAGGCTCCGCCGCGCGGATGTAGCCCCGAATTGGAAATTCATAATTCCTCGGCTGTATCGATTGACGGCACCCAGTACAACTTCAACTATTCCTCCCAGCCCCCAATCGGGATCGATAACACTCCCCCCAGGGTCGAGCTCAGGAAAGTAGTCAGTCCGCCCAGAGGATCAAAGAAGCAAAAATCGACCGTATGGTTGGGGGCTGTCGGCGATATCGACTACATCTTCGACAGTGTCACCGTGGTGCATCATCCAGGCATGACACGGTCGGCCGGTAGCGGGGCGGCTCCACCTGACGCAGATTATGCCTTCTCATTCAGGGAAGGTTCAAGGAGGACCCGCGCCCTTAATCCAGCCCTCGTGTTGGACCACCTATGCCGGCGAGAGGTTTCATTTACGCTCGGTCTCGGTCCCAAGGGGCACTTTTCCTCCGGTGGCGGGTCGGTTCAGGTCATTCTCCACTACCACGCCAGTGATGGACGTCAAGGCTATCTACCGATTCACGAACCATCACCGGATGCAGCGAAGCTGTCAAGGATTCTTGACTCAGACGTTCAGTACGATGGGGCTATCGTTACTCCTGCCGGGCTCCTTCGAGGCGTGGACGAGCGCGAGCACGGGGAGGTCGCGACTTGGGATCCCATTTGTTTCGAGTCAAAGTTTTTCCGGGCTGGAGATGGCATAGACGACTTGCCGTCCCTCGCGTTGACGCCGGAACGAGCACGCCTGAACAGGCTCATCGAAGACCTGGACTCACTGGATCCACTAGCCCAGTCCCTGAAAGCGGAAGAACGCTTGGGATTCGATATTTTCGCTGGACTTGTAGGGGGTGAATATGAAAAAGTCCTACTCGATAATTACCGGACGAGTGGCACGGGTAGATCTTTGACGAAAACGCTCCAGTCGCTTTCCATCCGCCACATGCTGAACCCGAACGGTACGCTTGCCGATTTCGTCTCAGGTGCCACGAGAACGTCACCTTCGGATGAATGGTATTTAGCCGGTAGCGATGAAGCAGTTACAGCCCTGGTTTGCCACCCCGTAGGGAAGTGGGTACAGGCGGTAGTCGCGATAGCGGAGCGCTCGCTGTACGGGATGTCAGCGCTTCGCCTGGTGAGGGAGAGGATCGGCGAAACCGAACTCGCAATAGTCGATGAGTTCGCATGGGGGAGGCTCGATGGGTGGGACGCTGATGAGTGGGTGGAATATCTTAGGTGGCGTGGCCATCAAATCGAAGGGAATGGGTAAATCCTGGCGCTTGCCCTTCTCTCGGTAGTTCTTACACGCAGGCTGACCGCCAGGGTGCTGCGCGACAATCAGGGCTGCGGCGACCATGAAATTCGCGGGGTTGGCGGCGCGTTTGAGGATGGTGTCGATGTTGTTGGGCGCAACCATCAGCCCATCGCCTCGCAGACCTGACGGGGCCCGCGGCCGGTAGCGGGCCGTGGTGCACACCGTCATGGTCTGCCGATGGACTGGCGGAGCCGGAAGCCGGGGTCAGAACCCGAGCCGCCGCAGCTGCTTCGGGTCGCGCTGCCAGTCCTTCGCCACCTTCACGTGCAGGTCCAGGAAGACCGGCGTACCGAGCAGCGCCTCGATCTGCTTGCGGGACTTGATGCCGACGTCCTTCAGGCGCTTGCCCTTGGGGCCGATGATGATGCCCTTCTGGCTGGGGCGCTCGATGTAGACGTTGGCGTGGATGTCCAGGAGGGGCTTGTCGGCGGGGCGGTCCTCGCGCGGGAGCATCTCCTCGACGACCACCGCGATGGAGTGCGGCAGCTCGTCCCGTACGCCCTCCAGCGCGGCCTCGCGGATCAGCTCCGCGACCATGACCTGCTCGGGCTCGTCCGTCAGGTCGCCCTCGGGGTAGAGCGCGGGGCTCTCGGGCAGCATCGGGGCCAGCAGATCGGCGAGCAGGTCCACCTGCTGGTTGCCGGTGGCCGACACCGGGACGATCTCCGCCCAGGCGATCCCCAGCTCCTGGCCGAGCTGGTCGATCGCGATGAGCTGCTCGGCCAGCGTCTTGGAGTCCACCAGGTCGGTCTTGGTGACGATCGCGACCTTCGGGGTCTTCCTGATCCCCGCCAGCTCCTTGGCGATAAAGCGGTCGCCGGGGCCCAGCTTCTCGTTCGCCGGCAGGCAGAAGCCGATGACGTCCACCTCGGCCCACGTGGTGCGCACCACGTCGTTGAGCCGCTCGCCCAGCAGCGTGCGCGGCTTGTGCAGCCCCGGGGTGTCCACCAGGATCAGCTGCGCGTCCTCCCGGTGCACGATGCCCCGCACGGTGTGCCGGGTGGTCTGCGGGCGGTTGGAGGTGATCGCCACCTTCTGCCCGACCAGAGCGTTCGTGAGGGTGGACTTGCCCGCGTTGGGGCGGCCCACGAAGCAGGCGAAGCCGGCCCGGTGAACAGTCTCGGCCGGTTCTTCGGATGACTGGGTACGAACGCTCATGGCGCCCATTGTCCCTGATCCACGGAGCCCCGCCGACCGGCCTCGGTCCGCACCCGGCACAGTCCGCCTTCCGGTCCATGGTTAGCGGGTACATGACAGGGCCGGCGGCGGGCGCAGGCGCACTCGGATCCCCACGCCGGGAGGTGCGCCGCAGACGCCGGGACGTTCGGTGAGCTCAGCACGCTGCCAGTCGCACGCGGTCTGTGACAGCACTCCGTGCGCCTGCCAGTAAGCGGCCTCCCGAAATTCCTCCGCACCCGTATCCGGGGCGTCCACGGGATCGTCTTCACGTCGCGGGCGTGCCGCACACGCCCGATGTGCGTGGCACTGTCTGGAGCCCTGCCGCCCCCTCCGGGTGCTACCCGACGAACGTCGTGAAGGCGGCCCAGGCGTCGCTGGTGACCTGGAAGGTGGGGCCGTCGGCGGCCGGGTTCTTGGAGTCGCGGACGTGGACGGTGTGGGGGCAGGCGGCCACCTCCACGCACTGCCCGCCCTCGTCGCTGCTGTAGCTGGACTTGTGCCAGGCGTAGGCGACTTCGAGGCAGGCGCCGCCCTCGCTGCCGCTGTAGGTCGACTTGAACCACTGAAGTGCTTTGGCGTTCATCGCTCTCCTAGCAGACGGTCGAGCAGGCCCAGGGAGTCCTGAACGGTCAGGGCCTGTGTCCGCAGCATCGCATACTTGCGCGCCAGGATGGACACCTCGTCCGGGCCGGAGACCCACTGGCTGCCGCGCTGCGACTCCGTGTAGGCGAGATGCTGGTGGTCCGGGGTCTCCAGGAGGATGAACGGGCCGTCCAGGCCCGCGTGGTGCGGGCTGTCCAGGGGGAGGAACTGGAGGGCCAGGCCGGGGAGTTCGGCGAGCGTGCGCAGGTGGCGCAGTTGCTCGGTGTGGACGTCCGGGCCGCCGAGCGCCAGGCGCAGCACCGGCTCCCACACCACGAAGCTCAGCGTGGGCGGGCAGGCGCGGTGCAGGATCTCCTGGCGCTCGACGCGGGCGGCGGTGCGGGACTCGACCTCGGCCTCGTCGTAGGCGGGGACGCGGTTGCGCAGGACGGCACGCGCGTACGCCTCCGTCTGGAGCAGGCCGGGCAGGACCGCGTTGTCGTACCAGGACAGCGCTACGGCCTCCCGCTCGTGCTGGATGTACAGCTCCGCCCACATCGGGAACTGGTCGACCTCCGGGAGATTGGCCACCCCCGCCGCCAGCAGGCCCCTCGTCTCCAGCAGCTCGTCCAGCAGCTCCGCCAAATCTGGCTTGAGCGGGCGGCGGCCCTGCTCGATCGACGCGACCGTCTCCTCGTCCAGCATCAGCCGCTCACCCAGCTCGCGTTGGGTGAGCCCCGCCGCGCGCCGGGCGGTGCCGAGCTGGCCGCCCAGCATCCGCATGGCCGAAAGGTTCTTCTTGCGCGCACTGCGTGCGGTGCGCGAAGGATTCCTGGAGTTCATGCCGACTCACCTCCCCACATGGGCCCGTGCGTGACCACCGCGAACCCGTACAAAAAATCCGTACGTGCTCACCCGGTGATAAACGGTAGTCACCCCACGTGACTCTTGTCCCGTGAACGAGACGCTCCGCATCCCGCCGCTGCGGGAGAAGTTCTTCCGCCGTGAACGCCGCGCCGTGCCCGACGCCAGGCGGTACGCCCACGAGACCCTGGCCGGCTGGGGGCTCGCCGACACCGAACGCGGCGACGACGTGCTGCTGTGCGTGAGTGAGCTGGTCACCAACGCGCTGCTGCACGGCGTACCGCCCGGACGGCTGTTCCTGCTCTTCCTGCGCTACGACGGCAGGGTGCTGCGGGTCGAGGTGCACGACAGCGGGGGCGGGGTACCGCGCATCACCGGCGGGCGGGACGGGCGGGACGAGGGCGGCCGGGGGCTGCTGCTGGTGGCCGCGCTGTCCGACGGGTGGGGTGTGCGGGAGCGGGCGCCCGGCAAGGCGGTCTGGTGCGAGTTCACGCTCCGGCCGCGGACGGAATCCTGAGGGCCGCTGTCCGTCGTCAGCCCGCGCCGACCGTCTCCCGTACGGTCCCGTCCGGCCCGGCCACCAGCACCGGCGTCTCCGGGCCGCCCAGGTCCCGGACCGCCGCCAGGTCCTCCGCCGCCGCCGACTCCGCCTCCGTCACCACGGCCGCCGCCTCCAGCGACTTCGCACCGGACGCCACCGCCATCGCCACCGCCGTGCGCAGCGCGCTGAGATGGAGGGAATCCAGGGCGACGGTCCCGGCGACGTACGTACGGCCGGTCTCGTCGCGTACCGCCGCGCCCTCGGGCACGCCGTTGCGGGCGCGGGCCGAGCGGGCCAGGGTGACGATCTTGCGGTCCTCGGGCTGGAGGTCGGGAGTCTCGGTCATGGGGGCAGCATACGGAGCGCTGCCACGGGCCCCGGTTCAGGGGCGGTCGAGGCGGAGCCGCTCCGCGCGCGGTAGACCGGCGACCACCAGGTCGTACGAGTCCTCCACGAGCTCCCGGACGACACGGTCCGGGAGCCCGCCGCCGGGACCGCCGCCCACCGTCACCGTGTTCCAGTGCCGCTTGTTCATGTGCCAGCCCGGGACGATCAGCTCCGGGTGCTCGCGCCGCAGCCGGAGGGCGTCGTCCGGGTCGCACTTGAGGTTGACGGTGAGCGGGCGCCCGTCCAGCGAGGTGAGCGCGAACATCTTCCCCAGCACCTTGAAGACCGAGGTCTCCGGGTTGAAGGGGAAGTCCTCCTCCGCCGCGTTGAAGGAGAGGCAGAAGTCGCGCAGCTTGGCCGGGGTCATTCGGAGCCGGCCTCCTCGGCCGGCTTCGCCGCGGCGACCGGCTCCACCAGCACCGTCACGATCTTGTTCCGGCGGCCCGCGGCGGCCTCCGCGGTCAGCCGCAGTTCCCGGCCGTCCGGCAGCTCCACGATCGACGAGGCCCCGGCGATCGGAACCCGGCCCAGCGCCTTGGCCAGCAGACCGCCGACCGTCTCCACGTCCTCGTCGTCGTACTCGTCCAGGCCGTACAGGTCGCCCAGGTCGGTGATGTCCAGGCGGGCGGTCACCCGGAAGCGGTCCTCGCCCAGCTCCTCCACCGGCGGCAGCTCCCGGTCGTACTCGTCGGTGATCTCGCCGACGATCTCCTCCAGGATGTCCTCGATGGTGACGATGCCGGCCGTGCCGCCGTACTCGTCGATGACGACGGCGACGTGGTTGCGTTCCTTCTGCATCTCGCGCAGCAGGTCACCGGCGTTCTTCGTGTCGGGCACGAAGGACGCGGGCCGCATCGCGGTGGAGACGAGGTCGCTCTCCGCGTCCCGGCTGATGTGCGTCCTGCGGACCAGGTCCTTCAGGTACACGATGCCGACGATGTCGTCCTCGCTGTCCCCGGTGACCGGTATCCGGGAGAAACCGGAGCGCAGGGCGAGGGTGAGGGCCTGCCGGATGGTCTTGTACCGCTCGATGACGACGAGGTCGGTGCGCGGCACCATGACCTCCCGCACGAGCGTGTCGCCCAGCTCGAACACCGAGTGCACCATGCGGCGCTCGTCGGCCTCGATCAGCGACTCCGCCTCCGCGTAGTCCACCAGCGCCCGCAACTCCGCCTCCGAGGCGAAGGGGCCCCGGCGGAAGCCCTTGCCGGGCGTGAGCGCGTTGCCGATGAGGATGAGCAGCGACGGGATCGGGCCCATCACCCGGGCCAGCGGCACCAGCACGTACGCCGCGGCCGTCGCCGTGTTCAGCGGATGCTGGCGCCCGATCGTGCGCGGCGACACCCCGACGGCCACGTAGGAGAGCAGCACCATCACCGCGATGGCGATCACCAGCGCCTCGGCGGTGCCGTCGAACTGCCGCAGGCAGGCGTACGTGACCAGCGCGGCGGCCGCCATCTCGCAGGCGACGCGGACCAGCAGCGCCACGTTGAGGTAGCGCGTCGGGTCGGCGGCGACCTGGGCGAGCTTCTCGCCGCCCCGGCGCCCGGACCGTACCGCCTCCTCGGCGCGGAAGCTGGAGACCCTCGCGAGTCCCGCCTCCGCGCACGCGGCCAGCCAGGCGACCACCACCAGGGCGACGGCACCGGCGACGAGCGGGAGGCTCATGAGACCGTCGGGGCCGGGGACGGGCCGGTCAGGCCCCTCTCCGCACGCCAGCCGTCGACGATGGCGGCCTGCAGACCGAACATCTCGGCCTTCTCGTCCGGCTCCTCGTGGTCGTACCCGAGCAGGTGCAGCACCCCGTGCACGGTCAGGAGCTGGAGCTCCTCGTCCATGGAGTGCCGCGTCGCCGCCTCGGTGCCCTGCCGGGCGGCGACCTCCGGACACAGGACGATGTCGCCGAGCAGCCCCTGCGGGGCCTCCTCCTCGTCCTTCGACGGCGGCCGCAGCTCGTCCATCGGGAAGGACATCACGTCGGTGGGCCCCGGCAGGTCCATCCACTGGATGTGCAGCTGCTCCATGGCGTCGGCGTCCACGACGATCACCGACAGTTCGGAGAGCGGGTGGATGCGCATCCGCGCGAGCGCGTAGCGGGCGATGTCGAGGATCGCCTGCTCGTCGACCTCGGTTCCGGACTCGTTGTTGACGTCGATCGACATGGTCGTGCTGGTCTACTTCCCCTTGGCCTTGGCACCGTGTCTCGGTGTCCGGCCGCCGTTGTGGCCGCCGTTCTCGGTGCCGTTCCTGCTGTCGTACTGCTCGTAGGCGTCGACGATACGGCCCACCAGCTTGTGCCGGACGACGTCCTGCGACGTGAGCCGGGAGAAGTGGACGTCCTCGACGCCCTCCAGGATCTCCTGCACCTGCCGCAGCCCCGACTTCGTGCCGCCGGGCAGGTCGACCTGCGTCACGTCACCCGTGATCACGATCTTCGACTCGAAGCCGAGCCGGGTGAGGAACATCTTCATCTGCTCGGGGCTGGTGTTCTGGGCCTCGTCCAGGATGATGAACGCGTCGTTCAGCGTGCGGCCGCGCATGTACGCCAGCGGCGCGACCTCGATCGTCCCGGCCGCCATCAGCCGCGGGATCGAGTCCGGGTCGAGCATGTCGTGCAGCGCGTCGTACAGCGGGCGCAGATACGGGTCGATCTTCTCGTACAGCGTGCCCGGCAGGAAGCCGAGCCGCTCACCGGCCTCGACCGCCGGGCGGGTCAGGATGATGCGGTTGACCTGCTTGGACTGCAGGGCCTGCACCGCCTTGGCCATCGCCAGGTAGGTCTTGCCGGTGCCCGCGGGGCCGATGCCGAAGACGATGGTGTGCTTGTCGATCGCGTCGACGTACCGCTTCTGGTTCAGCGTCTTGGGGCGGATCGTGCGGCCGCGCGAGGACAGGATGTTCTGCGTGAGCACCTCGGCCGGGGTCTCCTGGCCGTCGCTCTCCCCGTTCTCGCTCGCCTTGAGCATGGCGATCGAGCGTTCCACTGCGTCCTCCGTCATCGGCTGCCCGGTGCGGAGCACCAGCATCATCTCGTCGAACACGCGCTGTACGAGGGCGACCTCATGGGTGTCGCCGACGGCGCTGATCTCATTGCCCCGGACATGGATGTCGGCCGCCGGGAAGGCCTTCTCGATCACACGCAGGAGGGAGTCTCCGGAACCCAGCACGGTCACCATGGGGTGCTGGGCGGGGACCGTGATCTGTGCTCTCGCCTGCCCCTGCGCGGGGGTGGGGGCTGAGGGTGTCTGAGTCATGGGCCGGCGCTCTAGGCCTGCTCGTCCTCCTCTGCGGCGCGCGCCGCGTGACGGGTGTGTCTGCTGTCTCCCAGCGTACGACTCCCCGCCGACAGCACCGAGGGGTTTATCCGACCGGTACCCGTCGCTGCCCGGCGAGCAGGTCCCGGAACCACCCGTACGACTCCTTGGGCGTGCGCGCCAGCGTCGTGAAGTCCACGTGTACCAGTCCGAAGCGGCGGGCGTACCCCTCGGCCCACTCGAAGTTGTCCAGGAGCGACCACACGAAGTAGCCGCGCACGTCCACACCCGCCTCGATCGCCCGATGCAGGGCGCGCACGTGCCCGTCCAGGTAGGCGATGCGGTCCCGGTCGTCGAGGCCCTCGTAGGAGCAGCCGTTCTCCGTGATCACGACCGGCGGAAGGCGGTCGCCGTAGCGGTCGCGGAAGCCGGTGAGCAGCTCCGTCAGCCCCTCCGGGACGACGGGCCAGCCGAAGTCCGTCAGTGGCCGGCCCTCGATCTGCCGCACCGAGAAGGGCAGTCCGGCCGGGAGCGTCACCCCGCCGGACTCGATCTCCGCACCCTGCGGGGCGCCCACCCGCGTCGGCGCGTAGTAGTTCACGCCGTACCAGTCCAGCGGCTCCGAGATGACCTCCAGGTCGGCCTCGACCCTTTCGGCGGAACCGGGCATGAGGTCCCCGACGCCCTCCGGGTACCGCCCGGTCAGGAGCGGATCGGCGAACATCCGGTTCAGCAGGAGGTCGTAGAAGTCCGCGGCCTCCCGGTCCGCCGGGTCGTCCGAGGCGGGCCAGGTCGGACCGTGCGAGTTGGCGATCCCGACGTCCGCGGCGCCGGACGCGCGCAGGGCCCGCACCGCCAGGCCGTGCGCGAGCAGCTGGTGGTGGGCGGCCGGAAGGGCGTCGAACAGCAGCGTACGGCCGGGGGCGTGGGTGCCCAGCGCGTGGCCCAGCAGGGTGTGCTCGGCGGGCTCGTTCAGGGTGATCCACTTGCCGACCCGGTCGCCGAGGCGGTCCGCGACCACCGAGACGTACTCGGCGAACCGCGACGCCGTGTCCCGCTCCAGCCAGTCGAGGCCCGCCGGCAGGTCCCAGTGGAAGAGCGTCGGCACCGGCCGCACGCCCGCCGCGCACAGCGCGTCCACCAGCCGGTCGTAGAAGTCGAGGCCGCCGGGGGAGTCCACCCGCGGCCAGGAGACCGAGAAGCGGTACGCGTCCACGCCGAGGCCGGCGAGCAGCGCCACGTCCTCGCGGTAGCGGTGGTAGTGGTCGCAGGCCACCGCCGCCGTCGAGCCGTCCTTCACCCGCCCCGGTTCGGCGGTGAAGGCGTCCCACACGGACGGCCCCCGCAGCCCGGCCGCCCCCTCGATCTGGTGCGCGGACGTGGACACGCCCCAGAGGAAGCCGTCCGGGAACCGGGGCATCGCGTCAGTCGCCATGCGCGGATCATCCGTACCCGCGGTAAGGGAAGTCAACGCCCGTGCACCCGACCGGCGTTACGCGCCCTCCTTCAGTACCCGCGAGATCAGCGTGCGCTGCTCGTCCGTCAGCCGGGGATCGGCGGCGTACACCGTCTTCCCGTCCACGGTGAGCTGGTAGCTGAACCCGTCCGGTACCCCGACCGGCGGCGTGCCCCGACCGTCGGCGACCGCCCGCTCGGCCAGGGCGTGCCACTCGGCGGCGTCGGGGCGTCCCGCGGTCTCGACCTCCGCGTGGCGTTCGATGCCCGCGAAGCCTCCTGTGCGCCTCACCTGAATCCGCATGGACCCTGTCTAGTACGAAACTACGCCGTGGGCACCCCGACCTGCTCCCAGGCCTTGCCCACCGCCTCCAGCTCCGCCGCGTCGCCGTAGCGCTCCCGGGCGGCCTTCACCGTCAGGGTCGCGAAGTCCGTGAACGACGCGTCCTGGGCCAGCTCGCCGCCGGTCAGCACGTCGTACCAGAGCTGCCCGGCACGCTCCCAGGCGTGCCCGCCGAGTTCGGTGGCGAGGAGGTAGAAGGCGTGGTTGGGGATGCCGGAGTTGATGTGCACGCCGCCGTTGTCGCGGCCGGTGCGCACGTAGTCGTCCATCGTCGCGGGCTGCGGGTCCTTGCCGAGCACGTCGTCGTCGTACGCCGTGCCCGGGGCCTTCATGGAGCGCAGCGCCTCGCCCGTCACGCGCGGGGCGAGCAGCCCGGCGCCGATCAGCCAGTCGGCCTCGGTGGCGCTCTGGCCCTGCGCGTACTGCTTGATGAGGGAGCCGAAGACGTCGGACAGCGACTCGTTGAGGGCGCCGGGCTGGCCGTAGTAGGTCAGGTTGGCGGTGTGCTGGGTGACGCCGTGGGTCAGCTCGTGGCCGATCACGTCCAGGGCGAGGGTGAAGTCGAGGAAGATCTCCCCGTCCCCGTCGCCGAAGACCATCTGCTCGCCGTTCCAGAACGCGTTGTTGTACTCGCGGTCGTAGTGCACGGTCGCGTCCAGCGGCAGCCCGGCGCCGTCGATGGAGTCGCGCCGGTACACCTTGAGGTAGTGCTCGAAGGTGGCGCCCAGGCCCGCGTAGGCCCGGTTCACGGTGGCGTCCTGGCCGGGTTCGTCGCCCTCGCCGCGCACCTTGCGGCCCGGCAGGTCGGTGCCGTGCCGGGCGTCGTAGATCGTGCGCTGCGGCTTCCCGGGCTCGGCGCCGGCGAGCGGGGCCACGGCGGGGGCGCCGACGACCGTGGTCAGTCCGCGGCGGGTGCGTTCGAGGGCGTCGCGCTGCAGGGTGCGGCGGGCGGGCCCGGCGAGCACGGGGTCGGCGTGCTGGGCGAGCCGGTCGAGGACGTGGGGCGGGACGATCGTGCAGAAGACGGGCTGGAAGCCCCCGTATGTCGTCATGTCCGGCACTTTCGCACTGTGTGACCGTGCTGTCACTAGCGGCAACCATGATTGATGAAATGCGGCGGCAAGAGCCGCCCGTGACCGGCCACGAGTGGTATACGGCACTTTTTGTCCCGGTTGCCTCCGTGGTCCCGCATACTGATACGGACCCGCGTGACCCGCGTGACTCGGCTAGGGTGCTGGGCATCATGCGATTCGGGCTGCTTCTCCTTAGCTGCCGCGGCGAGGGCCTGTAGAGGCCGACTCCCTCCCCGCGGAGCTTGGTGGTGCCGTCGGCCGTCCTTCCGGACACGCGGACGTCACACGCTGAGGTCGGTGACACCGCCGTCACCCGCTGACACCGCGGACATCACGAGGAGCCCACGCCATCATGGCCAACCGCCAGCAGCCCAGCCCCATGCCGACCGGCAAGTACCGCGGCTACGAGCAGGTCGACATCGCCGACCGCACCTGGCCCCAGCAGCGGATCACCACCGCCCCCCGCTGGCTCTCCACCGACCTGCGCGACGGCAACCAGGCCCTGATCGACCCCATGTCGCCGGTCCGCAAGCGCGCCATGTTCGACCTGCTGGTCAGGATGGGCTACAAGGAGATCGAGGTCGGCTTCCCGGCCTCCGGCCAGACCGACTTCGACTTCGTGCGGTCCATCATCGAGGACCCGGACGCCATCCCGGACGACGTCACCATCTCCGTACTGACCCAGGCCCGCGAGGACCTGATCGAGCGCACGGTGGAGTCCCTGAAGGGCGCCCGGCGGGCCACCGTCCACCTGTACAACGCGACCGCGCCGGTCTTCCGCCGGGTCGTCTTCCGCGGCTCGCGCGATGACATCAAGCAGATCGCGGTCGACGGCACCCGCCTGGTGATGGAGTACGCCGAGAAACTGCTGGGCCCGGAGACGGAGTTCGGCTACCAGTACAGCCCCGAGATCTTCACCGACACCGAGCTGGACTTCGCCCTGGAGGTCTGCGAGGCGGTGATGGACACCTACCAGCCCGGCCCCGGCCGCGAGATCATCCTCAACCTGCCCGCCACCGTGGAGCGTTCCACCCCGTCCACGCACGCCGACCGCTTCGAGTGGATGGGCCGCAACCTGTCCCGCCGCGAGCACGTCTGCCTGTCCGTCCACCCGCACAACGACCGCGGTACGGCGGTGGCGGCGGCCGAGCTGGCGCTGATGGCCGGCGCCGACCGCATCGAGGGCTGCCTGTTCGGGCAGGGCGAGCGCACCGGCAACGTCGACCTGGTCACCCTGGGCATGAACCTGTTCTCCCAGGGCGTCGACCCGCAGATCGACTTCTCCGACATCGACGAGATCCGTCGCACGTGGGAGTACTGCAACCAGATGGAGGTCCACCCGCGCCACCCGTACGTGGGCGACCTGGTCTACACGTCCTTCTCCGGCTCCCACCAGGACGCCATCAAGAAGGGCTTCGACGCGATGGAGGCCGACGCGGCGGCCAGGGGCGTCACCGTCGACGACATCGAGTGGGCCGTCCCGTACCTGCCGATCGACCCGAAGGACGTCGGCCGCTCCTACGAGGCGGTCATCCGCGTCAACTCGCAGTCCGGCAAGGGCGGCATCGCCTACGTCCTGAAGAACGACCACAGCCTGGACCTGCCGCGCCGGATGCAGATCGAGTTCTCGAAGCTCATCCAGGCCAAGACGGACGCCGAGGGCGGCGAGATCACGCCGACGGCGATCTGGGACGTCTTCCAGGACGAGTACCTGCCCAACCCGGACAACCCCTGGGGCCGCCTCCAGGTCGCCAACGGGCAGACCACGACCGACCGCGACGGCGTCGACACCCTCACCGTGGACGCCACGGTCGACGGCGCGGAGACCACCCTGGTCGGCACCGGCAACGGTCCGATCTCGGCGTTCTTCCACGCGCTGCAGGGCGTCGGCATCGACGTACGGCTGCTGGACTACCAGGAGCACACGATGAGCGAGGGCGCCTCCGCGCAGGCCGCCTCCTACATCGAGTGCGCGATCGGCGACAAGGTGCTGTGGGGGATCGGAATCGACGCGAACACCACGCGCGCCTCGCTGAAGGCCGTCGTCTCCGCCGTCAACCGCGCGACCCGCTGACCAGCCGAATCAGCGGTTTGAGGTCCCGCCCGCCGGAAACCGGCGGGCGGGACCCCGTCATATACCGGCCATATATCCGTGATGGTCACGGAAAGGTCTCGTCCTGGGTACTGACTCCACGTCGGTGATGTGGCTAACATCACGCCAGCGCGACGATGCTGTCGCGCCGTTACGGAGGTGCGACGTGCTGCCTGGACGGGGACGAACCAGCCGAGCTGCCCGGCTGCCACGCATCCTGGGCACCCGCACCGCGTGGACGCCCGTGGGCGACGGCGAGTTCTTCTGCCCCGGCTGCGGCGGCGACCGCAACTACACGCGGCTCACCGGCCGTCGCCGCTTCGTCCTCCTCGGCGTGCCCGTGCTGCCGCGCGGCGAGTCCGCGCCCACCGTGGAGTGCGCGGCCTGCCGCCACCACTACGGCACCGACGCCCTGGACCACCCCACCACCACCCGCTTCTCCGTGATGCTCCGCGACGCCGTCCACACCGTCGCCCTGGCGGTCCTGACCGCGGGCGGCACCTGCTCCCGCACGTCGCTGGAGACGGCGGCCGTCGCCGTGCGCGCGGCAGGCTTCGAGGACTGCACCGAGGACCGGCTGAACGCGCTCGTCGAGGCGCTGGAGGCGGACACCGGCCGGGTCCGGGGCGAGCCCTGCGTGCCGGGCCTGGCGATAGAACTGCACGAGGCGCTCGACCCGCTGGCCCCGCACCTCGCCGCCGTAGGCCGCGAGTCCATCCTGCTCCAGGGTGCCCGCATCGCCCTGGCCGACGGCCCCTACACCCCCGCCGAACGCGACGCCCTGGCCACGGTCGGCGCGGCCCTGACCCTCCACTCCGACGACGTGGACCGCCTCCTGGAGTCGGCCGGCACGCGGTCCTGACGCGGTCCGCCCCCGGCCCGGCGCGGATCAGAGGCTGCCGGGAAGATCCAGCCGCATGATCTGGCGGTGCATGCCCGGACCGAAGTAGTCGGGACGCAGGCCGCCGTCGGGTTCCTCCGGCCGGAAGCCCAGGGAGCGGTAGAGGAAGATGGCCGCGAGGTTGGCGGGTTCCACGGTGAGGCGGACCACGCCGATGCCGTCCCGGCGCAGCCGTGACAGGACCTCCGTCATCAGCTCCCGGCCCAGCCCGTGGCGGCGCCGGTCCTGCGTCACGCACAGGCCGAGTATCCAGCTGTCCGCGCCCAGCGCCCGGGTGGCGGCCAGTACGTAGCCGCGCAGCCGGCCCGTGCCGTCGTCGAGGACCAGGAAGTGCTCCTCGTACATGTCGAAGAGCTGACGCAGCAGGAACCCGGGATAGGCGAACTCCCGGAAGACCTCCTCGTCGAGTCGTCGCAACTCCGGCAGGTCGCCCTCGTGTGCCGTGCGCAGGACCAGTGGCCGGTCGTCGTCCGGGCGGGCGTCGGGTCGCGTGAGCTGGTCGGGGCGGTCGAGGGATCGTTCCAGCGGTTCGGCGGTCATGCAGCCCCCAGTCAGACGTGCGTCAACTCGTCGGCGTCGCCGCCGTCCACCCGAAGGGATGAGGTCCCGTGTGGCGGCAGGCGCCTGCTTCTGGCTAGAGTGAGCGCCCAACTTCCCTCACGCAAGGGAGAGTTAGGGAGTGCGACCATGCGCCCGACGTGCGCCGGTCGGACGCGGATGGCGTAATCCCCCGCTGTCCCGATGTGTCAGGGTCACCTACCGTGCGAAGTACTGGGGATTTGTTCAAAATCGAATGGAATGCGGCAGGGTGACTATGGATCGCAACGCCGACGCACCCTGGTCGCAGTTCGATCCAGAGGTGTACGTCGACAACAACTACCGGACGCCGCTGGAAGTCGACGTGCTCATCGTCCGGTTGCTGCGCGACTACTTCACCCGCGCCTTCGCGGGGGTCGCCCCCCGGTCGGTGCGCGGCGTCGACGTCGGCGCGGGCGCCAACCTGTACCCCGCGTTCTCCATGCTGCCCTGGTGCGAGAAGGTGCTCCTGCTGGAGTACGCCCACCCGAACGTCGAGTACCTGGAGAAGCAGGTCTCCCCGGGCGGGTACGACACGGCGTGGGACGCGTTCTGGGAGGTGCTGCGCGAGGCACCCGCCTACCGCGCCGTCCAGCCGAGGACCCTGGTCAGCGAGATCGTCCGGGTGGAGCGCGGCAACCTGTTCGACCTCGAGGACGGCCACCGGCGCTGGGACCTCGGCACGATGTTCTTCGTCGCCGACTCGATGTCCGAGTGCCCCGAGGAGTTCCACCGCGGCGTCCGGTGCTTCATGAACGCGCTCCGCGAGGGAGCGCCGTTCGCCGCCGCGTTCATGAAGGAGTCCGTCGGCTACCGCGTCGGCGAACACCACTACCCGGCCTACCGGGTGAACGAGGACCGGGTCAGGGAGAGCCTGGAACCCTTCACCGGAGAGCTGGAGATCCACGATCTGCACCACATGGTGCGGCCGGGGCACGAGGGAATGCTCCTCGCCCTGGGACGGCGCAATTCGGAGATTGCCACCCCGTAGGAACGGGGACCATGCTGAACACAGCGCAACGAGATCTGTACGAGGGGTGCGGGGATGCAGATCAAGCCACGCCAGCACCTGCTGGACATCTGGCAGGCCATGGCCCGTCACTCGTTCGACGACGGGAAGCTCGTCCGGGGGGACACCGACGGGCTGAGCAGCGTCGCCGACGCCGAACGCCTGCTCTGCCTGCTCTATCCGGCCACCGAGGTCCCCGCCTTCCGGCTCGACCAGCCGGACACCACCGAACGTGACGTCCTGCGCGCCCTGGACCGGGTCGGCAGCCGGCTCGAGATCCCGCCCAATCTGATCACCGCGCTGACCCAGTTCATGCGCACCCACACCGGGACGGACGACAGCCCCACCTTCGCCGGCGGCCACTACTTCCGCCCCTCCCAGCCCGACGGCGAGATCACCCACGCCCAGAGCCAGTTGGGCGTGGTGGACTCCTACTCCATGTCCGTCACGCTCTGCCTCGCCACCCTCGGTTTCCTCAAGGTCTACGAGGGCACCACGACCCGCCCCGAGGTGCGCAAGGCCATCGTCGAGCTGAGGGAGGCCACCAACGCCCGGCTGACCGCCGCGATGATCAGCCTGCTGCGCTCCTTCACCGTCAACGTCTTCGACTCGGAGTCCGAGCAGGGCCAGCGGCTGATCCAGGTCATCGGCCAGGGCGGCCAGTCCGACCGGCTCGTCCTCCAGCAGTTCTCCCGAAGGCTGCGCCCGCTGCGCGCCACCATCATCGAGAGCCTCACCCGCGGCATCCAGGTCGACGAGGGCATCCGCGACGAGAGCCAGCTCTTCGAATGCGGCTGGGCCTGGGGCATCGTCAAGGACGCACCGGAGATCACCGACCTGCGCCTCCAGGCCCCCGGCCAGCCCGAGGGCATCGCCGACCGGCTGCCCTACGTGTACTTCACCGTCGTCGCCCTCGACGGCATCCAGGACCTGTTCTCCGACCGCACCCTCACCCTGGGCCTGCTCGACGAGGACCAGCAGAAACTCGCCGAGATGCTGCGCCTGCGCTGGGAGCTGAGCCAGCAGTACTGGTCCGCGATCGCCCGCTTCGGCACCGAGCGCTGGCCCCTGGAGGACCTGCCCTGGCAGACCACCGGCCTGCGCCTGGAGTCCGAGTACTTCTCCCTGACCGTCGCGGCCATCGTCGTCCACGACCTCATCCGCCGGAAGGCGACCGACGACGACCTCACCCGCACCGTCGCCGTCATGGAACGCCTCGCCGACCGGGGCCGGATCACCAGCCGCATGACCAGACGGGACCCCACCATCCGGCTGCACAACCCCGGCGTCACCATGCCCCTCGCCGGGTCCGAGCGCTCCGGCGGGCAACTGCTGTGGCGGATGCCCGACTTCTCGGCGCAGCTCCTCAAGCGCAGCATCCAGCTCGCCGAACTCTCCCGGAACATCGGTGCGCAGGACCGGCTGCTGCGCCTGTCCGAGCAGACCTTCGAACACCTGTGGTCACGGCGCCTGGACGACGAGACCGGCACCGGCCTGTGGGACAACGTCCAGGCCGTCTTCCCGGACGCGCACGACGTCGGCTCGCGCCTGTCCTGGAGCATCACCGAACGCGTCACCGAATGCCTCGTCGCCGCCCGCAACCTGTACGAGCAACAGCCCATCCGCAGCCCCGAACTGGCCGAACTGGCACGCGAACTGCTCAGTGAGGCCACCCACCTGTTCGGCAAGGAGCAGCTGGAGGCGTCGGCCGCCCCCGACGGAAGCAGGGCCCGCGCCATGCGGAGCATCGAAAGCCGCCTCGACCACGCCCGCAGCCTGGTCGACGACCGGCCCGCGACCGCCTTCGCACTGGCCCTGCCCGTGCTCCAGGAACTCGACACCCTGGCCCAGGCCAGGGGCGCCGCCGCCCAGGAGGTGTGAGCGTGCTCGTCTTCGCCGCCTCCGACAAAGGAGGCACGGGACGCTCGGTGACCAGCGCGAACCTGGCCTACCAGCGTGCTCTCGCCGGCGACCACGTCGCCTACGTGGACTTCGACTTCGGCTCGCCCACCGCCCCCGCCGTCTTCGACGTGCCCGGCGCCGTGCGCGGCACCGAGGAACGCGGCCTGCACTCCTACCTGGAGGGCGAGACGGCCGAGCCGGCCAGGGTCGACGTCTGGCGGCAGACCGAGCACCCCCTGCTGCGCTCCCGCCCCAACCAGTCCGGCCGCCTGGTGCTCTTCCCCGGCGACCAGGGCGGCGGCGAGTTCGCCATCGGCGACGAGGCCCTGGAACGCTGCATCGACCTGCTGCTCCGGCTCAACGCCGAGTTCGACGTCACCTTCGTCGACCTCAGCGCCGGGCGCAGTTACGCCGTCGACATGGTCCTCGCGGCGACCGCCCACCCCCGGATGCGCAACGTCCCCTTCCGCTGGCTGGTCTTCCACCGCTGGACCCGCCAGCACGTGATCGCCGCCTCGGGCCTCGTCCACAAGGCCCACGGCATCATCGGCGGCGGTGTCGAGCGCGGCCACGACGAGGACGCGCTGAGGGCCGCCATCCGCTTCGTCCGGGCCGCCGTACCCGACCCCGAGTCCCCGCTGTGGTCCCAGGGTTCGCCCGCGCAGGCCGCCTGGATGCAGGCCTGCGACGAGTCACTGCGGCGGCTCGCCGCCGAGCACCGCATCGGCGACAGCGTCGTCCTCGGCGTCGTACCGCTGGAGCCCATACTCCAGTGGCGCGAGCAGTTGATCACCGAGGACGACGTGCTCTCCACCCAGATCGCCAACAAGGAGACCCTGGAGGCGCTGGAGGAGATCGCCCGGCGCCTGACCGACGACTCGCACTGGGGGCGGCCGTGACCGACGGAGTGTTCCGCGAGACGGCCGCCGAGCCGCGCACCCAGTCGGTGCCGCTGGCCCACCTCTCCCTGGAACTGGGCCACCTCTACATGGAGGACTTCGAGGCCGGGCCCGAACGGCTGCGCGCGCACTTCGCCGAGGTACGCCCCTGGGTGGAGGCGGCCCGCACCGCCGCCACCGCCCGGGCCGGCGGCAAACGCGCCCGGATCAGCACCTGCTTCCTCATCGACGACTACTTCAGCCGCTTCTCCACACCCGCCGAGGTCGTCCCCATGCTGCTCGCGGAGGCCGAGCGGGCCGGGCTGAGCGTCGACTACCTGGCCCGCGAGTCCGGCTGCGCCGTCAACGGCAAGGTGCCCGTCGCCGAGGCGGTCGCCGGACGCATCGTCGAGTCACCGCCGCCCGGGAGCTACGGCCTGCGCCCGCCGGCCGCCCAGACCGGCTGGCTCGCCAACGGCGAACGCAGCCCCGTCGCCCGCGCCCCGCAGGCCATGAAGCGGGCCGTCGCCTGGCAGCCGCCGACGGAGACCGCGGCCCGCCGCCACTCCGTGTTCCTCGACGTCGAACTGTGGAGCGACGACGCCGACGGGCAGCGCACCTGGTCCTGCCCCTTCCTCGCCGCCGTCTGGCAGCTCGCCCGTCTCGGAGCGCTGCGCAACGGGGGCGAGGCCGTTCTCGTCCCCCAGCCGCACACCGCCGCCCGGTTCCCGGACGACTGGGACGAGTTGCCGTCCCTGCTGCGGCTCAACGACCGCGCCGACCCCTTCTCCGCCTACCGCACCTGTTCGGTCCTGCCCACCCGCTTCCTGCCCGTCGAACACGCCGTGCGCGTGATCCTCGACCAGATCGAGGTCGACCCCGGAGCGCTGGCCCAGGTCGTCGAACGCTCCGGTCGCGAACGCGTCCCCGTCCCCGACTCGGTCGCCGACCGCGTCTCCTACGTCTACTACTCGGGGCCCTGACATGGCGCAGCGGCAGAGCACCCCGCCCGCTGTACTCGCCTGCGGTGAGATCCGCACCTGCCTGCTGCCCGCCCGGCAGGCCCTCGACATCCGCTCCGCCGCCCAGCTCATCGGGCTGCGCGCCGACGAACGCGTCCTGCTCTCCGAACGCCCCGGTCTCTACGCGCGTTCCCCCGACACCCTCACCGGCGTCGACTGCCCCCTGCCGAGCGCCAACGGCGCCCGGATCCGCGCCGTCGGCACCGTCGCCGCGCACGCGGCGCTCACCGAGGGCCGCGTCCTGCAGACCTCGGCGCACTGCCGGCTGCCCGCCACCGGCCCCGACCAGCGACGGCCGTGGGGCGAGTACCTGGTGCGGCCCGGGGTCGTCGAACCGCTCGGGAAGCTCCCGTACGAAGCGGTCGCGCAGGGTGTGCTCGCCGGCCCGCGCCACGGCGACCTCGACGTCGGCCTGATCGCCGACGGACTGCTCACCCGTCTGCTGCGCCACCCGCTGCTCGACCAGCGCCCGCCCTTCCGGTCCCGCCCCACCCGGCTGCGCTGGGCGGCCCTGCCCGCCGGGGCGGGGGAGGGGCCCTCCATCGAGCGGTTCACCCTGGCCGAGGACGAACTGCGCACCGTACGCCTGCGCGTGCCCGAGGGCACCGCGGACGCCGACCTCGCCGCGCTCTGCGACGACCTCGCCCTGCACGACTGGCTGCTCACCACCGTCGTCCACATGCTCGACGGCCTCCGCCTGGGCGCCGGGGCGGCGCAGGACACGGGCGCCGTCGTGCGGACGCTGCGCCCGGCCGTCGACCACCTGCTGCACCTGTGGATGCCGCGGGCCCGGGTGGCCGCCGAACTGGCGGCGCTGTGGGACCCGCTGGAGGAGCGGCCGGGATTCACCCGGCAGTGGCAGGCGCTGGTGCAGCGCATCCGCGACCAGCTCACCCTGCACGCCATACCGGCACCTCACCGGGAGGTGGAACCAGCGCCCTGACCGCGGCCCCTGATCCCCGGGGGCCAGGCATCCGACCCGCAGGCACATCCCCGCACCCCGATCCGACGCGTATCCCAACGGGGGGAGAAGCGAGATGAGCACGGCACAGTCACCCCGACCCGACGACAGCGCACGCACGACGAACCCGTTCGACCCGAGGGGGGAGTCCCCCTGGGCCCGCAGGCTGCTGGTGGCCGTGGTCGCCGGTGGTCTCTTCTGGAGCGTCACGGCGCTCCTGGACCCGGACGCCGGCGTACTGCGGCAGTTCGCGGCCGCCGTGCTCTGCGCCGGCGCCGTACTGGCCGTCCAGTACGTCCTCGGCCTGGCCCCGCGGCCGGGACAGCGGCGGCTGGACCAGCACACCCGGCGGGTGGAGAGCGCCCTCGCCGAGAACACCGCCGCCGTACGCGACGGCCTGAACCGGTACGACGACGAGCTGAAGTCGGGCCTGACCCGGCACACCGAGGACGTCAAGCAGCTGGTCGAGACCCACGTCACCCAGGTCGACCACCGGACCGCCGAGTCCGGGCACCCGCTGGTGCCGGTCCGCATCGACAGCGTGCCCGACCTGGCCAAGGGCTTCGCCGACGTCCTGCTGCCGGGCCCCTCCCTCCTCCACACCTTCGTCCACCTGGAGATGTCCCGGGTGGTCGGCCACATGGCGGACCTCACCAACCTGAGCGCGGAGTGCCCCGGCGAGAACCACGACTGGATGCTCACCCTCACCCGGGCCGCCGAGCAGTCCATCCTCGCCACCAGTACCTCCGTCGACCGGCAGTTCTGGAACAGCGAGCCCGCCGGCCGCTACCTCGACGCCCAGCAGGCGGCGATCGACGAACAGGGCGTCGCCGTGCGCCGGCTGTTCCTGCTGGAGAGCGCCCGCGAACTCGACGACCGGCTGCTGCGGCTGTGCGAGGAGCAGGAACTGCGCCGCATCGACGTACGCGCGGCGGTCCTGCCCGAACTGCCTCCGCACCTCCAGCGCGGGACCACCAACGACTTCATCCTCTACGACGAGGAGGTGTCGTTCGAGATCGAGCAGGACCTGCGCGACGTCAACGTCCGCACCCGGCTCACCGCACGCCAGGACTACGTACGCGACCGGCTCAAACGCTTCCGGGAACTGTGGGACGCGGGCATGGGGCTGCGGGAACTGGAGGTGCGCGTCGACGACGAGGAGGACGGCAACTGGATGGTCGACCGGGCCTGAGCGCCCTGCCGGGGACCGGCCCCCCACGGCCCGGTCCGCGTACCGATTACCCTTCGACCGCACAGTTGCTCGATCATGGATCGATGAGGGAAGGCCAAGCAGTTCGTGTACCAGCGGGTCCGGCGGCACCGACCGGGGCGGGCCCCGGCTCCCGCGCGAGCCTGCCGGCCGCCGCGACCGCGCGGCTGCGTCTGCTGTGGCGGTGGTGGGAGGCACGCCCCGCCGTCGTCAGGGACCGTGAGTTCGCGCTCGTCTTCACGGTCCTGTCGTTCACGCCCCCGTTGTCGCTGATCGGGGCGCAGTTCGGGGATCTGCCCGTCCAGGAGGCCTCCGTCGCGAGCGTGCTGCTGACTCTGGGGCAGACCCTGCCGGTCGCGGTGCGCACCCGGTGGCCGGCCGCGTGCCTCGCCATGACGGGCGCGTCGTTCGCGGTCCACCAGTCCCTCGGCGCCCCCACGACCTTCGGCAGCCTGGGCCTGTACATCGCGCTGTACTCCGTGGGCGCCCACCAGGAACGCTTCCGGCAGACCGTGCCGCTGACGGCCACGGGCGGATGCGTGCTGTTCTGTGTCGTCCTGCACCTGCTGGGCTCGCCCACCGGCCCGATCGACTTCCTGCTCATCTACCTGGTCCTGGTGACGGTGTGGGGCCTGGGCGCCCTGGCCCGCAGGCAGCGGAGACAGGAGGCCGCGCGTCGACGCCTGACCGCGCAGGTGGCCATCGCCGAGGAACGCAGTCGTATGGCAAGGGAGTTGCACGACGTGGTGACCCATCATGTGACCGCCATGGTCGTGCAGTCCGGCGCGGCCCAGTACCTCACACAGTCGCCGGACCGGCTCAACGACGCACTCCACGCCATCAACGGCAGCGGCCGCCGCGCACTGGCCGAACTCCGCTTCCTCCTCGGCGTGCTGGAGGCGACCGGTGAGTCGCGGCCCGAGGGGTCGGCGCCGCCGGTGCCCGGCCTGGTGCCCGATCTGGTGGAGCAGATTCGGGCGGGCGGCCAGCCCGTCGAACTGATCGAGGAGGGCCGGCAGCCCGACACGGCGGTGGGCGCCCGGCTCGCCGCCTACCGCATCGTGCAGGAATCCCTCACGAACGCCGTGAAGTACGCCCCGGGCCGCCGGACGCTGGTACGGCTCGCGCACACGCCGGACTGGACGGAGGTCGAGGTCACCACCGCCGGGGCGGGCGACGGCACCGCCGAGTCCGTCGCCCTCCGCGACGGCGGCCCGCACGTCTCGGGAGGCCGGGGCCTGACCGGGCTGCGGGAACGGGTGGAGGCGCTGGGCGGCGAGTTCGCGGCGGGCTTCCGCCCGGAGGGCGGGTTCCGCGTGCACGCGCGCATCCCCGCGGGAGGTACCGCGTGAGTGTTCCACCCGCTCCCATCAGGGTGCTGATCTGCGAGGACCAGGCCCTCGTGCGCACCGGCTTCGTCACGATCCTCTCCTCCCAGCCCGACATGGAGGTCGTGGGCGAGGCCACGGACGGCCGGGCCGCGATCCGCTGCACGCGGGAACTGGAACCGGACGTCGTCGTCATGGACATCCGCATGCCCCTCGTCGACGGCATAGAGGCCACGCGCCAGCTCGCCGGCCCCGCGTCCCCCAGCCCCGCGAAGATCCTCATCGTCACCACGTTCAACGTCGACACGTACGTGTACGAGGCCCTGCGGGCCGGAGCCAGCGGCTTCCTGCTGAAGGACGCCGCACCGCCCGAACTGATCAACGCGGTCCGCACCGTCGCCCGCGGCGAGTCCCTGCTGTCCCCCGCGGTCACCCGCGCCCTCATCGGCCGCCACGCCGAACACCTGCGTCCCCCCGCCGCCCCCGCGTCCCCCGAACTCGAACGCCTCAAGGTCCTCACCGGCCGCGAGCGCGAAGTCCTCCTCCTGGTCAGCGAGGGTCTGTCGAACGCGGAGATCGCCGCCGAGATGTTCATCAGCCCGGAGACCGT
The DNA here is from genome assembly GCF_027947595.1 of Streptomyces lienomycini. Taxonomy (NCBI): domain Bacteria; kingdom Bacillati; phylum Actinomycetota; class Actinomycetes; order Kitasatosporales; family Streptomycetaceae; genus Streptomyces; species Streptomyces lienomycini. The sequence continues at coordinate 6,439,743 of NZ_CP116257.1, read as the reverse complement.
GAAGACCTACGTCTCCCGCATCCTCACCAAGCTGGACCTTCGCGATCGCGTCCAGGCGGTGGTCCTGGCGTACCGGGCCGGCCTGGCCGGGGGCGGCGACCAGACCTGAGCGGGCCGGTCAGCGGCAGTAGGCGTCCGCGTCCGGCCGCTGCCCCGTCGCGAGGAACCGGGAGACCGCGGCGTCCCCGCAGGCGTTGCCGTTGGCCAGGTAGGCGTCGTGGCCGGTGGAGTTCACGGTGACCATGACCGCACGCCGACCGAGCGCCTCCCGCATGAGTGCCGCCCCGGCGAGCGGGGTGTTGACGTCCCGTTCGTTCTGCACCAGGAGGACGTTGGACGGACCGCGGTCCGTGATGCGCACCGGCGCCTCACGCGGCACGGTGGGCCAGGCCGCGCAGAGCATGGCGTTGCGGGGCATACCGGCGGTGAGCGGGTACTTGGCGCGGCTCTCGGCGACGCCCTTCTCGTACACGCCCGGGGACGAGGGCCACGCCACGTCGTTGCAGAGCGTCCCGGCGCCCACGGCGGTGACGTTCTGCAGCACGGCCGCGGGCGGTGCCTCGGGCGCGGGCGGCACGGTGCCCTGCTCCGCGGCCCGCATCAGCCGGGCGAGAGTCGGGTAGCGGCTGGGGGAGGCGAAGGTCTCCAGCATGGTCTGGCGCAGCACGTTGCCGTTCAGCTCCTCCGGATTGGCACCGGGCCACGGGATGGGCTCCCGGTCCAGCCGGGCGGCCAGCCGCAGGAACAACGGCCGCACATCGGCGGCCCGGCGGGCCACACGGTCCGGGTTGCCGGGCTTCGACGCCCAGGCGGCGAAGTGCGGGAAGGTGTCCTCGACCCCCTGCTCGTGGGCCGCGAGCCAGGCGCGGTTGACCCGGGCCGGGTCGGGGTTGTCGACGCTGTCCAGCACGATCCGGTCGGTGCGGTGCGGGAACAACTGCCCGTACACGGCGCCGACGTACGTCCCGTACGACACGCCCCACGCGGAGATCCTCCGCTCCCCGAGCGCGGCCCGGAGGCGGTCGATGTCACGGGCCTCGTTGGCGGTGCTGAGGTGATTGATCAGCTCACCGCCGTTGCGCGCACACGCGTCGGCCATCCGCCGGGCGGTGACGAGGTTCCCGTCGACCGAGCCGTCGGGGGCGGGCCAGGGGCGGAGCTTCGAGGTGGCGAGGTCGCCGTGCTCCAGCCCGCAGTCGACGGGGGTGGACGGGGCGAGCCCGCGCGGTGCGAACCCGACGAGGTCGTAGGCGTCGCGGACCTCCTCGGGCAGCTTCTGCCCCTTCCCCGAGGGGTCGTTGAGGCTCGAGCCGCCCGGCCCGCCGGCGATGAGGAGCAGGGTCCCGCGCCGGACGCCCGGCCTTTCGGCGGGTATGCGCGAGACGGCCATCTCGACGCGGGGGCCGTCCGGATCGGCGTAGTCCATCGGTACGTCCAGGGTGGCGCACTCCTGCCGGGGGTCGAGACCGGTGCCCTCACAGGCGGACCAGGTGAGGGCTTCGGGCGCACTCCCGCCCGCCGCGGAGGCGGTCACCGGTGCGGTGACGCCGAGGAGGGCGGTGGACACGCCGACGATGGCGGCGTTGCGGATGCTTCTGCTTCGCTTGCGCTGTGTCATGCGACGAGCCTCACGCACGCCCGGGGGCCGCTCCATCCGGGCAACTACCTGAAAACCACGGGGGTTTGCCCCACGTACGCGTCTCAGGGTCATCCCCGACCAGTGTGTTGTCGAGGTCCGGCGACCGCGGTGGCGTACCTGGCAGGACATTGATCACGGCGTGTTCAAAAACCCTCGGGCAAGCAGTAGTTCGCGCACCTCGTCGAGAGACACCGCGCACATGTGGGCCCGGCTGAGTGCCACTGCCGTGTGGGTCGTCGTCAGACCGATCACGGTGCACCCCGCCGCCACCGCCGCACATATGCCCGCCGGTGCGTCCTCCACGACCACGCACGCCGACGGGTCCACACCGAGGCGGGAGGCGGCCAGCGCGAAACAGTCCGGGGCGGGCTTCGCCTGTTCGACGTCGCTGCCGTAGACCCGTACGGCGGGCAGAGGGAGCCCGGTCGCCGCGAAACGGGCCTCCACGAAGGCCCGGTCGCCAGAGGTCACGATCGCCCAGGCTCGCCCGGACAGGGCCCGCAGCAGCCTCACGGCTCCGCCGACCGGCAAGATGCCGTCCCTCTCCTTGGCCAACAGCTCGTCGAGCGACTGCCGTTCGGCTGCCGGGTCGAGGTGGGCCGCGGCATCCTTCACGGTGTCCTCCGGGCGCCGGCCGAAGGTGAGCCGCCACACCTTCTCGGCGTCCAGCCCCCGCGACAGCGCCCAGGAGTTCCACACCCTGCGGTGAGCTGCCGCCGAGTCCAGCAGGACGCCGTCGACGTCGAAGAGTACGGCGGAGATCATGCGCATGGGGGGCCTCGTCGTGAGTCGTGGTGGGTGCTCAGGGAGTTGGAGGAGTGGCTGTGGGGCCGCCCGCTTCTTGGTCAGTGTCGTGCTTCCGCGATCCGCGTCAAGGGCGCTCCGCTGTCGCTGCGCGTCGCCTTCGGCGATGACCCTTCGGGTCACCCTTGACTCGGCTCGCTCCAGCACGGGTGAGAAGCGTGCGGGCGGCCGGGGGAGGGTGGGTGTCCCGGGTACGTCGGTCCCCGACGTCGGTTTGCCGGTCGCCCGGTGTGAGGGGCGCGTCCGCGTCTCGCCAGCACGCCGGGCGGGCTTAGCGTCTGCCACCCGGTGGGTGGGCGTCTGCCGCCCGGTGGGTGGGTGGGTGGGTAGGTGGGTGCCGCTGCTGGTGGGTGGGTGGGTGGGTGGTGCGTGGTGGGTTCAGCGTCTGCCGCCCGGTGGGGGTGATTGGTCGTATGGGGGGGCGGGGGGCCTGTCGAAAACCGAGGACAGAATCGCGATTTTGTCCTCGGTTTTTGGGAGGGGTCCCGGGGGGGGCGGTGTTCTCGCGCTTCGCAGGACGCAACCGCTCGCGGCCGCCCGGCTACAGTCGGTCGACTGTCCGTGGCCGCCTGCCTGCCCGCGGACGGCCGCCTCGTCTTGGCAGGCTGCCCACTGGCCGTTGGCCGCTGAGGCGGCGTGGCGTGCATGCGAGGTGCTGGTGCGTTCCTCGTGCCGGGGACTGGGTGGCCGGCCCGGGGGACCGGCGTGCGTCGGTCACCCGTTTTCCGGGCCGCTCGCTCGCTTCTCCCTCGTGCTGGAGCGAGCCGAGTCAAGGGTGGCCCGCAGGGCCATCGGCGGAGCCGACGCGGAGCGTCAGCGGAGCGCCCTTTACTCGGGTCGTGGAGGCACGACACTGGCAAGGAAGCGAGTGGCCCCACGGTGCGTACGAACTCCGTCCAGGCCGCCGACCCGACGACGATCACGGGTCCACCGTTCACTCTGCTGTCCCGGACGGGCACGCCGCCGGTGACCGTCGGTGACTTCGAGGCACTCCTCGCCGCCGCTCCCGCCGCTGTAGCTGTTCTTGCGCCAGCATGCGTTGGCCAAGTCGCATCCGCGCGCTTGCCCGTCTGCGGGTGTGCGCCGGCAGCGAACGGATTGCTCGCGAGTGCGCCACCGGTTTGCGGTGAGTCGTCAATCCGCTGTGCCACATCCAGTTGCGGTTTCCGAATTGCCTGTTCGAACTGGCCGATGTAGCCCCTGAGGGCGAATGCCCTTTTGCGCAGCCCGACTTGGGTGATTCCGGTGTCTTCCCGCCGCCGTTTCAGTTCTGTTCAGAAGAACTCCCACGCAGCCTGCCGTGAACCATTGGCCATAACCAACCCCCATGTGCTGAACCGCACTTGTCGTGCGCATACTCCGGCCGAGTGTAGGCACGTCGCGGCATTCTGGGGACACGAAGAGTGAAACCGTAAAGGGAAGGGAACACGGTGGAAGCACGGCACTCGGCGCTCTGCGTCGAAGGAGCGGAGGACACGGTGAAAGAATTGCGCGCGGCGCTCGCGGAGACGGGAATTATTCTTCCCCCACTCGGGCTCGACCCGGTGAGTCTCGCGCGGGAGGCGCCCTGCCCGCTCGTCGAATGGGGGCGGTGTTCCGTCGAGACCGCGCGGCGACTCGCGGCGGCGCTTCGATGATGACGACGCCGCCCGTCGGCACCTACGCCGTGGACCTCCGCAGCGGGCGCGTCGGCGTCGTCATAGGGCACGAGGGGCCGTACGTGCAGATGCGGCCGTACGGAGGCGGCCGGGAGTGGGACGCCGAGCCGGGTGACGTACGTCACGCCACCCCGTCCGAGCGGCTGAGCGCGGCGATGGCGTACACGAACGCCCGGAGCCGGGGCGAGGTGCCTTGAAGCATGCGCGAGAATGGGCGGCATGAGTCTGTTCCGCGACGACGGCATCGTGCTGCGCACCCAGAAGCTGGGTGAGGCGGACCGGATCATCACGTTGCTCACACGCGGTCACGGGCGGGTACGCGCCGTGGCGCGCGGGGTGCGGCGCACGAAGTCGAAGTTCGGGGCGCGGCTGGAGCCGTTCTCGCACGTGGACGTGCAGTTCTTCTCGAAAAGCAGCGAGCTGGTCGGGCGCGGGCTGCCGCTGTGCACGCAGAGCGAGACGATCGCGCCGTACGGCGGCGGGATCGTCACCGACTATCCCCGCTACACCGCGGGGACCGCCATGCTGGAGACGGCCGAGCGGTTCACCGACCACGAGGGGGAGCCGGCGGTGCAGCAGTACCTGCTGCTGGTCGGCGCGCTCCGGACCCTCGCCCGGGGCGAGCACGCGCCCACCCTCGTTCTCGACGCGTTCCTGCTGCGCTCGCTGGCCGTCAACGGGTACGCCCCGACCTTCGGGGACTGCGCGAAGTGCGGCATGCCCGGTCCGAACCGGTTCTTCTCGGTCGGCTCGGGCGGCTCCGTCTGCGTCGACTGCCGGGTGCCCGGCAGCGTCGTACCCTCGCCGCAGGCCCTGGACCTGCTCGGCGCGCTGCTCGCGGGGGACTGGGGGACGGCGGACGCGTGCGAGTCGCGGTACGTCCGGGAGGGGAGCGGGCTGGTGTCCGCGTACCTGCACTGGCACCTGGAGCGCGGGCTGCGCTCCCTGCGGTACGTCGAGAAGTCCTAGAAAGCACAGTACGAGGAGACGAGAGACACATGGCCGTACGCGGGATCCTGGGGCGGCAGCGCCGGGAGTACAGGACGCCGGAGCCGCACCCGTCCGGCGCGCGTCCGCCGAAGCTCGGTGAGCTGGTTCCGGAGCATGTGGCGATCGTCATGGACGGCAACGGGCGCTGGGCCAAGGAGCGCGGGCTGCCGCGCACCGAGGGGCACAAGGTCGGTGCCGAGCAGGTCATGGACGTGCTTCAGGGCGGGATCGAGATGGGCGTAGGGAACATCTCCCTGTACGCCTTCTCCACCGAGAACTGGAAGCGCTCGCCGGACGAGGTGCGCTTCCTGATGAACTTCAACCGCGACTTCATCCGCAAGTCCCGCGACACCCTCGACGACCTCGGGGTGCGGGTGCGCTGGGCGGGGCGGATGCCCAAGCTGTGGAAGTCGGTGGCCAAGGAGCTGCAGGTCGCTCAGGAGCAGACCAAGGACAACGACAGGCTCACGCTGTACTTCTGCATGAACTACGGCGGGCGGGCCGAGATCGCCGACGCGGCGCAGGCCCTCGCCGAGGACGTGCGGGCCGGGAGGCTCGACCCGTCGAAGGTGAACGAGAAGACGCTCGCGAAGTACCTGTACTACCCGGACATGCCGGACGTGGACCTGTTCCTGCGGCCGAGCGGGGAGCAGCGGACGTCCAACTACCTGCTCTGGCAGAGCGCGTACGCCGAGATGGTCTTCCAGGACGTCCTGTGGCCGGACTTCGACCGGCGCGACCTGTGGCGGGCCTGCCTGGAGTTCGCCTCCCGGGACCGCCGCTTCGGCGGCGCCATCCCCAACGAGGAGCTTCTGGCCATGGAGGGCCGCAGTACCCAGTGAGTTGAGGACGAGGCCGTTCAGGCCGATACAGGGGCCCGGGGCGGCAGCCCCGGCCCCACCCCGCTCAACCGCCGGAGGCCCCCGCGCAGTCCGCGCAGGTGCCGAAGATCTCCACGGTGTGGGCGACGTTGACGTAGCCGTGCTCCGCGGCGATGGCCTCGGCCCACTTCTCCACCGCGGGGCCCTCCACCTCGACCGCCTTGCCGCAGGCGCGGCAGACCAGGTGGTGGTGGTGGTCTCCGGTGGAGCAGCGGCGGTAGACGGACTCGCCGTCGGCGGTGCGCAGGACGTCGACCTCGCCGGCGTCGGCGAGGGACTGCAGGGTGCGGTAGACCGTGGTGAGCCCGACCGAGTCGCCCTTGTGCTTGAGCATGTCGTGGAGCTCCTGCGCGCTGCGGAACTCCTCGACCTCCTGGAGGGCAGCCGACACGGCGGCCCGCTGCCGGGTGCTGCGGCCCTTCACGGGCGGTCCAGCGGTCGTCACCGGATTCCTCCTCACGTCTTCGCGGCTTGCCGGGCCATTGTGCCAGCCCGGTTCGCCCGCGGTCAGACGCCGACCTCGTCGGCGGCCCCCCGGGCGGCCGGAATCTTGCACTCCGCCGGATCCGCGGCGGGCCGGGCGGCGGCGAGTGCCCGCGCGCGTCGCCGGGCCAGCGGGGCGGCCAGCACGCTCAGCACGATGAACGCGCCGATGGTGAACAGCACGATCGTCGCGCCGGGCGGCACGTCCTGGTAGTACGAGGTGACCGTGCCGCCGATCGTCACGCTCACGCCGATCGCGACGGCGATCGCGAAGGTGGCGGCGAAGCTGCGGGTGAGCTGCTGCGCGGCGGCCACCGGGACCACCATCAGCGCCGACACGAGGAGCAGCCCGACCACGCGCATCGCGACGGTCACCGTGACCGCCGCCGTGACGGCCGTCAGCAGGTTCAGCGCGCGCACCGGCAGGCCGGTGACCCGGGCGAACTCCTCGTCCTGGCTGACGGCGAACAGCTGGCGGCGCAGGCCGACGGTGACGAGGACCACGAACGCGGCCAGCAGGCAGATCGCGCTGACGTCGGACTCGGAGACCGTCGAGAGGGAGCCGAAGAGGTACGAGGTGAGGTTGGCGTTGGAGCCTCCCGGCGCGAGGTTGATGAACATCACGCCGCCGGCCATGCCGCCGTAGAAGAGCATGGCGAGGGCGATGTCGCCGCGGGTCTTGCCGTACCAGCGGATCAGCTCCATGAGGACCGCGCCGAGGACGGAGACCAGGGTCGCCATCCACACCGGGGACCAGGAGAGCAGGAAGCCGAGGCCGACGCCGGTCATCGCCACGTGGCCGATGCCGTCGCCCATGAGGGCCTGGCGGCGCTGGACCAGGTAGATGCCGATGGCGGGGGCGGTGATGCCGACCAGGACGGCGGCGAGCAGCGCCCGCTGCATGAAGGCGTAGTTCAGGATTTCCATCAGCTCAGCAGTCCCGTACGGATCGGTTCGGCGCCCGCGGGTGCGTGCGGGTGGACGTGGTCGTGGCCGGGCAGGGCGTGTTGGCCGACGGCCTCGGGCGGTGGGCCGTCGTGCAGGACGCAGCCGTCGCGGAGCACCACGGCCCGGTCGATCAGCGGCTCCAGGGGGCCAAGCTCGTGCAGGACGAGGAGGACGGTGGCGCCTTCCGCGACCTGCCCCCGCAGGGTCGCCGCCAGCACCTCCTGGCTGGCCAGGTCGACGCCCGCCATCGGCTCGTCCATGATCAGCAGTTCGGGTTCGGCGGCGAGCGCGCGGGCGATCAGCACGCGCTGGTGCTGGCCGCCGGAGAGGGCGTCCACCGAGTCCTTGGCGCGGTCGGCCATGCCGACCAGGTCGAGGGCGCGGCGTACGGCCTCGTGGTCGGCCCGGCGCAGGACGCCGAAGCGGGCCCGGGAGAGCCGGCCCGAGGAGACCACCTCGGTCACCGTGGCGGGGACGCCGCCCGCGGCCGTGGTGCGCTGCGGGACGTAGCCCAGGCGCCCCCAGTCGCGGAAGCGGCGCCTGGGGGTGCCGAACAGCTCGATCTCCCCGTCCGTCACCGGCACCTGGCCGATGATCGTGCGCACGGCCGTGGACTTGCCCGAGCCGTTGGCGCCGAGCAGCGCGACGACCTGGCCGCGCCGCACGGTGAGGTCGATGCCGCGCAGGACGGGGCGTGAGCCCAGCTCGGCGCGGACGCCGCGCAGGGATATGACGGACTCGTCGCTCACGATGTCCTCCGTAACGGTCGAGCTGTTGGGTGAGGCTGTCTACTACTTGGCGCCGAGGGCGGTTTCGAGCGCCTTGAGGTTGGACCGCATGACCGCGACGTAGTCGTCGCCCTTGGACTTGTCGGTGATGCCCTCCAGCGGATCGAGTACGTCCGTCTTCAGGCCCGCGTCCTTGGCGAGGGTCTTCGCGGTCTTGCCGGAGACCAGTGTCTCGTAGAAGACGGTGGTGACGCCGTCGGCCTTGGCCTCCTCCTGGAGTTCCCTGATCCGGGCGGGGCTGGGCTCGCTCTCCGGGTCGAGGCCGTTGATGGCCTCCTGGGTGAGCCCGTAGCGCTCGGCGAGGTAGCCGAAGGCGGCGTGGTTGGTGAAGAAGACCTTGGAGGCGGTGTCCTTCAGGCCGTTCCTGTAGGCCGTGTCCAGGTCGCCCAGCTTCTTCGCCAGGGCCTCGGCGTTCTTGCGGTAGTCGGCGGCGTGGTCCGGGTCGGCCTTCTCGAAGGCCTTCGCGACGCCCTCGGCGATCTCGGCGTACTTCACCGGGTCCAGCCAGACGTGCGGGTCGAGCGCGTGCTCCCCGCCCTCGGAGTGCTCCTCCTCGGCGTGCTCCTCGCCCCCGTGGTCGTGCTCGACGCTCCCGTGGTCCTCGAGCTTCGTCAGCGTGGCCGCGTCGATCTTGGTCTTCACGTCGGACTGGGCGATGGCCTCGTCCACGGCGGGCTGGAGGGACTTGAGATGGAGCACCGCGTCGGCCTCGCCCATCTGCGCGGTCTGCTTGGCGCTCAGCTCCAGGTCGTGCGGTTCCTGGCCGGGTTCGGTGAGCGTGGTGACGTTCACGTGGTCCCCGCCGATCTGCTCGGCGAGGAACTCCATGGGGTAGAACGACGCGACGACGTCGAACTTGTCCGTATGGCCCGCGGTACCCGCCGCCGAGCTGTCGCTGGAGCAGGCGGAGAGGGTCCCGAGGCCGATCGCGGTGGCCGCGGTGACTGCTATGCCGGATATGCGGCGTCGTCGTACGTTCATGACACTCATTTTCAACAAATATGGAAACGGTTGTCAACAAGCGGCCGATTCCGCAGCTGGGAGGCCCCGATTTGGCCGTGGGGCGACCCACGCCGGTAACCTGAAGCATTCTCTGGAAGCATCTCGCTTCGTCGCCCGTCGTCGTAATGAAGAGAGCACCGTGGCCGCCGACAAGATCGACACCATCGTCAGCCTGAGCAAGCGCCGTGGCTTCGTATTCCCCTGCAGTGAGATCTACGGCGGTCAGCGCGCCGCCTGGGACTACGGGCCGCTGGGTGTCGAGCTCAAGGAGAACCTGAAGCGCCAGTGGTGGCGCTACATGGTCACCTCGCGCGAGGACGTCGTCGGTCTCGACTCCTCCGTGATCCTGGCCCCCGAGGTCTGGGTGGCCTCCGGTCACGTCGCCACCTTCACGGACCCGCTGACCGAGTGCACCTCCTGCCACAAGCGGTTCCGCGCGGACCACCTGGAGGAGGCGTACGAGGAGAAGAAGGGCAAGGCTCCGGAGAACGGCCTCGCCGACCTCAACTGCCCCAACTGCGGCAACAAGGGCACCTTCACCGAGCCCAAGCAGTTCTCCGGCCTGCTCTCCACCCACCTCGGCCCGACCCAGGACAGCGGCTCCGTCGCCTACCTGCGGCCCGAGACCGCCCAGGGCATCTTCACCAACTTCGCCCAGGTGCAGACCACTTCGCGGCGCAAGCCGCCGTTCGGCATCGCCCAGATGGGCAAGTCCTTCCGCAACGAGATCACGCCCGGCAACTTCATCTTCCGCACCCGCGAGTTCGAGCAGATGGAGATGGAGTTCTTCGTCAAGCCGGGCGAGGACGAGAAGTGGCAGGAGTACTGGATGGAGCAGCGCTGGAACTGGTACACCGGCCTGGGCCTGCGCGAGGAGAACATGCGGTGGTACGACCACCCGGCCGAGAAGCTCTCCCACTACTCCAAGCGCACCGCCGACATCGAGTACCGCTTCTCCTTCGGCGGCAGTGAGTGGGGCGAGCTGGAGGGTGTCGCCAACCGGACCGACTACGACCTCTCCTCGCACGCCAAGGCCTCCGGCCAGGACCTCTCCTACTACGACCAGGAGGCCCAGGAGCGCTGGACGCCGTACGTCATCGAGCCGGCGGCCGGTGTCGGGCGCGCGATGCTCGCGTTCCTGCTCGACGCGTACATCGAGGACGAGGCGCCGAACGCCAAGGGCAAGCTGGAGAAGCGCACCGTGCTGCGCCTCGACCCGCGGCTGTCCCCGGTGAAGGTCGCGGTGCTGCCGCTGTCCCGCAACCCGGAGCTGTCGCCGAAGGCGAAGGGGCTCGCGCAGGCGCTGCGGCAGAACTGGAACATCGAGTTCGACGACGCCGGGGCGATCGGGCGCCGGTACCGGCGTCAGGACGAGATCGGGACGCCGTTCTGCGTGACGGTGGACTTCGACACGCTCGACGACAACGCGGTGACCGTGCGGGAGCGGGACACGATGAAGCAGGAGCGCGTGTCGCTGGACCAGATCGAGGGGTACCTCGCTTCGAGGCTCGTCGGCTGCTGAACTCCGTTTCGGTGAGGTGCCAGGGGGCTCTGCCCCCTGGACCCCCGGGACCTACGCCCACCCTCCACCCGACTCGGTCGGCTGGAGGGTGGGCGTTCTCGTGTCAGCGGCCCTGGAGGGACTTCACGTTGTCGCCGAAGGTCCAGTTCTTCGAGCCGTCCCAGTTGAGGGACCAGGTCATCAGGCCCTTGAGGGAGCCGTTGTAGTGGTTCCAGGCCTGGGAGACCAGGGACGGTGGCATGTGGCCGCCGCCCGCGCCGGGCTGGGCGGGCAGGCCCGGGACCTGCTTGTCGTAGGGCACCCGGACCGTCGTGCCCTGGATGACCAGGCCCTTGTTCAGGCAGTCGGTCTGGGCGGTGAAGCCCTGCACGGTGCCGGCCGAGTAGGAGTCGCCGGAACAGCCGTACATGCTGCCGTTGTAGTACTGCATGTTCAGCCACCACAGGCGGCCGTTGTCGGCGTACTTCTTGATGATCGGCAGGTACGCGCCCCAGATCGAGCCGTAGACGATGCTGCCGCCGGTGACGTACGCCGTCTCCGGGGCCATCGTGAGGCCGAACTCGGACGGCATGCGGGCCAGGACGCCGTCGATGATGCGGATCAGGTTGGACTGGGACGCGGAGAGCTGGTTGATGCTGCCGCTGCCGGTCAGGCCGGTCTCGATGTCGATGTCGATACCGTCGAAGTTGTACTTCTTGAGGATCGGCACGATCGTGTCGACGAAACGGTCGGCGACGGTGGTCGAGTTGAGGTCGATGCCGGCCGTCGCGCCGCCGATGGAGAGCAGGATCGTCTGCCCGGACGCCTTGGCCGCGCACATCTCCGCGGGCGTCGCGACCTTCACGCCCGTGTCCATGCCGTCCTCCCACAGGGCCGTCCCGTCGGAACGGATCACCGGGAAGGCCGCGTTGAGGACGTTGTAGCCGTGGGCGCCGATCTGGGGGTTGGTGATGGGGGTCCAACCGAAGGGCGGGTGGACGCCGTTGGCGGCGCCGTCCCAGTTCTCCCAGTAGCCCTGGAGGACCTTGCCGGCGGGCTTCGACTTCACGGCACAGGTGTCGGCTGCCGGGGCGGGGGCCGCGCCGGTGGGAGCGGCGGACGCCGTGGCGACTCCCAGGGGGGTGAGGACAGCGGCCGCCAGTGCGGCGGCCAGTAGACGGATCTTGCGGCGGATCATGCCGGGCCTCCCGGTGGGGGTTCGGTGAGGGAGAGTCGTCTTGTGTCGTAGGCATGACAGTGCATTGGTCCAGACCTGTCGTCAAGAGGTCTGGACCAAGTGGCGGGTGTGGTTCAGTCGATCGTCCGCGGCAGGCGCAGGCTCAGCAGGCCGGTCAGCGCCACCGCCGCCAACTGGACCAGCAGCGTCGTCACCAGCGCGTCCCGCATGCCCATGCCCGGGCTCAGCGACAGGAACAGCGTGCCCAGGGTGGCCACTCCCAGGGCGAGCGAGGACTGCTGGGTGGTGATCATGACGCCGCTGCCGACGCCCGCGCGGACGGCCGGCACCTCCGACAGGACGACCCGGAAGATGACGGGGAGCTGGAGCGCCTGGCCCGCACCGGTAATCGCCGCGCCCGGCAGGAGTTCGACCAGGCCGAGGTCGGGCCAGGAGCGCCACGCGGCCAGCGTCATCAGGGCCAGACCGACCCCCTGGAGGGCGGCGCCGGTGGGGACGACGCGCGTGCCGAAGCGGGCGACCAGCCTCGGGCCCGCGAGGGAGAAGAGGAAGAACACCACCGCGAGCGGGGCCAGCGCCAGGCCCGCGGCCACCGGCCCCAGACCCGCGCCCTGCTGCAACGCCACCGCGATGACGAACATGAAGCCGCTGAAGCCGATCGAGAACGGCACGATGAGCAGGAGGCCGCGGCGCAGCGAGACGATCTCGAACAGGCTCGGCGGGACGAGGGGCGTACGGCCCGCTCGGTCCGCCCGGCGCTCCACCGCGTAGAACGCCGCCGCCGAGAACGGGAACGCCGCCAGCGACAGCCACGTCCACAGCGGCCAGCCCGCCGCCCGGCCCTCGGTGAGCGGGACCAGCAGGGTCAGGATCGAGGCGGCCAGCAGGAGGGTGCCGGGGACGTCGACCGGCTCCGGGCGCGCGGAGCGGGTCTCCGGGACCGCGCGGGCGGCCAGGAACAGGCCGACGAGGACGACCGGGACGTTGACGAGGAAGACGGAACGCCAGCCGGTGCCCGCGCCGAACAGAAAAGACAGAGGTGCGGCGGCCACCAGGACGCCGCCAAGGATCTGGCCGGCCACCATCGACAGGCCGGCCGTCGCGCCGTACAGGCTCATGGCCTTCGCGCGCCGGGGACCGGCCGTGGTCGCCTGGATGGTCGCCAGCACCTGCGGCAGCATCGCGGCGGCCGACGCGCCCTGCGCCGCCCGCGCCGCCACCAGCGACCAGGCGTCCGGTGCGAGACCGCAGGCCAGCGAGGTCAGCCCGAAGGCCGCCATGCCGCCCAGGAACAGGCGACGCCGGCCGAAGAGGTCGCCGAGCCGGCCGCCGAGGACCAGCAGAACGGCGTAGGCCACCCCGTATCCGGCGACGACGAGTTCCAGGACCGCCTCGCTCGCGGACAGGTCCGCGCCGATGGTGGGCAGGGCGACGTTGACGATGAAGAAGTCGACGAGCGGGAGTGCCGCGCCCAGCAGCACGGTGAAGAGTCCGAGGCCGCCGAGCGCGGGCGGCGCGTCCGGGGTGCCCGTACGGACGGGGCGTGAAGTGATGGTTTCGGTCACGTGGTCGAGCCTGCGACCGTTTGCAGCGTGGTACCAGAGTCTCCTTATGCTGGTAGTAGGAGTACCTGGCAACAGGGTTCCGGACGGGGCACCCTGGGAGCATGACGACGATGACGGGTCAGGAGACGGCGGCGCAGTCCCCGCCCCGGGACACCGGCTCGGAGATCCGGCGGCACGAGCTGGCCGCCTTCCTGCGCAGCCGCCGCGAACGCCTCGCCCCCGAGCGGGTCGGGCTGCCCCGCGGACGCCGCCGCCGGACACCGGGGCTGCGACGCGAGGAGGTCGCCCAGCTCTCGGCCGTCGGCGTCACCTGGTACACCTGGCTGGAGCAGGCCCGCGACATCCAGGTCTCCGTGCAGGTCCTCGACGCCCTCGCCCGCGCCCTGCTGCTCGACCCCACCGAGCGCGCCCACCTCTTCCAGCTGGCGGGCGCCGTCGACCCGACGCCCGCGACGGTCTGCCCGGCCATCACACCGGCGGTGCGCGCCCTGCTGGAGCGGTTCGAGCCGTACCCCGCCTGTGTGCAGAACAGCCGCTACGACATCCTCGCCCACAACCGGACGTACGGGCTGCTGCTGTGCGACCTGGAGGCCGTGCCGCCCGAGGACCGCAACTGCATGATCCTGTCCTTCACCAACGAGGAGTGGCGGTCCTCGATCGTGCACCTGGAGGAGACGCAGCGGCTGATGGCGGCGCGGTTCCGCGCGACGATGGCCGGCCATCTCGCCGAGCCCGCCTGGAAGATGCTGCTCAAGCGGCTGCGCACCCAGTCACCGGACTTCCGCGAGGCCTGGGAGCGGCACGAGGTCGTCGCGCACCGCGGCAAGCGCAAGGAGTTCCTCAACCGGCACGTCGGGCGGATCCGCGTCGACCACACCGACCTGTGGCTCGGACCGGAAGCCGGGCCCCGCATGGTGACGTACGCCCCGGCCGACGAGGTCTCCCGGGAACGGCTGGAGAAGCTGCACGCCATCGCTCGCGGGCGCGGACCGACGCCGTCGGGGTGAGAGCCCGAGGTGCGGGAACCCGGAGAAATACGGAAGGTGAGGTTCCCGGGGTTTTCCCAGGGTTTCCACGGCCCGGGGTTCCCACAGCACGGACAGGGCGAGGACGGACGAACAGTCATGGCTGAGCAGAAGTCGGCGCGGACGCTCCCGCGCCCGTTGCACGCGGCCGCTTCGGTGGTGCGGAAGGTGCCGGGCGCCGAGACGGTCGGCAGGGCCGCCGAGGGTGCGCTGGACAGGATCGGGGCGGTGTCGCCGCGCGGGCGACGGGTGATCGTCTACACGGGTGCGGGGGCGTTGGGCATCGCGGGGCTGGTCGAGTGGCCGGTGGCGGTCACCGGAGCGGCGGTGGCGTGGCTGACGCAGCCGCGACGGCGGCAGCAGGACGGCGGCGCCGGTTCCGCGGGCACCGGGACGCGGGTCGTCAGGGGCACCGCGGCCGGGAACGGCGACGCGGCCGGGTCCGCCGCCAGGAAGACCACCGCCAGGACGACCGCGGCGAAGACGGCGAGGTCCACGCCGAGCAGGTCGGCGAGGACGGCCTCGGCGACGAGGACCACCGCCGGGAAGACGGCCGCCGCGACCAGGTCAGCGGCGAACGAGGCCCTCGCGAACCGGACAGCGCCAAACGAGGCCACCGCGGACGAGTCGCCCGGGGACAAGGCCGCCGCGAAGAAGACGACCGCGAACAGGGCCACCGCCAAGAAGGCCGCGGCGAAGAAGGCCGCGGCGAAGAAGACCCCCGCCAAGGCGACCGGCGCCAAGACGGCCACCGCGAGCAAGGCCGCAGCGAAGAGGGCAACCGCGAGCAAGGCCGCGGGGAAGACGGCCACCGTAAGCAAGGCCGCGGGGAAGAAGGCCACCGCGAACAAGGCCGCGGAGAAGAAGACCTCGGCGGGCAAGACCTCGGCGAGCAGGACCTCGGCGAGCAGGACCTCGGGGAGCAAGACCACGGCGAAGAAGGCCGCCGCTAAGAAGGCCCCCGCTAAGAAGGCCCCCGCCAGGAAGTCCGCGTCACCCGCCCGGGCCAAGAGCCGGTCCGGAACCAAGGCGTCGTCGAGCCGCCCCTCCTCCGCCTCCTCGTCCTCGGGCGGGGGCCGGAGCCGCAGGACGGCCGCCGCGTCGCGCACCCGCACGTCCGGCTGAGGGACCGCGATGGTGGGTGGACTGCTGACGCGTTCCCAGGGCGCCGTCACCGGACTCGTGCTGGCCGGCCCCCGGCTGCTCGCCCGCGGCACCGCGCCCGCGATGGGCGCCGCGGCCGGGGCGGCGGCGGGCACCGCACGGGCCGGTGTGCGCGGCGCCGACTTCGCGGCGCGGGCGGCGCGGGTGGCCCGCGCGGCACTGCCGGGCGGCACCCGGGACTGGCGGGCCGGGCCCCGGGCCCACCTCGCGCTCCGGCCCGCCGCGACGGACGAGGTGCACCGGGCGGGCGGCACCGAGCGGGTGGCGCGGCGGGTGGCGGCGGCACTGGCCGAGCACCCGGACGTCCTGCGCGCCTACTGGGACACCGGTCTCGCCAGACTGGTGATCACCGCGACCGAGGACACGCTCACCGACCGCGTCGTGGACCGTGCCACCGAACTCGCCGAGCGCCACGGACTCACCCGGGTGGAGCAGGCCGGCCCCGCCGGTCCGGACGACCTGCCGGACGAGCCGGACCATCCCGGCGACCCGGCCCGGGTACGGGTCGCCGCGGCCGCGCTCGGCGCCGACGTGCTGGGCATCGCCGCCGCCGTGACCGGCGCGCGCCTGCGGCTGCCGGCCTCGCCGCGCCTGGTGACCGCCGTCGCGACCCTGCTGCGGGAGAACCCGGCCTTCCGCGCCTGGCTGCGCGAGCGGCTCGGCGACCACCGCATGGACGTGGCGCTGGCCGCCGCCAACGCGGCCGTCCACGGCGCCGGACAGAGCCCCACCTCGCTGGTGCTCGACGGAGCGCTGCGCGTCTGCCAGTTGACGGAGGCGGTGGCGCGGGCAGCGGCCTTCGAGGTCGTGCACGACCAGTTGTGCGATCCCGGCCGGGGCAGCCTCTCCACCGGGGGCGCCCTGCGTCCGCCGCCGCGCACCTCCCCGGCGCAGGACTACGCCGCCCACGCCTCGGCGGGCAGTGTGGCGGGCGCCGCCGCGACCCTGCTGGTCAAGCACGACGTGGCCGAGGCGGCGGAGGCGGTGCTCGCCGGCTCGCCCAAGGCCGCGCGCTACGGGCCCGCCGCCTTCCACGCCGTACTGAGCGCCGCGCTGTCCCGCACCGGTGTCCTCGTGCGCGACCCCGGACGGCTGCGGCAGTTGGAGATGGCCCGCACGGTCGTACTGCACCCCAGCGCGCTGCGGCTGCCGGACGCGGGCGCGGACCCGTGGACGGAGGACGTGCTGGACGCGGCGCGGCGCGCGGGACTGCGCGTGGTCATGGTCGAGGACCCGGCGCTGGCCGACTTCACCGGCCTCGCCGACCAGGTCGTCGCCGCCCGCCGCCCCCTCGCGGACGTCGTCGCCGAACTGCGCGCCGAGGGCGGGGTCATCACCGTCGCACGGCCCCTTCCCGGCGACGGCGACGGCGACTCGGTGACGGCCGGGCTGCTCGCCGGGGACGTGGCCGTCGCGCTGGCCGACGCGGACTGCCCGGTGGCCTGGGGCGCGGACGTGCTCGCGCCGCAGGGGCTCGCCGACGTGTGGCGGTTGCTGCGGGCGGTGCCGGTGTCCCGCGCGGTCGGGCGCCGGTCGCAGACGCTGGCCCGGTCCGGGGCCGCGCTGTCCGGGCTGCTGGTCGCGGTCGGCGAGGCGCGCGGCAGGCGAAGGGGCGGCGTGTCGTCGCTGCTGGGGATGCGGCACGCGCCCGTGGACGCGGGAGCGGCGATGGCCCTGGCGTCCGGGACGCGTGCCGCGATCGGCGTGGCGATGGCCCGCGCCCCGCATCCCCGGCCCCGGGTGGCGTGGCACGCGCTGGACCCGGACGACGTACGGGACCGCCTCGACCGGCAGCGCTCACCCGAGCCGACCGCCGTGGAACAGGCCGCCGCCCGGCTGCGTGCGGCCGCGGACCGGGCGGGCCGGGTGCCCGTGCTGGCCCCGGTCCGCTGGTCGTGGCAGCTGGCCCGCGCCGTACGCGGGGAGCTGGACGACCCGCTCACCCCCGTGCTGGCGGTCGGCTCGGCCGCCTCCGCGATCCTCGGGTCGGTCGTGGACGCGCTGCTCGTCGTCGGCGCCCTCGACCTGAACGCGCTGGTCGGCGGCTTCCAGCGGCTGCGCGCCGAACGGGCGCTGTCGGGGCTGCTGGCGGAGCAGAAGCAGAAGGCCCGCCTCGCGCAGAGCCCCGCGCGGACGGACGGGCCGACCGGATCCGACGGAGCGGCGGACGAGCACGCCGGGACGGGACGGCCCGGCGTCGTCGGCTCCCCGGCACGTGGCCGGGGGAACGGACGGGACGGCGCGAGCCGCTCGGTTCCGGCCGCGGAAGCCCCGCCGCAGGCCGCCGGGACCGTCCGGGCCGAGGTGCCGGGCGGGGAGCGGCGGGAGGAGGCGGACGGGGAGCGGAGCGAGGACGCCGACGGGGAGCCGTCCGCGGAGGCCGAGCCGCGGATCGTGGACGCGGCCAAGCTGCACCCGGGCCACGTGATCGAGCTGAAGGCGGACGACGTGGTGCCCGCCGACGCGCGGCTGCTGTGGGAGGACGGTCTGGAGGTGGACGAGTCCGCGCTGACCGGTGAGTCGCTGCCGGTGGACAAGTGCGTGGACCCGGCGCCCCGTGCCCCCGTCGCGGAGCGGTACTGCATGGTCTTCGAGGGCACGACCGTGGTGGCCGGGCGGGCCCGCGCCGTCGTCGTCGACACCGGCGACCACACCGAGGCGGCGCGCGCGGTCGCGCTGGCGGCCCGTACGCCGTCCGCGGCCGGAGTACAGGCCCGGCTCCAGGAGCTGACCCGCAAGGCGCTGCCGCTCACCCTGGCGGGCGGCGCCGCGGTGACCGGTCTGTCGCTGCTGCGCGGGGCGCCGATCCGGCAGGCCGTCGCCGGTGGCGTGTCGGTGGCGGTGGCCGCCGTGCCCGAGGGGCTGCCGCTGGTGGCGACGGTCGCGCAGCTCGCGGCGGCCCGCCGGCTGAGCCGCCGGGGCGTCCTCGTGCGCACCCCGCGCACGCTGGAGGCGCTCGGCCGGATGGACACCGTCTGCTTCGACAAGACGGGCACCCTCACCGAGAACAGGCTGCGGCTGTCCCGCGTCGCGGCCCCCGACGGCACGGTCCGCCGGGCGGGCGACCCGGACGCCGTCGAGGCCGTACGGATCGCCGCGCGCGCCTGCCCCCGGCTGAACGGTGACGGGGCCCGGCCCACCCACGCCACCGACGAGGCGATCCTGGACGCGGCCGGGGACGACCCCGGGTGGGCACAGGAGGAGGGCCTGCCCTTCGAGACCTCCCGGGGTTACGCCGCCGCCGTCGGCCGCGAGGGCGGGAGCGGCCCCGCGGTGCTGGTGGTCAAGGGCGCCCCGGAGACGGTGCTGCCCGCCTGCGCGGACCTGCCCGCGGACACCGCCGAGGTGGCGCAGCGCCTCGCCCGCGACGGACTGCGCATCATCGCGGTGGCGAGGCGGGCCCTGGCGAAGGGCGAGAAGGCGTCCGACGTCCTCGAACGGCGGCCCTCCGAGCTGGAGTTCACCGGACTGCTGGCCCTCGCCGACGTGGCCCGCGAGACGTCTCCGGCGCTGGTGCGCGGGCTGCGCGAGGCGGGCGTGCGGCCCGTGGTGCTGACCGGCGACCATCCGCAGACCGCCCGCGCCATCGCCGTCGACCTGGGCTGGCCCGAGGACGCGGTCGTCGTCACCGGCGACGAACTCGCCGCCGCCGACCGCACGTCGCGCTCCCGGATGCTGCGCGACGCGGACGTGGTGGCCCGGGTGGCGCCCGAGCAGAAACTCCAGGTCGTCGAGTCGCTGCGGGACGCCGGTCGGGTCGTCGGCATGGTCGGCGACGGCGCCAACGACGCCGCCGCGATCCGGGCCGCCGACATCGGCGTCGGCATCAGCGCCCGCGGCTCGGCCGCCGCCCGCAACGCCGCCGACCTGGTGGTGACGGGCGACGACCTGCTGGTGCTCGTGGAGGCGGTGCGGGAGGGCCGGGCCCTGTGGCACAGCGTCGCCGACGCCATCGCCATCCTGATCGGCGGCAACGCGGGCGAGGTCGGCTTCGGCATCCTCGGCACGGTGCTGGGCGGCGCCGCCCCGCTGTCCACCCGCCAGATGCTGCTGGTCAACCTCTTCACCGACCTGTTCCCGGCGATGGCGGTCGCCGTGACGAAGACGGGGGATCCGGAGCAGGAGGCCGCCGACGCGGGCACGCCGCTCGGCACGGCGGTGCTGGGCGAGCCCCTCATCCGGCAGATCCGGCACCGGGCCCTGACCACCGCGCTCGGGGCGACCGCGGCCTGGCTGCTGGGCCGCTTCACGCCGGGCACGGAGCGGCGCGCGACGACCATGGCGCTGTGCGCGGTCGTCGGCACCCAGCTCGCCCAGACCCTCGCCGACCGCCGCGACAGCCGCCTGGTCCAGGTCACGTCCCTCGGCTCGGCCGCCGCCCTGGTCGCCCTCGTCCAGACCCCCGGCGTCAGCCGCCTCTTCGGCTGCACCCCGCTCGGCCCGCTCGCCTGGACGGGCGTGGCCGCGGCGATCGCCCTCGCACTGGCGGGGCAACGGGCGCTGCCGGCGGTGGAGGACGCGATCGCGAGGTACTGGCCGAAGGTGGCCGAGCGGTTGCCGGTGGAGAAATCCGGTGCGGTGTCGCAGGGCGCGGGGGGATGATGCGCGGGTCCGTCGTCGTTGACCGAAAGGTGTGTGCGTGCTTCCCCTGGACGAGATCCGGACCCTGCTGAAGGAACACGACGACCCGCTGCACCTGGAGCGGTCCGGGGACTTCGACAAGGAGGCCTCCGCGCGCCGCTTCGGGCACCTCACGGCCGCGCTGGAGCGGCGTTTCGGGCCGTCCGGCGGCGCCGGTCTGTATCAGGACGCCAGTGTGTACGGGAGGTTCTCGGTCGCGGACGGCGCCGGGCCCGCCGGGAGCCTGTGGGTCGAGCTGAGCAACTTCGGCGGCTTCGTCACCGCGGGGACGGGCACCGACTGGTCCGCCGACTCCGCGGCGGACCTGAGCGCGGAGTTCGTGACGTGGCTGGACGAGGTCTGTACGACGGCGGGATGCGTCTTCGTCCCGCTCGAGCTGCTGTTGGAGCCGTACGACGGCCCCACCCCGACCCTCGTGGACGACGACCGGTTCTTCCTGGAGACGCTGGCGGCGCTCGGACCCGCCGGCCCGGAGGGCACCGAAGACGAGGACGACGAGGAGGAGGACCTGCAAGCGGTCTGGTGCCACAGGTACTTCGACTACGTCTGAGACGCCGTCACGCCCCCGTCCGTGCGGTCTCCCGTACCTCGGGCGCCCGGAGGCGTTCCGCGGTCCGTTCCGCCGTGCGGTGGGCCCAGCGGCCGCTCGTGACGGCACCCAGGACGAGGACCGCGAGGCCGCAGGCGGCGAGGATCCACCAGCCTGGGCGGGCGGCGGAGACGAAGGTGTCGCGGTACGACGACGCGCCCACGCCCGCCGCCAGCACGGCGCCGATCACGGCCACGCCCAGCGTCTGGCCCAGCTGTCGGCTGGTGGAGGCGACGGCCGCCGCGACCCCGGCCTGGGCGCGGGGCATTCCGGAGACCGCGGTGTTGGTGATGGGCGCGTTGACGAAGCCGAAGCCGATGCCGAACAGGACGTAGCCGATGAAGAGCGTGACGTCGGAGGTCTCCGCCTCGAAGGCGGCGAACAGCGTGCCGCTCACGGTCAGCGCGCCGCCCGCGATCAGCAGGGGCAGCCGCGGCCCCCGACTGCCGACCAGCCGCCCGGACAGCGGCGCGCACAGGAAGGTCGGCACGGCCATCGGCAGCATCCACAGACCGGCCTCCAGGGCGCTCAGCCCGCGCACGTTCTGGAGATACAGCGTGGACAGGAACAGGAAGCCGCCCAGCGCGGCGAAGGCGCTGACCGCGATGACGGTGGCCCCGCTGAACGGCGCCGATCGGAAGAAGCGCAGCTCGATGAGGGGTTCGGCGCGACGGGGCTCGTAGCGGAGCAGGCCGAGCAGCGCGGCGAGGGCCAGGACGGCGAAGGGCAGGACCGTCGTGAGCCCGGCGTTCGGCGCCTCGATGATCGCGTACGTCAGGGAGGCGAACAGCACGATCACCATCAGCTGGCCCAGCGGGTCGGGGCGGCGGGCCTTCGGCGCGCTGGACTCGGGGACGAAGCGCAGGGTGAGCAGGAGGGCGGCCAGGCCCACCGGCAGGTTGACCCAGAAGATCGAGCGCCAGCCGACCGACTCCACGAGCACGCCGCCCACCAGCGGACCGGCGGCCATGGATATGCCGACCACCGCGCCCCAGACGCCGATCGCGCGGGCGCGCTCGCGCGGGTCCGTGAAGGTGTTGGTGATGATCGACATCGCGACCGGGTTGAGCATCGAACCGCCCACCGCCTGCATCATCCGGAAGACGACCAGCGAGGACAGGTCGGGGGCCAGCGAGCACAGCAGCGAGCCCAGGGTGAAGATCACCAGGCCGGTCATGAAGACCCGCTTGCGGCCGATCCGGTCGGCGGTGGACCCGGACAGCATCAGCAGCGCGGCCAGCACCAGCGTGTACGCGTCGATCGCCCACTGCAGGCCCGAGGTGCTCGCGTGCAGGTCACGCTGCATGGAGGGCAGGGCCACGTTGAGGATCGTGTTGTCGATGCTCACGATCAGCAGGCTCATGCAGCAGATGGCGAGCACCAGCATGCGGCGGCGATGGGTCAGCTCGGGCATGAACTCCAGCCTACGCCTACTTCGATAGTGCGTCTAACTAATGACCGATGCATGATGTTTGCCGATGCTCGTCCACAGGGCGCGGCGGGCACCGCCCCGCGTGCGTGACAATGGGGGAATGTCCACGCTCACCACGCCCGCCCCCGACACCACCGCCGCGCCCCTGCGGATCGGCCCGCACACCGTCGCGCCGCCCGTCGTGCTGGCCCCGATGGCCGGGATCACCAACGCGCCCTTCCGCACGCTGTGCCGTGAGTTCAGTGGCGGCAAGGGCCTGTTCGTGAGCGAGATGATCACCACGCGTGCGCTGGTCGAGCGCAACGAGAAGACCATGCAGCTGATCCACTTCGACGCGACCGAGACCCCGCGCTCGATCCAGCTGTACGGCGTCGACCCGGTGACCGTCGGCAAGGCCGTCCGCATGATCGCGGAGGAGGACCTCGCCGACCACATCGACCTGAACTTCGGCTGCCCGGTCCCGAAGGTGACCCGCAAGGGCGGCGGCTCGGCGCTGCCGTACAAGCGGCACCTGCTGCGCGCCATCGTCCGCGAGGCCGTCACCGGCGCCGGCGACCTGCCCGTCACCATGAAGATGCGCAAGGGCCTCGACGACGACCACCTCACCTACCTCGACGCCGGCCGCATCGCCGTCGAGGAGGGCGTCAGCGCCATCGCCCTGCACGGCCGCACCACCGCCCAGCACTACGGCGGCACCGCCGACTGGGACGCCATCGCCCGCCTCAAGGAGCACGTCCCCGAGATCCCCGTCCTCGGCAACGGCGACATCTGGTCCGCCGAGGACGCGCTGCGCATGGTGCGGGAGACCGGCTGCGACGGGGTCGTGGTCGGGCGCGGGTGCCTCGGGCGGCCCTGGCTCTTCGCCGACCTGGTCGCCGCCTTCGAGGGCCGCACCGACTCCTTCGTACGGCCCACGCTGCGCGAGGTCGCCGACGTGATGGTCCGGCACGCCACGCTGCTGGGGGAGTGGATCGGGGACGAGGCGCGCGGCGTCATCGACTTCCGCAAGCACGTCGCCTGGTACCTCAAGGGCTTCGCCGTCGGCTCCGAGATGCGCAAGCGGCTCGCGATCACCTCCTCCCTGGAGGCGCTGCGCGCCGGCCTGGACGAACTCGACCTCGACCAGCCCTGGCCCACCGGCGCCGACGGCCCCCGCGGCCGCACCTCCGGCAACAACCGGGTGGTCCTGCCCGACGGCTGGCTCAAGGACCCGTACGACTGCGCGGGCGTCGGCGCGGACGCCGAGCTGGACACCTCCGGCGGCTGACCGGCGGCTTCAGTCCCCGGCCCCGGTGGGGTGCGGCGTCGAGCCGTACGCCGTCAGGAAGCGGTCCCGGAAGGAACTCATCCTCCACACCGGGGCGTCCTTCGCCGGTTCGAGCCCCTCCGTCCAGTTCCAGTCGTCGATCGCGTCGAGCACCTTCGGGTCCTTGGCGACGATCGACACCGGGACGTCCCGGCTCGCCCTGTCCCCGCTCACGCGGGCGAGCGGCTGGTGGTCGCCGAGGAAGACCAGGACCGTGTCGTCGGTGCCGTAGCGCTCCAGCCACTGGGTGAGGCTGGTGACCGAGTACTGGATCGACTTGCCGTACTCCTCCTTCGAACGGGCGGAGTCGGTGATGATGTCGGGCGCCTTCACGCCCGCCGCGTCGATGCCGTCGTAGACCGACCCGTCGCCGACCTCGTCCCAGCCGACCATCCGGGGTATCGGCGCCCAGGGCTGGTGGCTGGAGGTGAGGACGACCTCCGCCATCAGCGGCCTGTCGCGCTCGCGGCCGTGCTCCAGGCGCTGGAAGGCCTCCAGCGCGTACTGGTCCGGCATCGTCGACCAGCTGAACTTCGGACCCTCGTAGCCCACGTCGAACGCGTCGTACACCTTGTCGAGGCCGTACCACTTCGCCTCCGGCCAGGCCTTCTGCACGCCCGGCATGACCCCGACGGTGTCCCAGTCGCCGGTCTTCTCGAACGCCTTGGTGAGGGTGAGGCGGTCGCCCGCGGTGACCGTGCGGTAGCGCTGCTGGTCGTCCACCCACAGGCCGGACAGGAAGGTGGAGTGGCCGAGCCAGCTGCTGCCCCCGTACGTCGCCGAGGTGAGCCAGCCGCTGCGGGCGTGGAAGCCCGCCTCCGCCAGCGCCTCGGTGCTCGCGTCCAGCGTCCGGCCGACACCCGGTGCCATCACCGGATCCTCGATGGCGCTGCGGCCGTAGCTCTCGATGAACGTGAAGATCACGTCCTTGCCGCGCAGGTCGGGCACCAGCTGCGCGCCGGGCGTGGCGCCGAAACGGTCCGCCTTCGCCTCCTGCGCGAAGGCCGCCTCGTCCCGCAGCGTGTCCACCACCCGGTGCGCCTGCGCCTCGGCGGCCCCGGAGGCGCTGGTGGTGGCGATCGGCACGCCGAAGGTCTGCACGCCCAGCGCCGCGCAGGTCATCCACACGGTGGCCGCCATCAGCGCGCCCCGTGCCGCGCGCTCCCGGTGCGCGGCCAGCAGCTCGCCGAGCCGGATCGCCGCCAGCGCCATGAGCACCAGCAGCAGCAGGGCCAGCGCGGCGGCGCCCACGGCGGCCCAGGTCGCCGCCGCCCCGCCCATCGAGTCCGCCACGTACGACTGGGCGTCGTCGAGCAGGCCCCAGTCCAGGACGAGGTTGAAACCCCGGCCCAGGTACTCGGTGAAGCCCATGTCCAGCAGGTTGAGCACGGTCAGCGCGCCGAGACCGGCCCCGAACAGCGCCGCCGCCACCAGCCGCGGCACCCGGGGCAGGCAGAGCAGCAGCACCGTCGCGACGACCGCCTCCCCGGGGATCCGCGCGAAGCGGCTGGGCTCCAGGGCGACCAGGCTGTTCGGCAGCAGCAGCGCCCCCAGCACCAGAATGGCCGAAAACATCGTCATGACCCGGCGGACGGCCAGGGCGGTGCGCGGGCGCCGGGTGCGCCACGCGCGCCAGTGGGCGAGACGGGTGCCGAGGGCCCGGAACGGGGCGGGACGGGGCGTGCCGCGCGTGCCGGAGGAGCCGGGGGCGTCGGCCTCCTCGTCGGCGTCGGCCTGCTGCGACCGGCGGAAAGGCGTGATGACGGGCACCCGGGGGTCCTTCCTGCGAAACGCGGTGGGCGGCGGGCCCCGGCGAGGGGGCCGGGACCCGCCGCCCTCTCGTACGTCCGCGGGGCGCCGCCCGTTCAGCGGCCCGTCCCTCGGTCCCGCACCGGTCCGTCCACCGGTCCGCATGGTGAAAACCGGCGGGCTGTGACAGCGTGATTCTCGCCACCTCTGATAAGGGCTGCGCTCAGATGAGCGGATCATGAGCGATTCCACTTCTCCAAGCGGTGGCACTGAGTGCCACGCCTTGATCGTTCATCGATCGAACTCAAACGTGGAGAATGGCGCTCAGGTGAGCGAGAGGCGGGGTGTCCGTGCGTCGGTGCGTTCAAGAAGTGAAAACGTGGGCGGTCGCTCGCTTGCCAAGCCTTGACTTTCAATCCACTGGCGGACGGGTGGTTACAGGCGCATGACGCACAAGTGGACGTACCCAGAGGCCTTTGATCTGGGTACATTCCTCGCCGTCAGGGCAGCCACCGCGTCCTCGAGGAGTCGAGACCCGTGTCGGAAAACAAAGATCCCCAGGTAACGAACGCGGCGAAGTTCGTTTACGACTTCACCGAGGGCAACAAGGACCTCAAGGACCTCCTCGGCGGCAAGGGTGCCAACCTCGCCGAGATGACCAACCTGGGTCTCCCGGTCCCGCCCGGCTTCACGATCACCACCGAGGCCTGCAAGACCTACCTCGACAGCGGCGAGGAGCCGGCGGCACTGCGTGACGAGGTGAGTGCGCACCTCGACGCCCTCGAAGCGAAGATGGGCAAGAAGCTCGGTCAGGCCGACGACCCGCTCCTCGTGTCGGTGCGGTCCGGGGCCAAGTTCTCCATGCCCGGCATGATGGACACCGTCCTCAACATCGGCCTCTCCGACAAGTCGGTGCAGGGCCTGGCCAAGCAGGCCGGCGACGACCGGTTCGCCTGGGACTCCTACCGCCGCCTGATCCAGATGTTCGGCAAGACCGTCCTCGGCGTCGACGGCGACCTCTTCGAGGAGGCACTGGAGGCGGCGAAGTCGGCCAAGAAGGTCGCCGTCGACACCGAGCTGGAGGCCGCCGACCTCAAGAAGCTCGTCACCAGGTTCAAGAAGATCGTCAAGGCCGAGGCAGGCCGGGACTTCCCGCAGGACCCGCGCGAGCAGATGGATCTCGCCATCATGGCGGTCTTCGAGTCCTGGAACGGCGAGCGCGCCAAGCTCTACCGCCGCCAGGAGCGCATCCCGCACGACCTCGGCACCGCAGTCAACGTGTGCTCCATGGTCTTCGGCAACCTCGGCCCCGACTCCGGCACCGGCGTCGCCTTCACCCGCGACCCCGCCTCCGGCCACCAGGGTGTGTACGGCGACTACCTCCAGAACGCCCAGGGCGAGGACGTCGTCGCGGGCATCCGCAACACCGTCGCGCTGGCGGACCTGGAGCGGATCGACAAGAAGTCGTACGACCAGCTGATGCAGATCATGGAGACGCTGGAGAACCACTACCTGGACCTGTGCGACATCGAGTTCACCATCGAGCGCGGCCAGCTGTGGATGCTCCAGACGCGCGTCGGCAAGCGCACCGCGGGCGCCGCCTTCCGCATCGCCACCCAGCTCGTCGACCAGGGCCTGATCGACGAGGCCGAGGCCCTCCAGCGGGTCAACGGCGCCCAGCTCGCCCAGCTGATGTTCCCCCGCTTCGACGACGAGGCGAAGGTCGAGAAGGTCGGCCGGGGCATCGCCGCCTCGCCGGGCGCGGCGGTGGGCAAGGCCGTCTTCGACTCGTACACCGCCGTCAAGTGGTCCCGTTCCGGCGAGAAGGTCATCCTGGTCCGCCGCGAGACCAACCCCGACGACCTGGACGGCATGATCGCCGCCGAGGGCATCCTGACCTCGCGCGGCGGCAAGACCTCCCACGCGGCCGTGGTCGCGCGCGGCATGGGCAAGACCTGTGTCTGCGGTGCCGAGGAGCTGGAGGTCGACACCAAGCGCCGCCGGATGACCGTGCCCGGCGGGCACGTCGTCGAGGAGGGCGACGTGATCTCCATCGACGGCTCCTCCGGCAAGGTCTACCTCGGCGAGGTGCCGGTCGTGCCGTCGCCGGTCGTCGAGTACTTCGAGGGCCGCATGCACGCGGGCGCCGAGGACGCCGACGAGCTGGTCGAGGCCGTGCACCGCATCATGGCCTTCGCCGACCGCAAGCGCCGGCTGCGGGTACGCGCCAACGCCGACAACGCCGAGGACGCGCTGCGCGCCCGCCGCTTCGGCGCCCAGGGCATCGGCCTGTGCCGCACCGAGCACATGTTCCTCGGCGACCGGCGCGAGCTGGTCGAGCGGCTGATCCTGGCCGACACCGAGGCCGTGCGCGAGGAGTCCCTCAAGGAGCTGCTGCCGCTGCAGAAACAGGACTTCGTCCAGCTCTTCGAGTCGATGGACGGACTGCCGGTCACCGTCCGCCTCCTCGACCCGCCGCTGCACGAGTTCCTGCCCGACATCACCGAGCTGTCGGTGCGCGTCGCGCTCGCCGAGTCCCGCCAGGAGCCGCACGAGAACGAACTGCGCCTGCTCCAGGCCGTGCACCGCCTCCACGAGCAGAACCCGATGCTGGGCCTGCGCGGCGTCCGGCTCGGCCTCGTCATCCCGGGCCTGTTCACCATGCAGGTCCGCGCCATCGCCGAGGCCGCCGCCGAGCGCAAGGCCGCCAAGGGCGACCCGCGCGCCGAGATCATGATCCCGCTGGTCGGCACCGTCCAGGAACTGGAGATCGTCCGCGACGAGGCCGACCAGGTCATCGCCGAGGTCGAGGCCGCCACCGGCGCCAAGCTGAAGCTGTCGATCGGCACCATGATCGAACTGCCGCGCGCCGCGCTGACCGCCGGGCAGATCGCCGAGGCCGCGGAGTTCTTCTCCTTCGGCACCAACGACCTGACCCAGACCGTGTGGGGCTTCAGCCGCGACGACGTCGAGGCCAGCTTCTTCACGGCCTACCTGGAGAAGGGCATCTTCGGCGTCTCCCCGTTCGAGACCATCGACAAGGACGGCGTGGGCTCCCTGGTCGCCGCCGCCGCCAAGGCCGGCCGCGCCACGCGCCCCGACCTGAAGCTCGGCGTCTGCGGCGAGCACGGCGGCGACCCGGAGTCCGTCCACTTCTTCCACGAGGTGGGACTGGACTACGTCTCCTGCTCCCCGTTCCGCATCCCGGTGGCCCGCCTGGAGGCCGGCCGGGCGGCGTCGCGGTCGAAGGGCAGCGACCACCGGTAACCCCGGAGAGGGGTCAAAGGCCCCGGAGCCGTCGTCTGTCACCCGACCACCCTCACCGATCGGCGGCGGCTCCGGTCCACGAGAAGCGGCGGCACCCGTGCGGGGGTGCCGCCCTTCGTGCGTCAGCCCGCGCCGTTGCTCCGGCGGCGGCGCGTGACCAGCAGCAGACCGCCGCCGGCGAGCACGACGGCGCCGCCCGCGGCCGCGATGTACGGCGTGTTGTCGTCGCCGCCGGTCTCCGCCAGGTCGGTGCCCTGCTGCCCGGCGGCCTCCCCCGCGCCGCCCTGGTCGCCGGCGGAGTCCTTCCCGGCGTCCTCGCCGCCGCCGGTGCCCGCCCCGTCGTCGGTGTCCTTGTCCCCGGCGGGCACGAAGTCGGCGGGCGGCCGGTCGCAGCCGACACCGTCGTTGTCGCGGTCGAGGTGCTTGCCGTAGTGCTCGTCGCCCTTCGGGATCTCCTTGTATCCGGCGTTGTACGCCTCGGTGCAGTTCTTGAACGGGTGGGCCCCGTCGTGCGCCTGGGCGGCGGCGGTCGGCAGGGCGGCGAGGGCGAGCGCGGCCACGGCCACGGCGGCGGGCTTGCGGAGCAGGTTCATCGAGAGTCCCGGGAATGGTGTGAAGGGGCGGATATGAGGTGACGAAGCTATTGAGGTGGCGAAGATGTGGTGGAGATATGAAGGACTCGTGATGAGAACGTGACGTGACCGGACGGTAGCTCTCCGCTCCCGGGCGCGGGGCGCGTACGGTGAGACGGTCCGGACCAGGGAAGGAGCCGCCGATGACCGGCTGGGGCACGGGTGACATCCCCGACCTGGAGGGGCGCGTCGCCGTCGTCACCGGGGCCAACGGCGGCCTCGGCCACGTGATCGCCCGGGAACTGGCGCGCAAGGGCGCGTCCGTCGTGCTCGCCTGCCGCAGTGAGGCGCGGGGGAGCGCGGCCGTGGAGCGCCTCCTGGGCGAGGTGCCCGGCGCCGCCGCGGAATCGGCACGGCTGGACCTCGGGGACCTGGCCTCGGTGCGGGAGTTCGCCTACGGACTGCCGTACGAGCGGGTCGATCTCCTCGTCAACAACGCCGGGGTGATGGCTCTGCCCCACGGGACGACGACGGACGGCTTCGAGACCCAGTTCGGCGTCAACCACCTGGGCCACTTCGCCCTCACCGGGCTGCTGCTGCCCACCCTGCTCGCCACCCCCGGCGCCCGGATCGTGACCGTCTCCAGCTTCCTGCACGCGCTGGCCAACGTCGATCCGCGCGACCTCAACAACGTACGCCGGTACGGGCGCTGGACCGCCTACGCCCGCTCGAAGTCCGCCAACCTGCTCTTCACCCACGAGCTGGCACGCCGGCTCGCGGCACGCGAGGGCGCCGCGGACGTGCGCGCGGTCGCCGCCCACCCCGGGTACGCCGACACGGGGCTGCAGACCGCCGGACCCCGCGCCGAGGGGCGCCGGTTCGCCGAGCGGCTGGCGCGGCTCGGGAACCGGGTCGTCGCCCAGCCCCCGGAGGCGGGCGCGCTGCCCGTCCTGTACGCGGCGACCGCGCCCGGCGTCCCCTCCGACTCGTTCACCGGCCCGTCCTTCGCGATGTGGCGCGGGTCGCCCGCACCGTCCTGGCGGGCGCCCTGGACCACCGACGACGCGATGGGGGAGCGGCTGTGGGCGGCCTCCGAACGCCTGACGGGCGTCACCTACGAGGCGCTGCGCCCGTCCTGAGAGCGTCCGGATCAAGGCGTCCTGAAGGCGCTGAAGGCGTCCTGAAGGCGTCCTGAAGGCGCTCTGAAGGCGGCCTGGGGGCTCAGGCCGTCTGGCCGCCGTCGACCACCAGGTCCGTGCCCACCACCGACGCCGAGTCGTCCGACGCCAGGTACAGCACGGCCGCCGCGACCTCCGCCACCGCCGACACCCGGCCGAGCGGCGTCTCCTCGCGCATCCGCTCGGCCCGCCCCGCCTCCGTCTCGCCCGGCCGCAGGGACATGGAGGTCGCCGTGGCGCCGGGGCTGACGGCGTTGACGCGGACGCCTTCCCCGATGTGGTCCAGGGCGGCGCCCCGGGTGAGCGCCGAGACCGCCGCCTTGGACGCCGCGTAGGCCGTGGCGCCCGGACTGCGCTTGTGGGCGCCGAAGGTGGAGGCGATGTTCACGATCGTGCCGCCGCCCGGCTGGGCGCGCATGTGCCGGACCTCGGCGCGCAGGGCGAGGAACATCCCGGTGACGTTGATGTCGAGCTGCGTGTGCCAGTCCTCGACGGACAGCTCGGCGAGGGGCACCCCGCCCCGGAAGACGCCCGCGTTGTTCACGGCCACGTCGAGGGAGCCGAAGTGCTCTGCCGCGGCGGTCACGAGGGCCTCCACGTCGGCGGGCCGGGTGACGTCCGCGGCGACGGCCAGCGCCTTGCCGCCCGCCTCCTCGATCAGGGCGGCGGTCGCGTCGAGCGGCTCCCGTGCGCGCCCGGCGACGACGACGTGCGCGCCCTCGGCGGCGAGCGCGAGGGCGACAGCCCGCCCGATGCCGGAGCCGGCGCCGGTGACGAGCGCGGTCCTGTCGGTGAAGCGCTGAGTGGTCATGAAACTCCCCTTTTTCTTGACCGATCGATTCAATATGAGGTCGTGTGAAACCGCCCCTGCGGAGAGGCGGTTCCGGTGTGCCTCAGTCGAGCAGGGCCAGCGCCTGTTCCGCCGCGTCCCGCACCCTGGCCGGGTCCGACGTCGCCTTCCCGACCACCCGCATGCCCTGGAGCAGGACCAGCAGCATGCGGGCGAGGGCCTGCGGATCGCGCCCGGCGGGCAGTTCGCCCTCGGCGCGGGCCCGGGCCAGCGCCGAGTGCAGCACGGTCTCCAACTGGTCCCAGTTGCGCTCCACCCGCCGGGCGGCGACCGCGTCGTGCGGGGCCAGCTCGGCGGCGGTGTTGGTGACGAAACAGCCCCGCAGGCGCGCGTCGTCGGCGCTCGCCTCGGCGGCGTAGCGCCGCACCAGGGACCGCACGCCCGGCAGGGCGGGGCCCGGC
Organism: Streptomyces lienomycini; assembly: GCF_027947595.1. Lineage (NCBI taxonomy): Bacteria > Bacillati > Actinomycetota > Actinomycetes > Kitasatosporales > Streptomycetaceae > Streptomyces > Streptomyces lienomycini. Next base: position 6,408,112 of record NZ_CP116257.1, on the reverse strand, counting down.
CGGGACAGGTCCTCCAGCAGGTCCGGAAGCAGCCCCTGCTCGTAGCGCGCCAGCGCCTTCAGGTACAGCTCGCGCTTGTTGCCGAAGGTCGCGTAGATGCTGGCCCGCCCGACGCCGAGGTGCTCGACGAGGTCGGACATCGACGTCGCCTCGTAGCCGCGCCGCCAGAACAGCTCCAGGGCTGCCCGCAGCGCGGCGTCCGGATCGAACTCCTTGGTCCTGGCCACGATCGGTAGCCTAGAGCTGTCTGAAACGATCGGTCAAGAAATGGTCGGTCAAGAAATGCTGTCTCGAAAGCCTGGCTCAGGCTGCCTTCACCTCGTACGTCTCCACCTCGTACGTCCCCACCCGTGTCGCGTCGTCGTCCAGGCACTCCCCGGTCGTGAGGTCGAAGCGCTGCTTGAGGAGCGGGGAGGCGACGAACGGGCGGCCCCGGTGGCTGCCGGTCAGGCCGCGGGAGAGGACGGCCGCGCCGGTGAAGGGGTCCCGGTTGTCGATGGCGTACAGGCCGCCGTCCCGGTCGCGGAACAGGGCGACCTGGCCGCCGTCCGGCAGCAGGGCCGCGACGCCCCGGCCCGGGAGCAGGGCGCCGAGGTCGCAGGCGGTGAACCAGTCGTCGGTGAGCCGCAGTCGGACCTTCAGGTCGGTCGTGTCGGCGGGGGCGAGGGTCTCGGGGGCCAGGGTCATCGCCGGGGGCTTCCTTCCAGGAGGTCGTCTCGAGAGGGGCGCCGCAGGCCGATGTCCAGCAGCGGCAGGTCGGGCTTCATCTGGTCGCGCTCGGGCACGAAGCCCACGACCGGGTCGGGGGTGTCGGGCGCGTTCACGAACGACACGAAGCGGGCCAGCTTCTCCGGGTCGTTGATCGTCTCGGCCCACTCGTCGCGGTAGTGCGAGACGTGGGCCCGCATCAGGGACTCCAGCTCGTCGCAGATGCCGAGCGAGTCGTGCACCACCACGTCCCGTACGTGGTCCAGGCCGCCCGGGATCCGCTCCAGCCAGGTGGAGGTGCGCTCCAGCCGGTCGGCGGTGCGGATGTAGAACATCAGGAACCGGTCGATCAGGCGGACCAGTTCGGTGTCGGAGAGGTCCTGCGCGAGGAGGTCCGCGTGGCGCGGGGTGGCGCCGCCGTTGCCGCCCACGTACAGGTTCCAGCCGTGGGAGGTGGCGATCACGCCGAAGTCCTTCGACTGGGCCTCGGCGCACTCGCGGGCGCACCCGGAGACCGCCGACTTCAGCTTGTGCGGGGAGCGCAGGCCCCGATAGCGCAGCTCCAGGTCGATCGCCATGCGCACCGAGTCCTGGACCCCGTAGCGGCACCAGGTCTGCCCCACGCAGGACTTCACCGTGCGCAGCGACTTGCCGTACGCGTGCCCGGACTCGAAGCCAGCGTCCACCAGCCGCGCCCAGATCAGCGGCAACTGCTCGACGCGGGCGCCGAACATGTCGATGCGCTGACCGCCGGTGATCTTCGTGTAGAGCCCGAAGTCCCGGGCGATCTCGCCGATGACGATGAGCTTCTCCGGGGCGATCTCACCGCCGGGGATGCGGGGCACGACGGAGTAGGAGCCGTTGCGCTGGAGGTTGGCGAGGAAGTGGTCGTTGGTGTCCTGGAGCGCGGCCTGCTCGCCCTCCAGGACGTAGCCGCTCGCGCCGATCGCCGGGGCCAGCGAGGCGATGACCGAGCCGACCGCCGGCTTGCACACCTCGCAGCCCTCGCCGCCCCGCGCGCCCTCCCGGCCGTGCCGGTCGAGCAGCTCGCGGTAGGAGGTGATCCGCAGGGCGCGGACGATCTCGTACAGCTCCTCGCGGGTCTGCGCGAAGCAGCCGCACAGGCCCTTGTCGACCTCGACGCCGCTCGCCTCCAGTTCGGCGGTGACCAGCCGGCCGAGCACCTTCACGCAGGAACCGCAGCCGGTGCCGGCCCTGGTGCACTTGCTCACCTCGGGCACCGTCGTGCAGGAGTGCTCCGTCACCGCGCCGCGGATGGTGCCCTTGGTGACGTTGTGGCAGGAGCAGATCACCGCGTCGTCGGGCAGCGCCGACGGGCCCAGCTGGACCGGGGCCCCGGCGCCGGCGGGCAGTACGAGCGACTCGGGGGAGACCGGCGGGACCGAGCCGGTGAAGGCGCGCAGGGTGCCGTACGCCTCCGCGTCGCCGACCAGGATGCCGCCGAGCAGCGTGCCGTCGCGGCCGACGACCAGCTTCTTGTACAGGCCCGCGCGGGAGTCGGAGTAGACGACGTCCAGGCAGCCGTCGGTGGCTCCGTGCGCGTCGCCGAAGGACGCCACGTCCACGCCGAGCAGCTTCAGCTTGGTGGACAGGTCGGCGCCCGTGAAGGACGCCTCGTCGGCGGCGATCGTCGCGGCGGCCGTCTCGGCCTGCTCGTACCCGGGCGCCACCAGCCCGTACACCCGGCCGTCGGCGGCCAGCGCGCACTCGCCGATCGCGAACACGTGCGGGTCGGCGACCGTGCGGCACTGCTCGTCGACGCTGATGCCGCCGCGCTCGCCGACCGCCAGCCCGCAGTCCCGGGCCAACTGGTCGCGGGGGCGGACACCGGCGCTGAACACGACGAGGTCGGTGGCGAGTTCGGAGCCGTCGGACAGCTTCATGCCGGTGACGGCACCGTCCTCGCCGGTCACGATCTCCTGGGTGCCGACGCCCGTGTGGACGGACAGCCCCATGTCCTCGATGGTGCGCAGCAGCGCCGCACCGCCGCCGTCGTCGACCTGGACCGGCATCAGGCGCGGCGCGAACTCCACGATGTGCGAGGTCAGCCCGAGCCCCTTGAGCGCCCCGGCCGCCTCCAGACCGAGCAGCCCGCCGCCGACCACGGCACCGGTCGTCGCGCTCTTCGCGTACTCCTCGATGGCGAGGAGGTCCTCGATCGTGCGGTAGACGAAGCAGCCCTCGGCGTCCCTGCCGGGCACCGGCGGGACGAACGGGTAGGAGCCGGTGGCCAGCACGAGTACGTCGTAGCCGACGACGAGCCCCGAGCGGGCGGTCACCTCGCGCGCCTCCCGGTCGATCGTCTCGGCCGGGTCGCCGACGCGCAGCTCGATGCCGTGCTCCTCGACGAAGGCGAGATCGGTCAGCGACAGGTCCTCGGGGGTCTTCCCGGAGAAGTACGAGGTGAGCCGGACGCGGTCGTAGGCGGGGCGCGGCTCCTCGCACAGGACGACCACGCGGTGCGTGCCGGTCAGGCCGCGCTCGGCGAGCGCCTCCAGGAAGCGCTGGCCCACCATGCCGTGGCCGACCAGCACGATCGTCGGAGCGGTGGGCGGGGTGGCGGTCATCAGGAGCCTCCGTCATGGGTGAGCAGGTGGAGCAGGGGGCCGCCGTCGGAGGGGAGCGGCTCTGCTCCCTCCCAGGCGCGCGCCAGCGCGCCGACGGTGCCGAGTTCGCCGACCAGGACCCCGCCGACCAGCCGGTCGCCGCGGACGACGACCTTGCGGTAGGTGCCCCGGGTGGCGTCGGCGAGCTGCACGACGTCGTCGCCGGGGCGGGGGTCGGTCTCGCCGAACGCGGCGAGGTCGAAGGGGTGCACCGGGCCGTCCGCCCCGGTGAGGGTGAGCCGGGTCAGGGAGCGGGTGCCGGTGTAGTTCCGGGGAGCGGCCCCGCCCTCCGCGAGCAGCTCGGCGAGGACACCGGCCTGTTCGAGGGCGGGCGCGGCCAGCCCGTACACGCGCCCCGCGTGCTCGGCGCAGTCGCCGACGGCGCGGATGTGCGGGTCCGAGGTGCGCAGCTCGTCGTCGACGAGGACGCCCCTGCCGACGTCCAGCCCGGCCTCCCGCGCGAGCCCGACCCGGGGCCGGACGCCGCAGGCGAGCACCACCAGGTCGGCGCCGAGGGCGTACCCGTCGCCCAGCTCCACCGATCGCACCGCCCCGCCTGCACTGCGCACGTCCCGCACCCGGCACTCGGTGTGCACCTCGACGCCGAGACCCTCCAGGTGCCGTCGCACGAGCGCGGAGGCCGCCGGGTCGAGCTGCCGCTCCATGAGCCGCTCGGACTGCTGGGCGAGGACGACCTGGGCGCCGCGCACGGCCAGCGCGCGGGCGGCCGACACCCCGAGGAGCCCGCCCCCGATCACGACGGCCCGCACCCCGGGCCGTACCGCCTTCGACAACCCGAGACAGTCGTCCATCGTCCGGAACGCGTGCACGCCCTCGGGCAGCTCGTGGTCCTGGGTGAACAGCCCGCGCAGGGGAGGCAGCACGGCGTTGGAGCCGGTGGCCAGGACCAGCGTGTCGTACGCGATCACGGACCCGTCGGCGCACCGCACGGTCCGCCCGGCCCGGTCGACGCCGGTGACCCGGCCGCGCAGCAGCCCGGCGGGCGCGGGCAGGGCGATCACCTCGGGGCCGTACCGCCCGGCCAGCACCTCGGCGAGCAGCACCCGGTTGTACGGCCCGTGCTCCTCGTCGCCGACGACCAGCGCGGGCGTGCCCAGCTCACCGAGCCGCCGGGCGAGCGCCACGCCCGCCAGGCCGGCGCCGATCACCACCACACGCGATTTCGAGGTCATGACACCGACAGTGCGGTGCCGGTGTTACCCGGTGGCATCCCTGCTGTTTCCCGCGGGGAACGCTGCCCTCAGCGGGTGCGGGCGCGGGATGTGAGGGGGCACACCGGTCGCGGGGAACCTCAGAAGTCCCTCATCTCGATGGACGGCACATCCATCCCGTCCATAAGGTCGCGATCATGCCCGACATATCACTGACCACGGTCGTCCTGCTCTGCCTCGCCGCACTCGCGGCCGGCTGGATCGACGCCGTGGTCGGCGGGGGCGGCCTGCTGCTCCTGCCCGCCCTGCTGCTCGGCCTGCCCGCCGGAACCCCGGCCGCGCACGCGCTGGGCACCAACAAGGCGGTCGCCATCGTCGGCACCACGGGCGCGGCGGTGACGTACGCCCGCAAGGCCACGGTGGACGTGCGCACCGCCGTACGCATCGGCCTGGCGGCGCTCGCCGGATCGTCGGGCGGGGCGTTCTTCGCGGCCGGGATGAGCACCGAGGTCCTCAAACCGGTGATCATGGTGGTGCTGCTCGCGGTCGCCGCCTTCGTGATCTTCCGCCCCGCCTTCGGCACCGCGCCCGCCACCGGCCCGGCCACCCGCCGCCAGATCCTCGCCGCGATCGGTCTCGCGGGCCTCGGCATCGGCTTCTACGACGGCCTCGTCGGCCCCGGCACCGGCACGTTCCTGGTCCTGGCCCTCACCGCCCTGCTCCACCTGGACCTGGTCACCGCCTCCGCGACCGCCAAGATCGTCAACTGCTGCACCAACGCGGGCGCCCTCGCCACGTTCGCCTGGCAGGGCGCGGTGCTGTGGCAACTGGCCGCCCTGATGGCCGTCTTCAACCTGGCCGGCGGCATGTTCGGCGCCCACACCGCCCTGAAGAAGGGTGCCGGTTTCGTCCGCGTCGTCCTGCTGACGGTGGTGTTCGCCCTGGTGGCGAACCTGGCGTGGGAGCAGTGGGGGGCGTAGCCGGTCGCCCGGGCGTTCCGGAACGCTTCAGGACGTGCTCGTTGAGCTCTTCAGCGCTTCGACGAAGGCGGTGAAGGCAGTGGCGGGGACGGTGATGGCTGCCCTGCCGGGTGCTTTGGAATCGCGGACCCTGATGTCGGTGTGACCCGACGCGATCTCGACGCAGGCGTTCCCGTCGCCGCCGCCGGAGTAGGAGGACTTGAGCCAGCGGACACGCTCGGTCATGAGTGCCTCACAGTCCCTTCGACAGCTTGTGGATGAACTCGCGCGATCGCTCGGGATCCAGCGACACCGCCTCCTCTCTACGGAAGTGTGTTCTGAACACCGCCAGTTGCGCTTCTGAGCCGACGAAGACGGTGCCATGGGGGCCGTCGCGCACGACTGTGTCCAACTTCGAAACGGCACTGCCCGCATACACCATGGCGGCGCCGACGTCTACGAAGTGCTCCAAGCCGAAAGGGATCACACGAACCGTGATGTGCTCTGCTTCGGAGAGTTCCAGTACGCGCAGCATTTGAGCCTGGGCGTCGGCACGGCTGCCGACCATCATGCGCAGCGCCGCCTCGTGGACGAGGGCCTCGTATCGGGTGGGGGTGCCGGCTCAGCGCGCTCGCTCGTACTCCCGGGTGATGAAGGAAACGGCGTTATCGAGGGCCTCGTCGGACTCGGCCATGTGGCCGGCCAGCAGGTGCCAGACGTGGAACATGTGGGGCCATACCTCGAGGGTGGTACGCACGCGCTGTTCGGCGAGCCGGTCGGCGAGCGTGACACCGCCGCTGAGCATCACCTCGTTCTCCCCCATCTGGATCAGTGTCGGGGCCAGGCCGCGCACGTCGGCGAAGATGGGGGAGGCGTCCGGATTGGTCGGCAGCGCGTCGCCCAGGAAGGAACGGGCGAGCGCTTCCAGGAAGTCCACGCCGCACAGGGGGTCAGTGTGGGCGCGGCTGCGTGCCGAGGGGCCGGAGTGCGTCAGGTCGGCCCAGGGCGAGATGGCCACGCCCGCCACGGGCAGCGGCAGGCCCGCGGCGCGTGCCTTGCGCATGATGGTGATCACCATCGCGCCCCCGGCGGAGTCGCCCGAGATCGCGATCTTCTCGGGAGCGGTCCCCGCCGCGAGGAGCGCCCGGTAGGCGGTGAACACGTCCTCGATGGGGGTGGGGAAGGGATGCTCGGGTGCCTGGCGGTAGTCGGGCACGTAGACCCGGGCCCGCAGGCGCTTGGCGTAGTGGCCGGTCAGCCCGACGTAGCCCTCGACCGCCCCGTGTACGTAGCCTCCGCCGTGGATGTAGAGCAGGTTCCGGTCATCGGTCACTTCCTCCGGCACCACCAGCATGGCCGGCACGCCGTCGAGCGCGGTCTGCTCGAAGGTTACGCCTTGCGGTGCCGGGAGGGCGGCGGCGAGCTGCTTGCCGTAGGACTCCCGCACCTCCGCCCAGGAGAGGTCGCCTTCCCCCGCAAGCGCGGGAGCGATGCTGCTGGCCGCCTGCGTCCAGCGTCCCAGCAGTGCTGTGGCCTCTGGTGTCAAGTTCATGGTGCTCACGTCCTTCGTCGATGTCGCTGATCGCGCGGCCCCGGTGCGCCACACGGACAAGACACATGTCCTGTGGGTGGTCGTCGCCGAAACGGTTCCGGTGGCCTCGCCAACGTCGTCAGTGTCCGTCCCTGACACTGATGTCAAGGTCAAACCGTGCAGGTCACAGCCCTATGGAGACGGTCTTCTAAGATCGAGGACATGCACATCGGAGAGGCGGCGCAGCACACGGGAACGACTCCGCGACTGCTGCGGTACTACGAACAACAGGGATTGCTCGTGCCCGGTCGCTCCGAGAACGGCTACCGGGAGTACGACGAAAACGCCCTGGGGCGGATTGCGCAGATCCGGGACCTGCTGCAAGCCGGTCTGCCGACCCGCCTGATCCAGCAGATCCTGCCGTGCATCTCCACCCCGCACAGCAGCATCCGCTTCTCCGGCCTGACACCGGAGATGGTCGCGCTCCTGGAAGCCGAGCAGGATCGCCTGACGACACGCATCGACTGTCTGACCCGCAACAGGGACGCGATCGCCGACTACCTCGCGGCCCTGCGCGAGACGAACGGGCAGCAGGAACACACACCAGGCCGCACCGAAGAGGCCAGCGTCTGAAAGCGCGTGACCTGCACCGCTTGACCTTCACACAAGTGTCAGCCCCGGACACTGACGGCGTCGGCCATCCATACCGGAGCCGCCACGGTGGCGTACCCCCGGCACACCGGGGCCGCGGCCAGCAACATCGACGAAGGACAGCGCGCCATGACCACACTCCACGGAACGTCCGAGCCCCGCTTCGCGGGCCTGCGGGAGACACTGCGGCGGAACCTCGTATCCGGTGAGGAGATCGGCGCCTCGCTGGTCGTGGACATCGACGGTGAGCGCGTCGTGGACCTGTGGGGCGGGCACCGCGACGTCGCCCGTACCGCCGCCTGGGAGGAGGACACCCTCACCAACGTGTGGTCGATCACGAAGACCGTCACCAGTCTCGCTGCGCTCATGCTGGTGGACCGGGGAGAACTCGACGTGTACGCGCCGGTGGCCCGGTACTGGCCCGAGTTCGCCGCGGGCGGCAAGCGGGACGTCGAAGTCCGCCATCTGCTCTCCCACACCTCCGGCGTCTCCGGGCTTGAGCAGCCGGCGACCGTGGAGGACCTGTACGACACGACCGGCGCGGCGGCCCGGATGGCCGCGCAGACACCGTGGTGGAAGCCGGGCACGGCCTCCGGCTACCACGTGATGAACTACGGGCACCTCATCGGGGAACTCGTGCACAGGATCACCGGCCGGTCCCTGCGGCAGTTCGTCGCCGAGGAGGTCGCTCGCCCGCTGGGAGCGGACTTCCAGATAGGCGCAGCCGAAGCGGACTGGACGCGGGTCGCGGACATCGTGCCGCCGCCCCCGCCGCCGTCCGATCCGGCCGCCCTCACGACTGCCAGTCCCGCCTACAAGACCCTGACGGGCCCGGCGGTGGCGGCGGCAACCGCGAACACCCCGGCCTGGCGGGCCGCGGACATCGGTGCGGCAAACGGCCACGGCAACGCCCGATCCGTCGCACGCATCCTGTCCGCGCTCGCCCGCGGCGGCCAGGTCGACGGCATCCGGCTGCTCAGCGAGAAGACGATCGACCTCATCTTCGACGTGCAGGCGGACGGAGTCGACCTCGTCAACGGCCTGCCGTCTCGCTGGGGTGTCGGCTTCGCATTGCCGAGGAAGGACACCCTGTCCTGGATTCCGGAGGGCAGGATCGCGTTCTGGGGCGGCTGGGGCGGCTCGATGATCATCGTGGATCTCGACCGGCGCATGACCATCTCCTACGTCATGAACAAGATGGGACCGGGCATCCTCGGCTCCGACCGCAGCGCCGCCTACGTCCGAACCGTCTACGACCAGCTGCCCTGAGCGGCCCTGCTCTCGTTCAGCACGAGCTGGTCGATGGAGTTCATCAGCGACCACCCACAAGAGCGAATCGCGATGCGAGACCGCGAGGCCTGACAACCGCGACACGGACCCCCTGCAACGGGAGACCGGTGCCACTGCGCGAGCGCCACGGGACCGAGACACTTCGCATGGTGGACACGGCCTTTGCCGCGTTGACCCAGAAGCCCCCCGAGGCGATCCCCGCGTGGTTGCGGGCCGAGTCCAAAGCAGTGACTGCCTGATCAGACGACCGGCGGTCGGCCCAGGCGGGGCATCCGCCATACCGTCGACCACCGAATCGGCCGCCGTGGCGGGCACGGGGTGCGCAGGCCCTCGGCGAATCCGCCGAACCAGGCGCGGAGCCCTGCCGCCGACCGCGTACGTGCCACGGTCGTCGCGGTCCAGATACCCAGGTACAGAGGGACGAGTACGGCGGGGAGACGCCTCTTGGCGAGCCAGACCCGGTTGCGGGCGACCATGCGGTGGAAGACGGCGTGGCGGGTCGGTGAGGTCCATGGATGCTGGAGTACCAGTTTCGGCTCGTAGAGCACCTTCCAGTCCGCGTCCAGCGCACGCCACGCCAGGTCGGTCTCCTCGTGCGCGTAGAAGAAGGGCTCGGGCCACCCACCGATCTGGTCAAGCATGCGCATGGACAGCCCGTGCCCGCCACCGAGGAACGTCGTCACCAGCCCGCCCCGCATCGGATCTGCCGCGCGCAAGCGCGGGACGTGCCGGCGCTGGGTGCGGCCCTGCTCGTCGGCGATGCGGAAACCGACGACACCCAGTCGCTCGTCCGCCGCGTACAGCTCCGTAAGCCGCCTGAAGACGTCTGAGCTGATCAGCAGACCGTCGTCGTCCAGGTCCACCACCACAGCGACATCCTCGAACTCCCGCAACCGGGCCAGGGCGGCATTCCGGCCACCAGAGATCCCCAGGTTCTCCGTCAGCTCGACACCGGTCACCCAGTCCGGCAGTACGGGCAGCGGCGAGCCGTTGCCAACCACCACCACCCGTGCCGCAGGCGTGTCCTGCGCGGCGACCGACGCAAGGAGGTCGGTCAGCTCGGCGGGCCGCGTGCCCATGGTCAAGATGGCGACGCCAACGCGCGGATGACTCACGGATGAACTCTCCGTTCCTCGGTCTGGTCCGGGTGATGCTAGCTGTCCCGGGGCCGACCGCCGACGACACAGGAAGGGCACCGATGCCCAGAATCCGCCTCGGCGACTACCTCACCGCCCCTACCAGCGGAATGCTGGACACCACTCCGTACGAACAGATGGAGGAGACCGATCTCGCCGAGTTTCTGTCACTCTGGGGGGACTGGCACCGCCGGGCACTTGCTCGGCTCCCGTACCGCATCCACCCCACGGCGCAGATCCACCCGACCGCGATCGTCGGCGACGACGTGATCACCGAGGTTCGCCGGGGCTGACGGACCATGCGCGATCATGGCGGGCACCACGGGCGAGGTGAGCGATGAGTGACAACTACCTGACGGTGATCCCAGTCGATCCCTACTGGCAGCCCAGTAAGGATGCGGCGGGTCGTGCCGCCGCCGTGCTGTCCGGGATGCTTCCCGACGATGACGCCCGCCGTGGTCTGGAAGCCAAGTGGCACGACAGCGTTGAGGTGGTCGACTGTGGTGCCAATCTGGAGAGGATCTCCTGCCCGCACTGCGCCGCGGAACTCACCACCGACTGGTGGGCGGCGGCCGTGTCGGAGCGCTACGACGCGGGCTTTCCGACGCTCCTGGGGAGGGTCCCCTGCTGTGGTGTCGAGATGTCACTCAACGCACTGGTCTACGACTGGCCGATGGGGTTCGCGCGATTCAGGATCGAGGTCCCTTGTCCCGACCGGGCATGGCTGACCGACGAGGAACTGGCCTCCCTCGCTGACGCGCTCGGACATCCCCTGCGACAGATCCTCGTCCATACCTAGTAGTGCCCTGGCCGGGAAGGTTCGCCGGGTTGGCAACCGACGGCCGCCCGGCGGGATCCGTACGGGCCTCAGGACATGCTGCCCCGGCACACCGTCCCCACGGCCGGGGTGCGGCCCGTGCGGAGGTAGGTGTCGACCGCCTCCGTGACGCAGCGGTTGTACGGGTAGGTGCCGTGGCCCTCCTCCTCGGCCGTCAGGAGCACGCCGACACCGTCGCCCAGAGCGCGGGCCATGTGGCGGGCGCCGGGAAACGGGGTGTTCGGATCGCCGGTGCCGCCGACCACGAGGACGGGGGCCGCGCCGTCGGCGCTCACCTGGGGCGTGGCGTGCTCGCCGGCGAACGGCCAGTCGTAGCAGAGGTAGACGCCGGTGGACCAGGCCTCGCCGAAGACGGGTGAGGCGGCTTCGACGCGGGCCGCGTCCTTGTCCAGGCGTTCGAAGCCGGGGCGCGGGCTGGAGTCCGCGCAGGTGATCGCGATCTGGGCGGCGCGGCTGCTGTCGTCGTGCGGAGTCGCCGCGCTCTCGGCGGAGCCGGCGTCGTCCGCGCCCTCGCTCAGCGGACCGGCGTCGTTGTGGTCGATCAGCGCGGTGAGGGCCTCGGCGAGCGGCGACCAGCCGTCCGTGCCGAGGTCGAGATAGTCGCTGACGGCGTACGCGAGGTCGTCGGCGTCGAGGCTCCTCCCGCCGCCTGCCGGGGCGGGCTCCTTCTCCAAGCGGTCGGACAGGTGCGCCATGCGTCGCGCGGCTTCCTCGGGCCCCTCGCCGGTCGGGCAGTGGCTGATACGTGCCGCGCAGTGCGCGGCGAACCGGTCGAACGCCGCCTGGACCGCCTTGACCTGCGACAGCTGCTCCTCGCTGAGGTCCTCGGTCGGATCGACGGACGCTTCGAGGACGAGCCGTCCGACGTGCGACGGGTACAGGTGGGCGTAGACCGCGCCGAGCGCTGTTCCGTACGAGACGCCGAAGTAGTGCAGCCGCTCGTCGCCGAGGAGGTAGCGCATCAGGTCCAGGTCGCGCGCGGTGTGCGAGGTGCCGATGTACGGGAGGAGGGCCCCGGAGTACTCGGCGCAGGCGTCGGCCCCTTCGTAGCCGGTGTCGCCCGCGGTCTTCGCGCAGCGCACGGGGATGGTCGCGCCGACGCCGCGCGGGTCGAAGGAGACCAGGTCGTAGCGGTCGAGCAGCGACTTGTACTGGTCGAGGTACGCGGGCAGCGCGCTCACGCCGGACACGCCGGGACCGCCGAAGTTGAGAACGAGCGAGCCGATGCGCCGGGCGTTCGGGCCGGTGGCCTTGTGGCGGATCAGGGCGACGTCGATCGTCCTGCCGTCCGGTTTCCGGTAGTCGAGGGGGGTCTTCATGACGGCGCAGTCGTAGCCCCTGCGCGCGGCGGGCGGCGAGGTGCAGCGGGACCAGCGCAGGTGCTGGCCGGTGGTGAGCGCGGTGGGCAGACCTGCGGGCGGATTGTTCGCGGTGAACTCCGTACGCGGCTGCGCACTCCGGGCGGGAGCGTCGTGCCGGAGCCAGGCGCCGACGGCCCCGATCGCGACGAGGAGGACCCCGGCGATGATCAGCGCACCAGCCGGGAGACCCGGTCTGCGGCTTCGTATCGCATGCGCGTCACTCATCGAAATCCCCGCCCTCCCGCCCCTGGACGCCCGCCCCCGTGCCCGCAGGCCCGTGTTCGTGATCGGAATCGTGTTCGTGATCGTCCGATCGTCGAATGAGTGCAGAGTACAAGCCGCCTCGGACAGCGGCTCAGCTCCTGGCGTCACGGGTCCCCGCCGGGTCCCCGCCGGGTTCGTCCACCGGCTGAGTACGATCGCCCACGCCGGTCCGAGTACGCGTGCGGTCGTCCGCCGCGCCCGGCGCCGGGAGGGTGGACGGATGCGTCGACTGCTGCTGCTCGCACCGCTGTTGCTGCTCACCGTCGGCTGCGGGGTGACGCAGTCGTCCGAGGACCGGGCGACGGACGACGCACGGGAGGTCGCCAGGGAGGCGGGCGAACGGCTCTACGGGCAGCGCCCGCGCACGGCGGAGGAGGTGGGGCGCACCGCCGCCGGCGTCGACGGGGTGGAGGTGCTGCGGGTGACGGGCACCTCGACGCACGAGGGGGACGGCGTCGAGGTGGTCGTCCGCACCACCGGACGGGCGTACAGCCGGTGGCGCGACGCCAACGAGGCCGTTGTGCGGCGCTGTTTCGCGGTGCGGGTGTCGCCCCGCTCCCAGTGGCGTGAGGTGCCCCGCGACGTGGACTGCCCGAAGGGCCCCGCGCTCGCCTTCGCCCCGCCGCCCGAACCGCCCCGGCTGCCCGCCCGGGAACTCCGCGCGGAACTTCCCCGGGTCCCGGAGGGCGGCCGGGTGGACGAGGCGGAGGTACGCCGGACGCTGGCCGCCCTGGACCTGGATCCGGCGGTCCTCACCGAGGTGAAGGCGGACGGCGGCCGGGTCGGCGTCCTGCTGTCGGTGAAGGGCGCCCCCTTCGACCCCCAGGACTGCCTGCTCGCCCGCGTCGGCCCCGGCGCCACCGAGGTGTGGGTGCCGCCGCGGATCCAGCGGATGCCCGGCGAGGGCGGCTGCACGATCGACAACGCCCTGCACCCGCTGCCGCACCCGCACTGAGGCGGAGGAGCCGAGGTGCGGGCCCGCGCCGCGCCCACCTCACCGGCTGCCGGTGAGGTGGGCGAAGACGACCACGTTGCCCTGGTAGCCGGTACTGCGTGAGTAGGGGCCGCCGCAGGTGATGACCCGCAGTTCGGGGCGGTCGGCGGCGCCGTAGACCTTCTCGTCGGGGAAGGCGTCGGTGGCGTAGACCTCCACCGCGTCCACGGTGAAGACCGCGACACCGCCGTCGCGCCGGTCGACCTCGACCGTCGAGCCCTTGGCCAGGGCGCCGAGGCGGTAGAAGACGGCGGGGCCCTCGGCGTTGTCGACGTGACCGGCGACGATCGCGGTGCCCGTCTCGCCGGGGGTGGTACCGGCCTCGTACCAGCCGGCGAGGTTCTTCTTCTCGGCGGGCGGCACGTCCAGGCTGCCCGAACCGGTCAGACCCAGGCCCGTCAGCGGGGCGTCCACGCCGATCGCCGGGATGCGCACGCGGTCCGGCGGGGAGGGCGGCAGCGCGGCAGCGGCGGCCGCCCCTCCGGTCCGGTCCGCCCGCCCGGTGCCGGACTGCGCGGCCGACGGCTGCGGCGGTGACCCGGTGCGGCCGCCGCCGAGCAGCAGCCCCGCCCCCGAGCAGAGGGCGACCACGGTGACGGCCGCTATCGCGGTGTCCTTGACCCTGCGCATGACGTCCCCTCTCCCTCGGGTCCCTGAAGGGTGCCCTGCCCCCTCCGGGCCGCGAGGGGCGTCGGACCCGGAGGGGGCGGGGAAGTGCGGTACCGGCGGACGGGCAGCGGAGGGTGCCCGTCAGATCCCGTCGCCTCTCGCCCGGCGATGCAGGAGCCAGGTACCGCCCGCGGCGGCGACGGCGAGAGCCGCCACACCGGCCGCGGTCTGCACGGGATCGGGGCCAAGAGCGCCGCCGACCCCCGTCTTCACGCTTCCTCTGGGATACACCTGCCCGGCGGCCGAGGTGAGCGTGACCACCAGATCGCCCGTCACCCGCCGTTCGTCGTCCCCGCAGGTCGCGACGATCTCGTACGTCCCCGGCTGCGCGCTCGGCGGCACCTCGAAGTGGCCCGCCGCGCCGTCGCCCGCACCCTCGGCCCCGTCTCCGCCGGGCGCCAGCGGGAACGCGCCCGCGCCCACCGCACTGGCGTCTCCCGCCGCCGAGCCGCCCTTCCCGCACAGCGTCGTCGTCACCAGCGCCCGCTCGCCCGGCACGACCGAGGACGGATACACCGTCAGGCCGCCGGTGGCGACGTCCTCCCCGGCATACACGGGGGCCGCGGTGGTCAGACCGACGGCCGCGGCGGCGAGCGCGGTACCGGTCAGCAGGCGGGCGGTACGTCGCATCGGTGCTCCTTTGAGCTCTTCGGTGGCCCCTGCCCTACCGAGGAAAGTCGCACCGGGCCCGGGGCGCCCCCCGAGCGGGTGTGAACGGGTGACCGGCGCCTCCGGACGGGCCCGCCGGCCACACCGCTTGACCTCGAGCAAACTTGAGGTACCAGGCTCTCCCGTATGGACACAACGACCGCACCGCTGCGTGTGACCCTGCTCGTCGGCAGCAACCGCCACGGCCGCTTCGGCCCCGTCGTCGCCGACTGGCTGATGAGCCACCTCCGGGCCCACGACGACCTGGTCCCGGACCTCGTGGACGTCGCCGGGACCGACCTGCCCACCACCTTCGCCCGGACCCCGCAGGCCACCGCCGCGCTGGCGGAGATCACCCCGAAACTGGCGGACGCCGACGCGTTCGTCGTCCTCACCCCCGAGTACAACCACTCGTTTCCGGCGGGCCTGAAGAACGTCATCGACTGGCACTTCGGCGAGTGGCGTGCCAAGCCCGTCGGCCTGGTCTCCTACGGCGGTCTGTCCGGCGGCCTGCGCGCCGCCGAGCACCTGCGCCAGGTCTTCGCCGAACTGCACGCCGTCACCGTCCGCGACACCGTCTCCTTCCACAACGCCGGCGCCTCCTTCGACGACGCGGGCGTCCTCAGGGATCCGTCGGGGCCGGACGCCGCGGCCAAGACGATGCTCGACCAGGTGGTGTGGTGGGGGCGGGCCCTGCGGGAGGCGAAGGAGAAGCGGCCCTACGACGGCGCGTAGGACGGCGCGGCGAGGCGACAAGGCGCCATAGGAACTTCCTATGGCGCCCGCTGCATATTCGTCTTTGCTCCTTGTTCTTTCCCGGATCTACCGTGAGCGGGTCATCACGAGAGATTCCGAAAGGCAAGGACATGACCGTGCACGAGAACGGGTCGGAAAATGGGGAACTCGCGGGAAAGCGGGCCCTGGTCACCGGCGGAACGCGCGGAATCGGAGCGGCCGTCGTACGCCGGCTCCTGGACGCGGGCGCCGAGGTGGTCACCACCGCCAGGTCGGCGACGGGCACGGCGCCCGAGGGGGCCGCCTTCGTGCAGGCGGACGTGCGGACCCTCGCCGGAGCGGAGGCGCTCGCCGCGGCCGCCCGGGACACGCTCGGCGGGGTGGACGTCCTGGTCCACAACGCGGGCGGGGCACGCCCCCACAAGGACGGCCCGACCATCCCCGACGAGGAGTGGCTGGACGCGCTGGACCTGAACCTCCTCGCGGCGGTCCGGCTGAACTCGCTGCTGGTACCGGGCATGCGGGAACGGCGCTCGGGGGCGATCGTGCACGTCTCCTCGGCCGCGGTCGCCCCTCCGGCGCCCCCGTTCCTGCACTACCAGGCGGCGAAGGCGGCGCTGGAGAACTACAGCCGGGGACTGGCCTCGGCGCTGGCCCCCTCCGGCGTCCGGGTCAACACCGTGAGCCCCGGCCGGACCGCCACCCCCGGCGGCGAGGAGACCCGGGAGAACTGGGCGAGCCTCGACGCGGGACCCGCCCCGACCGGCACCGCACCGCTGGGCCGCGACGGCCGGCCCGACGACATCGCCGAAGCGGTGCTGTTCCTCGCGTCCGACCGGGCGGGCTGGGTGACCGGAACCAACATCGCCGTGGACGGCGGGGAATTCCCCAGGGGCTGACGGCTGCGGATTTGCGAAACGTCGCGGGACGTCGCGGAGCAGGGAAATTCGAAAATGGAAGCAGTAAGTGAAATGGGAAACCTGGAAATGGGCGAGTACAACGGCAGGACCGCCGTGATCACGGGCGGCGGCAGCGGCGTGGGTTTCGCGGTGGCGAAGAAGCTGGTGGACGGCGGAGCCCGCGTGGCGATCACCGGCCGTTCCCGGGCCACCCTCGACGCCGCCCGTGAGCGGCTCGGCGAGAACGCGGTGGCGGTGCCCGGCGACGTGGCCTCGCTGCGCGACCTGGACGCCCTCGCCGACCGGGTGCAGTCCGAACTGGGCACGATCGACGCCCTGTTCGTCAACGCCGGCGTCGCCGCGCTCACGCCCTTCGACTCGACGACCGAGGAGGCGTACGACGAACTGTTCGCCATCAACGTCAAGGGCGCCTGGTTCACCGTGCAGAAGCTCGCCCCGCTGCTGAACCCGGGCGCCGGCATCGTCCTGACCACCTCCGCCGCGAACGTCGTCGGCATGGCGGACACCAGCGTCTACGCGGCCGGGAAGGCGGCCCTGCGCTCCATGGCCCGCAGCTTCTCCCGCGAGCTGCTGCCCCGCGGCATCCGGGTCAACGCGATCAGCCCCGGCCCCGTCGACACGGGTGCCCTGGACGCGACGATGACCCCCGAGGAAGCCGAACGGTTCAAGGCGGAGCGGGTCGCGGACAATCCGATGCGCCGCTTCGGCACCCCCGAGGAGATCGCCCGGGCCGCCCTCTTCCTCGCCTTCGACGCCACCTACACGACCGGCGCCGAACTGGTCGCGGACGGCGGTGCCACCCAGCTCTGACCGAACTTGTACCAGGTCTCCTGCCGCAGGAACTCCAGCAGCGCCGTCTCCGCCGGACCCGCGCCCGGCCGGACCGCGGCCACCACGGGCTGGGAGACGGCCGGGGACACCGGGCGCACCAGGTGCTCGTGCCCGGGCGGCACCGCGGAGGCCGGGACGAACGTCACCCCCAGGCCGTGGACGGCCCAGCGCACGGCCGTCGCCGTCTGGGAGACGCGGGCGACCGTGGTCGGGGCGAGCCCGTTGTCCCGCAGCACGTCCACCAGTACGCCGTCGAGTGCGCTGGCGGTGTCGAACCGCACCCACGGCTCCCGCTCCAGGTCCCGCAGCTCGACGCGGTCCGCGGCGAGCGCCGGATGCCCGGCGGCCAGCACCACCACGAACTCCTCGTCGCCGAGGTGGTGGCCGTCGTACAGGCCCTCCTCGCACGGCCCGGCCATCAGGGCGACGTCGAGGACACCGCCGCGGGCCAGCCGCTCCAGCTCGGTGGGGTTCGGCTCCTCGAAGACGGTGACCTCCAGACGCGGGAAGCGGCGGCGCAGCGCGCTCAGGGCGCCCGGCAGCTGCCGGGCGCCCAGGCCCATCTGCACCGCGACCACCAGCTCGCCCACCAGCTCGTCGGCGCCGGCCCGCGCCGTCGCCCGCGCCCGGCGTGCCGCGTTCACGGCGACCTCCGCCTCCCGCAGGAAGGCGCGTCCGGCCACGGTGGGCACCAGACCGGTCGGCGTGCGGGAGAACAGCTCCACGCCGAGGTCCCGCTCGAGACCGCGGATCTGCTGGGACACCGAGGGCTGGGCGACGTGCAGGACCTCCGCCGCCGCCGTCACCGAGCCCTCCTCGGCGACGGCCAGCGCGTACTCGAACTGCCTCAGGCTCATCGGCTCCCGTCCCCTCGCCCGTACTCTCCCGGCAAGCGTAAGCGAGCGGGGGAGCGCCCCGCCGCCGGTCCGATGCCCGGGCCCGCCCCAGGTCCGCCCGACGCGCTACACGGCCTCCGCCCCCCGCACGACCTCCACCCGTACCGCGCACACCTTGAACTCCGGCATCCGCGAGACCGGGTCCAGCGCCGGGTTGGTCAGTGTGTTGGCGCGGCCCTCGCCCGGCCAGTGGAAGGGCATGAAGACGGTGTCGGGCCGGATGCCGGGGGTGATGCGGGCCGGTGCCACCGCACGCCCCCGCCGGGACACCACCGCCAGCGGGTCCCCCTCGGCCGCCCCCAGCCGCGCCGCCAGCCGCGGGTGCAGCTGCACGAAGGGGCCCGGCGCCGCCGCGTTCAGCTCGGCGACCCGCCGGGTCTGCGCGCCGGACTGGTACTGCGCCACCACCCTGCCCGTGGTCAGCAGCACCGGGTACGCGTCGTCCGGCTCCTCGGCGCTCGGACGGTGCGCGACCGGCACGAAGCGCGCCCGGCCGTCGTCGGTGGCGAAGCGGTCCAGGAAGAGGCGGGGCGTGCCCGGATGGGGCGCGGTCTCCTGGTCCGCGGGCCGGGGCGGGGTGCCGGGGCGGGCCGTGGTCTCGTCGTCCGCGGGTGGTGCCGGGGTGCCGGGTCGTGGCGGGGTGCCGTCGTCCGCGGGTGGTGCCGGGGTGCCGGGTCGGGGCGGGGTGCCGTCGTCCGCGGGTGGTGCCGGGCACGGCCAGAACACGCCGTCCTCCCGCGCCAGCCGCCGGTAGTCGATCCCGGAGTAGTCCGCCGGGCCGCCCGCGCTCGCCCGCCGCAGTTCCTCGAAGACCTCCTCGGGGTCGACCGGGAAGCCCTTCTCCACGCCGAGCCGCCCGGCCAGCCCGTGCAGCACCTCCAGGTCGCCGCGCACCCCGTCCGGCGGGGTGATCGCGCGCCGCCGCAGCAGCACCCGGCCCTCCAGGTTCGTCGTGGTGCCCGTCTCCTCGGCCCACTGCGTCACCGGCAGCACCACGTCCGCCAGTTCCGCCGTCTCGGAGAGCACCACGTCGCACACGGCCAGGAAGTCCAGCGAACGCAGCCGCCCCTCCACGTGCGCGGCGCGCGGCGCCGACACCACCGGGTTGGATCCCATCACCAGCAGGGACCTGACGTCCGTGCCCAGCGCGTCCAGCAACTCGTACGCGCTGCGCCCCGGCCCCGGCAGCGAGTCCGGGTCGACGCCCCACACCTCGGCGACGTGCCGCCGGGCCGCCGGATCGGTCAGCCTGCGGTACCCCGGCAACTGGTCGGCCTTCTGCCCGTGTTCGCGCCCGCCCTGCCCGTTGCCCTGCCCGGTCAGGCAGCCGTACCCCGACCGGGGCCGCCCCGCCCGCCCGGTCGCCAGGCACAGGTTGATCCACGCGCCCACCGTGTCCGTGCCCTTGGCCTGCTGCTCCGGCCCGCGCGCCGTCAGCACCATCGCCGCCTCGGGGGCGCAGAACAGCCGTACCGCCTCCCGCAGTTCGGGCACCGACACCCCGGTGATCCGCTCCACATGCTCCGGCCAGTGCGCCATCGCCGCCGCCCGCGCCTCCTCCCAGCCGGACGTGCGCTCCTCGACGTACGCCTCGTCGACCCGACCCTCGGCGACGACCAGGTGCAGCATGCCCAGCGCGAGCGCCAGGTCGGTGCCGGGCCGGGGCGCGAGGTGCAGGTCGGCCAGCTCGGCGGTCCGCGTCCGGCGCGGGTCGACGACGATCAGCGTGCCGCCGTTGTCCCGCAGTTCGGTGAAGTACCGCAGGGACGGCGGCATCGTCTCCGCCGGGTTCGACCCGACGAGGATCACGCAGCCGGTCCTCGGGACGTCCTCCAGCGGGAACGGCAGCCCCCGGTCGAGCCCGAAGGCCCGCGTCCCGGCCGCCGCCGCCGACGACATGCAGAACCGGCCGTTGTAGTCGATCTGCGAGGTGCCGAGGACCACCCGCGCGAACTTGCCCAGCGCGTACGCCTTCTCGTTGGTCAGCCCGCCCCCGCCGAACACGCCGAGCGCGTCCGCGCCGTACTCCGCCCGCGTCCGCTCCAGGTTCCCGGCGATCCGGTCCAGCGCCTCGTCCCACCCGGCCGGCACCAGAGCCCCGTCGGCCGCGCGCACCAGCGGCGAGGTCAGCCGCGCCCCCGGCGCGAGCACCTGCGGCGCCGTACGCCCCTTGCCGCACAGCGCGCCCCGGTTCACCGGGAAGTCCGCCCGCTCGGACACCGCGACGCTCCCGCCGTCGACGGGCGTCAGGTTCATCCCGCACTGCAGGGCGCAGTACGGGCAGTGCGTGGGGATGGTGGTGTTCCGCATGCCGCCAGCGTGCGACGCGCGTGTTACACCCCCGGTCGGTGCTCTGTTACACCGCCGGGACGGCGGCCTCCCCGCAGCGGTGCGGCCCTGGTGAGGAACGCGTCACCCGGCACCGGCCAGGGCCCGCGCCACCCCCGGCTCCTTCGGCCCCAGGAAGTGCGGATCCGGCTCGAAGACCGCGTCCAGCGCCGCCTTGCCCGCCGCCAGGACCTCCCGCGCGCCCCCGTAGTACCAGGTCACGTCGTGCTCGGCGTCGACCCCGACGCCGTACGACTCCACCCCCGCCTGCTGGCACAGGGCCACCGCACGCCGGATGTGGAAGCCCTGGCTGATCAGCACGGCCCGGTCCACGCCGAAGATCTTCTTCGCGCGGACGCAGGAGTCCCAGGTGTCGAAGCCCGCGTAGTCGCCGACGATCCGCCCGTCGGGAACGCCGTGCCGGACCAGGTAGGCGCGCATCGCGTCCGGCTCGTCGTACTCCTCGCGGCTGTTGTCCCCGGTCACCAGCACCACCTCGATCCGCCCCGCCCGGTACAGCTCCGCCGCCGCGTCCAGCCGGTGCGCGAGGTACGGCGACGGCTCCCCGTCCCACAGCCCGGCCCCGAAGACGACCGCGACCTCGGTGCGCGGCACGTCGGCCACGGTACGCAGCCGGTCGTCGGTGACCAGGCGCAGCCACGTCATCGGCAGCAGTGCCAGCACGCACCCGGCCACCACCACCTGGACCAGCCTCCGCCGCCCCCGGCGGGTACGCGGCAGGCGCGGTCTGCGAAATCTCGGGCGGCGCATCGGACGGTTCCCTCCCCGGTCGGTCTCCTGCCCCCAGGGACGCCCGGGCGGGCCGTCCGGTTCGCCGCCCGCTCACACCGACGTCCCGGCGCCGTGTGAACCGGCGGAAAATCCCCGTGACATCCGCGCAACGGGAAGGCAACGTCCGGCCGCCACCCTCGACCCATGACGGCGACGACACCGACCGGCGGCACGACGAGCACGGCGACCCGCGGCGGCACCCCCGCACTGGTCGTCGTCGCCCACGGCAGCCGCGACCCGCGCGCCCTGCGCACCGTACGGGCCCTCCTCGACCGGGTCCGCGCCCTGCGCCCCGCCCTGCCGGTGCACCTCGGCCACATCGAGCTGAACGAACCCCTGCTGCCCGACACGCTCACCGCCCTCGGGAGCGGGGCGGCGGTCGTCGTCCCGCTCCTGCTGAGCCGCGGCCACCACGTCAAACGGGACATCCCCCAGATGGCGGACGCCGCCCCGGCCCGCACCCGCGTGGCCGCCCCGCTCGGCCCGCACCCCCTCCTGGCGGACGCCCTGCACGCCCGCCTCACGGAGGCCGGCTGGCCCGCCCACGGGGGCCCGGACCACGCCGTCGTCCTCGCCTCCGCGGGTTCCCGGGACCCGGAGTCGCGCGCCGACTCGGCCCGCACGGCAGCACTCCTCGCCACCCGCCTCGGCGTCCCGGTCCTCCCCGCGTACGCCTCGGCGTCGGCCCCGACGGTCCCCGAGGCGATCCGCACCCTGACGTCCCGGGGGCACCGCCGCGTGGCCGTCGCCTCCTGCTTCACCGCCCCGGGCCGCTTCGCGGCACAGTGCGCCGCGCAGGCCCCCTGGATCGCCTCCGCCCCCCTGGGTACCCATCCGGCCATGGCCCGCCTGCTCCTGCACCGCTACGACACGGCACGTGAAGGAGGCGACGAGGACAGTGCCCCGAAGGGGAGCGGGGAACGGCGCGACCGGCCCCGGACGGCCCGCAGCCGCACGAGCGCGGAACCCCGCGGACGAGTAGGCCCCCCGACTGTCACACCTTCCGCATACTGTTCATGACATGGAAGGCACCGCACCCCCACCCCCGTACGACCCCACGTCAGTGGCCCGCTACGCCCCCGAACCCGACAAACGCCCCGGCCGCACCGCCTTCCAGCGCGACCGCGCCCGCATCCTGCACTCCGCCGCCCTGCGCCGCCTCGCCGGGAAGACGCAGGTCGTCGCGCCGGGGGAGGGCAGCCCCGTCTGGGATGCCAGCCCCCGCACCCGCCTCACGCACTCCCTGGAGTGCGCCCAGGTCGGCCGCGAGCTGGGCGCCGCCCTCGGCTGCGACCCGGACCTCGTCGAGGCCGCCTGCCTCGCCCACGACCTGGGCCACCCGCCCTTCGGGCACAACGGCGAACAGGCGCTCAACGCGTTCGCCGAGGACTGCGGCGGCTTCGAGGGCAACGCCCAGTCGCTCAGGCTCCTCACCCGCATCGAGCCCAAACGGTTCACCGAGGACGGCTCCGTCGGCCTCAACCTCACCCGCGCCACCCTCGACGCCGCGACCAAGTACCCCTGGCCGCGCGGCGCCCACCCCACCGACCCGCTCTCCCGCAAGTTCGGCGTCTACGACGACGACCGGCCCGTCTTCGAGTGGCTCCGCGAGGACGCCCCCGGCGCCCGTACCTGCTTCGAGGCCCAGGTCATGGACTGGGCCGACGACGTGGCGTACTCGGTGCACGACGTCGAGGACGGCCTGCACGCCGGTCACATCGACCCGAACTGCCTGCTCGCCGACCCCGAGCGCGAGGCCGTCTTCGACGCCGCCGTCGGACGCTACGTCCCCGCCGGCACCGACCGCGCGGAGCTGGCCGACGCCCTCGACCGGCTCCTCGCCCAGGACTGGTGGCCGCACGGCTACGACGGCTCGGCCGGCGCCCAGGCCCGGCTGAAGGACGCCACCAGCCAGCTCATCGGCCGCTTCTGCCTGGCCGCCGAGACGGCCACCCGGGCCGCGTACGGGGACGGCCGGCTCACCCGGTACACCGCCGAGCTGGTCGTGCCCCGCGAGACCCGCCTGGAGTGCGCCGTCCTCAAGGCGGTCGCCGTCCGGTACGTCATGCAGCGCACCGAGCAGGAGCGGCTCCGCGCCGACCAGCGGATCGTCGTCGCCGAACTGGCCGAGGCGCTCACGGCCCGCGCGCCGGACGGGCTCGACCCCCAGTTCCGCTCCCTGTTCGACACGGCCGACGGCGACCGGGCCCGCAAACGGGTGATCGTCGACCAGATCGCCTCCCTCACCGACGCCTCGGCCCGCTCGCTTCACGCCCGTCTGACGGGGCATCCGTGACACTGGCGGCGGGACGGGTGCGACCCGGCGCCGCCCGCGTGCCCGAAACGCGGCACTCGGGCGACCGGAACACGGCAGGCCGTGGCCTGATCGGGTCACTCCCCCTTCCCGCATTACGCCGCGTGCGGGACGCTCGCATGTGGCGGCACCCGGACGAGGAGGCAGACAAGTGGTCGACGCGGATCAGACATTCGTCATCGTCGGAGGCGGCCTGGCGGGCGCGAAGGCGGCCGAGACGCTCCGCACGGAGGGGTTCACCGGCCGGGTGATCCTCATCAGTGACGAACGCGACCACCCCTACGAGCGCCCGCCGCTGTCCAAGGGCTACCTCCTCGGCAAGGAGGAGCGCGACAGCGTCTTCGTGCACGAGCCCGCCTGGTACGCGCGCCACGACATCGAGCTGCACCTCGGCCAGACCGTCGTCGCGATCGACCGCGCCGCCAGGACCGTCCATTACGGCGACGACGGCACCCACGTCAGGTACGACAAGCTGCTCGTCGCCACCGGCTCAGAACCCCGCCGCCTCGACGTCCCCGGCACCGACCTGGCGGGCGTCCACCACCTGCGCCGCCTCGCCCACGCCGAGCGCCTCAAGGGCGTCCTCGCCTCCCTCGGCAGGGACAACGGCCACCTCGTGATCGCCGGCGCCGGCTGGATCGGCCTGGAGGTCGCCGCGGCGGCCCGCGAGTACGGGGCGGAGGTCACCGTCATCGAGCCGGGACCGACCCCGCTGCACGGCGCCCTCGGCCCCGAGCTGGGCGCCGTCTTCGCCGCGCTGCACGAGTCGCACGGCGTCCGCTTCCGCTTCGGCGTGAAGCTGACCGAGATCGTCGGCCAGGACGGCATGGTGCTCGCCGCCCGCACCGACGACGGCGACGAACACCCCGCGCACGACGTGCTCGCCGCGATCGGCGCCGCCCCGCGCACCGCGCTCGCCCAGGCCGCCGGACTGGAGATCGCCGACCGCGCCCACGGCGGCGGCATCGTCGTCGACGAGCAGCTGCGCACCTCCGACCCCGACATCTACGCCGCCGGTGACGTGGCCTCCTTCCACCACGCCCTCTTCGGCACCAGCCTGCGCGTGGAGCACTGGGCCAACGCACTCAACGGCGGCCCGGCCGCCGCCCGAGCGATGCTCGGCAGGGGCCTCGCCCACGACCGCGTGCCCTACTTCTTCACCGACCAGTACGACCTGGGCATGGAGTACTCCGGCTGGGCGCCCGCCGGCACGTACGACCAGGTGGTGATCCGCGGGGACGCGGCGAAGCGCGAGTTCATCGCCTTCTGGCTGAAGGACGGCCGGGTGCTGGCCGGGATGAACGTCAACGTGTGGGACGTCACGGAACCGATCCAGCGGCTGATCCGCTCGAAGACACCGGTGGACACGGAGGCGCTGGCCGACCCGCGGGTACCGCTGGAGAGCCTCGTCGCCTAGCTGCCGGTCCACGGCCGGGGGCCGATCACCGCGGCGCAGGAGTGCCGGCGCCGCACCGTAGACTTCACGCGTGGCAGGACGGATCAACGACGAGGACGTGAAGGCGGTACGGGACGCGGTCCCGATCGACGCCGTCGTCTCGGAGTACCTCCAGCTGCGCAACGCGGGCGGCGGCAACCTGAAGGGGCTGTGCCCGTTCCACGACGAGAAGTCGCCGTCCTTCCAGGTCAGTCCGAGCAAGGGGTTCTTCCACTGCTTCGGCTGCCAGGAGGGCGGCGACACCATCACGTTCGTGATGAAGATCGACCACCTCACCTTCTCGGAGGCGGTCGAGCGCCTGGCCGGACAGGCCGGCATCACGCTGCGCTACGAGGAGGGCGGGTACAACCCCTCCCACCAGCGCGGTGAGCGCATCCGCCTGGTCGAGGCCCACCAGGTCGCCGCCCGGTGGTACGCGGAGCAGCTCGCGAGCAGCCCCGAGGCGGACACCGGCCGCGCCTTCCTCGCCGACCGGGGGTTCGACCAGGGGGCCGCCGAGCACTTCTCCATCGGCTACAGCCCCCAGGGCTGGGACCACCTCACCCGCTTCCTGCGCGGCAAGGGCTTCAGCGACAAGGAGCTGCTCCTGTCCGGCCTCGCCCAGGAGGGCCGCCGCGGCCCCATCGACCGCTTCCGCGGCCGGCTGATGTGGCCCATCCGCGACATCGGCGGCGACGTCGTCGGCTTCGGCGCCCGCAAGCTCCACGAGTCGGACAACGGCCCGAAGTACCTGAACACCCCCGACACGGCGATCTACAAGAAGTCCCAGGTCCTCTACGGCATCGACCTCGCCAAGAAGGACATCGCGAAGGCCTCCCGCGCCGTGGTCGTCGAGGGCTACACCGACGTCATGGCCTGCCACCTCGCCGGAGTCACCACCGCCATCGCGACCTGCGGCACCGCCTTCGGCGGCGACCACATCAAGATCCTGCGCCGCCTCCTCATGGACAACGGCTCGGCCCGCGTGATCTTCACCTTCGACGGCGACGCGGCCGGCCAGAAGGCGGCCCTGCGCGCCTTCGAGGACGACCAGAAGTTCGCCGCCGAGACCTACATCGCCGTCGCCCCCGACGGCATGGACCCCTGCGACCTGCGCCTGGCCAAGGGCGACGAGGCGGTCGCCGACCTGGTCGAGCCGCGCACCCCGCTCTTCGAGTTCGCGCTGCGCCAGATCGTCTCCCGCTACGACCTGGACACCCCGGCCGGCCGGGCCTCCGCGCTGGACGAGGCCGCCCCGGTCGTCGCCCGGATCAAGAACAGCGGCGCCCAGCACGAGGTCGCCGTGCAGCTCGCCGGGATGCTCGGCATCCTCGACACCCAGTTCGTGGTCAAGCGGATCTCCCAGCTCGCCCGCTGGGCCCGCGACCGCGGCGGCAAGGGTCCCGCCCCCGACCAGCACCGGCGCGGCAGCGGCCCGCAGCAGCAGGCCGGACCCGCCCGGCCGCACCCCCGGGGCCCCGCCCTCAACCTCCGCAACCCGGTCTTCGCCACCGAACGCGAGCTGCTCAAGCTCGCCCTCCAGCGCCCCGAGCTGGTCTCCCCGGCCTTCGACGCGTACGGCGTCGACGAGTTCACCGCCGCGCCCTACGCCGCCGTACGCGAGGCGATCATGGAGGCGGGCGGCGCCGAGCTCGGCGTCCAGGACCCGCAGGACTACCTGGTCCGGGTCCGCGAGGCCGCCCCCGACGACACCGTCCGCGCCACGGTCACCGAACTCGCGGTCGAGGCGATCATGCTGCACCGGGGAGTGAAGGGCGTCGACGACGTCTACGCCGGCGCCCAGCTCGTCACCGTCCGCCGCCGCGCCGTCGAACGCCGCATCCGCGACATCACCGGCCGCCTCACCCGCCTCTCCGGCCACGGCGACCCCGCCGAACTGGTGGCCGTGCAGAACGAGCTGTGGGTCCTCCAGCAGTACGACCAGACCCTGCGCGAACACGGCGCCGCGGCCCTCTAGCACCGGCGTCGGAACACCCGCGGACAACCCGTCGGTCACGGACCGGACGCAAAAAGTCACCGCACGCCCCTCGTGGCGGCGATGTGTCGTACCCCACACTGGGGGCGGTGCCTGAGCGCCCGCGTACGGGGCGGACCACGGCGAGTGAGCCGGCTCCGCCCCCGAAGTACCGCCGCCGGTCCCCGCCGGCCGCGTCCATCCTGGAGGTCGCCCCCGTGCAGACCCAGACCCTCACCCCGTCCGACACCGCTACCGGCGGCGCGGAGCCGGACGCCGAGCGCGGCCTGCTCGTCGCGATGCCCGCGCAGCCCGGTGCCGGACCGGCCCCGCACCACCCAGGCGGCCCCGTGGACGCCCCCGAGCCCGCAGAACCGCCGCCACCCACCCGTACCGAGACCGGCGGCCCCTCCTCCGACCTGTTCCGGCAGTACCTGCGCGAGATCGGACGGATCCCGCTGCTCACCGCGGCCGAGGAGGTCGACCTCGCCCGGCGCGTGGAGGCCGGGCTGTTCGCCGAGGACAAGCTGCGGCGCACCCCCGACCTGGACAGCCGCCTCGCCCTCGACCTCGACCGGCTGGTCGTCATCGGCCGCCTCGCCAAGCGCCGCCTGATCGAGGCCAACCTGCGGCTCGTGGTGTCGGTGGCCAAGCGGTACGTCGGGCGCGGGCTGACCATGCTCGACCTGGTCCAGGAGGGGAACCTGGGGCTGATCCGCGCGGTCGAGAAGTTCGACTACGCCCGGGGCTACAAGTTCTCCACCTACGCCACCTGGTGGATCCGCCAGGCCATGTCCCGCGCCCTGGCCGACCAGGCCCGCACCATCCGCGTCCCCGTCCACGTCGTGGAACTGATCAACCGGGTCGTCCGCGTCCAGCGCCGCATGCTCCAGGAACGCGGCTACGAGCCGACCCCGCAGGAGGTCGCCGCCCACCTGGAGCTGCCGCCCGAGCGCGTCGGCGAGGTGCTGCGCCTGGCCCAGGAACCGGTGTCGCTGCACGCGCCGGTCGGCGAGGAGGACGACGTCGCCCTCGGCGACCTGATCGAGGACGGCGACGCCGCCAGCCCCGTCGAGTCGGCCGCGTTCCTGCTGCTGCGCCAGCACCTGGACGCGGTGCTCTCCACCCTCGGCGAACGCGAGCGCAAGGTCGTCCAGCTCCGCTACGGCCTGGTCGACGGCCGCCCCCGCACCCTGGAGGAGATAGGCCGCCTCTTCGGCGTCACCCGCGAACGCATCCGCCAGATCGAGTCCAAGACCCTCGGCAAACTCCGCGACCACGCCTACGCGGACCAGCTGAGGGGCTACCTGGACTGAGCCGGAGGTGCCGCCCGCCGCGGCGGCACCCCCGACGCCGTACGGCCCGTCAGTCCACCTCGGCCACGGCCTGCGCGAACTGCGCCTGGTACAGCCGGGCGTACGCGCCGTCGGCCGCGAGCAGCTCGGAGTGCGCTCCCTGCTCGACGATCGACCCGTTCTCCATCACCAGGATCGTGTCCGCGTCCCGGATCGTCGACAGCCGGTGCGCGATCACGAACGACGTCCGCCCGTGCGCCAGCTTCGCCATCGCCTTCTGGATCAGCACCTCGGTGCGCGTGTCCACGGACGACGTCGCCTCGTCCAGCACCAGGATCACCGGGTCGGACAGGAACGCCCGCGCGATGGTGATGAGCTGCTTCTCGCCCGCGCTCACCCCCGTGCCCTCGTCGTCGATCACCGTGTCGTAGCCGTCGGGCAGCGTCCGTACGAACCGGTCGACGTGCGCGGCCCGCGCGGCCTCCTCGATCTCCCCGCGGGTGACCTCCCGCGACGCCCCGTACGCGATGTTCTCCGCGATGGTGCCGCCGAACAGCCAGGTGTCCTGGAGCACCATGCCGATGCCGGCCCGCAGCTCGTCCCGGGACATCTTCGCTATGTCGACGCCGTCCAGGGCGATCCGCCCGCCGGACACCTCGTAGAACCGCATCAGCAGATTGACCAGGGTCGTCTTGCCGGCCCCCGTCGGGCCGACGATGGCGACCGTGTGGCCGGGCTCCACCTTCAGCGACAGGTCCTCGATCAGCGGCTTCTCCGGGTCGTACCGGAAGGAGACGTGCTCCAGCTCCACCCGCCCGCGCAGGTCCTCCGGCCGGGCGCCCGGGATCGGGTCCGCCGACTGCTCCTCGGCGTCGAGCAGCTCGAAGATCCGCTCCGCCGACGCCACGCCCGACTGCACCAGGTTCGCCATCGACGCGACCTGCGTCAGCGGCATCGAGAACTGCCGGGAGTACTGGATGAAGGCCTGCACGTCGCCGATGGACAGCGTGCCCGAGGCGACCCGCAGACCGCCGACCACCGCGACCAGCACGTAGTTCAGATTGGACACGAACATCATCAGCGGCTGCATGATCCCGCTGTTGAACTGCGCCTTGAACCCGGCCTCGTACAGTGCGTCGTTCTGCTCGGCGAACTGCTTCGCCGACTCCTCCTGCCGCCCGAACACCTTCACCAGCGCGTGCCCGGTGTACATCTCCTCGATGTGCGCGTTCAGCTGCCCCGTGGAGCGCCACTGCTGCACGAACTGCGGCTGCGACCGCTTGCCCACCCGCGTCGCCACCACGAACGACAGCGGCACGGTCACCAGCGCTACCAGCGCCAGGATCCAGGACACGTAGAACATCATCGCCAGCACGCCGATGATGGTGAGCAGCGAGTTGATCAGCTGGCCCATCGACTGCTGGAGGGTCTGCTGGATGTTGTCGATGTCGTTGGTGGCGCGGCTGAGCACCTCGCCGCGCTGGCGGGTGTCGAAGTACGACAGCGGCAGCCGGGACAGCTTCGTCTGCACGTCCTCGCGCAGCCGGAACATCGTCCGGTTCACCGCCCGGTTCACCAGCCGGGTGGCCACCGCCATCAGCAGCCCGGCCACGGCGAACGTCGCCAGCGCGAGGAGCAGCACCTCGCCGACCGCACCGAAGTCGATGCCCCGGCCCGGCGTGAAGTCCGTGCTGCGGAGCATGTCGGCGACGTTGCCGTCACCGCGCTCCCGCATGGAGTCCAGGACCTGCTCCTTCGTGGCGCCGGACGGCATGTCCCGCCCGACGATGCCCGCGAAGACCAGGTCGGTGGCCCGGCCGAGGATCTTCGGCCCGACCACGTTGAGGCCGACGCTGACCACCACGCACGCCAGCAGCGTGAACAGCGTGGCCCGTTCCGGCCGGAACTGGGCGACGAGCCGTTTGCTCGACCCCTTGAAGTCCATGGAACGCTGGTCGGGGCGGCCCGCCCCGGCCATCATGCGACCCGCAGGCCCGGCCATCAGGCGGCCTCCGCTTCCGTCAGCTGGGAGAGCACGATCTCCCGGTAGGTCTCGTTGTCCGCCATCAGCTCGTGGTGCCGGCCCACACCGACCACCCGCCCCTCGTCCAGCACGATGATCCGGTCCGCGTCCCGGATGGTCGCCACCCGCTGCGCGACGATCACCACGGTCGCCTCGGCCGTCTCCCGGCCCAGCGCGGCCCGCAGCGCCGCGTCGGTGGCGTAGTCGAGGGCGGAGAAGGAGTCGTCGAAGAGGTAGATCTCCGGGCGCTGGACCAGCGTCCGGGCGATGGCGATCCGCTGGCGCTGACCGCCCGACACGTTCGTGCCGCCCTGCGCGATCGGCGCGTCGAGCCCGCCCTCCAGCTCGGCGACGAACTCCTTGGCCTGCGCCACCTCCAGCGCGTGCCACAGCTCCTCGTCGGTGGCGGCCGGATTGCCGTAGCGCAGATTCGTCGCGACGGTGCCCGCGAACAGGTACGGCTTCTGCGGGACCAGGCTCACCACCTCGGCCAGCGTCTTCGGGGCCACGGTCCGCACGTCCACCCCGTTGACCAGGACCTCCCCGTCGGTGGCGTCGAAGAGCCGGGGGACCAGGCCCAGCAGGGTCGACTTGCCGCTGCCGGTCGAGCCGATGACGGCGGTCGTCTCGCCCGGCTTGGCCACCAGCTCGATGTTGCGCAGCACCGGCTCCTCCGCGCCGGGATAGCGGAAGCCCGCGCCCCGGATCTCCAGATGCCCGTGCCGGCGCAACCGGGTGACCGGTGCCACCGGCGGCACCACACTGCTCTCGGTCTCCAGGACCTCCTGGATGCGCTCGGCGCACACCTCCGCACGCGGCACCATCATGAACATGAAGGTGGCCATCATCACGGACATGACGATCTGCATCAGGTAGGCGAGGAACGCCGTCAGGTCGCCGATCTGCATCCCGCCGCTGTCGATCCGGTGGGCGCCGAACCACACCACCGCGATCGACGACAGGTTCACCACCGTCATGACCACCGGGAACATCAGCGCCAGCAGGTTGCCGGTGCCCAGCGCCACCTCGGTGAGGTCGGCGTTGGCCTTCCTGAAGCGCTGCTGCTCGTACTCGTCGCGCACGAAGGCGCGGATGACGCGGTTGCCGGTGATCTGCTCGCGCAGCACCCGGTTCACCGTGTCCAGCCGCACCTGCATGGCCCGGAACAGCGGGCGCAGCTTCCGCACGATCAGCGTGACGCAGACCGCCAGCACCGGCACCACCCCGACGAGCACCCCGGACAGCGGCACGTCCAGGCCGAGCGCCATCACGATGCCGCCCACGCACATGATCGGCGCCGACACCATCAGCGTGAACGTCATCAGGGCCAGCATCTGGACCTGCTGCACGTCGTTGGTCGTCCGGGTGATCAGCGAGGGGGCGCCGAAGTCGCCCACCTCGCGCGCCGAGAAGGACTGCACCCGGTCGAAGACGGCACCCCGTACGTCCCGGCCGAGGGCGGCGGCCGTGCGCGCGCCGTAGAAGACCGCGCCGATGTTGCACACCACCTGGGCCAGCGAGATGCCGATCATCAGGGCGCCGTAGCTCAGGATGTAGCCCGAGTCACCCTTCACGACACCGTCGTCGATGATGTCCGCGTTCAGGGTCGGCAGGTACAGGGAGGCGCAGGTCTGCAGGAACTGCAGCGCCACCAGCAGGGCGATGGGTTTCTTGTAGGGCCTGAGACAGGTCCGCAGGAGTCGTATGAGCACCGTGGGTCTCTCGGAGTCGGCGAAAGGGGCGGCGGTTGGTTGCCCCTGGCCCCTATCGTCGAACACTCCACCCGCGTTACCTCAACCGAATTAACCCAAGAGCGCGGCAAATTCCGGCCTACGAGGGGTGCGGCCCGCCCGCGCGGGCCGAGGTCACCCGCGCAGCGCCCCCGGATGCGTCTGCTCCCGCACCGCCACGAACTGCTGGCGCACCGCCTGCCCCACCGCCAGCTCCTCGCCCGGCTCCAGCACCTGCGCCACCGCGCCCTGCCAGACCGGGGGAGTGCGCGGGTCCAGCACGCCCTGGGAGACGCCCAGCGCCCAGGCCGCCTGCCGGGCCGAGCCGATCGCCGCGTAGTCCGCGGGCTGCGGCACGACGACCTGCGTCCCGAACAGCGCCGGCGCCGCCGCCTGCACCGCGGGCAGCTCGGCCGCCGCGCCCAGCAGGAACACCCGGCGTACGTCCACGCCCCGGCCGCGCAGCACGTCCAGGGCGTCGGCGAGACCGCACAGCATGCCCTCGAACGCGGCCCGCGCCAGGTGCTCCGGCCTCATCGACTCGCGCCGCAGACCGGCCAGCGTCCCGGCGGTGTGCGGCAGGTTCGGCGTCCGCTCGCCCTCCAGGTAGGGCAGCAGCACCAGCCCGTGCGACCCGGGTGTCGACTTCATCGCCAGCTCGGACAGGCCCTCCAGGTCCGCCGCGCCCAGCAGTTCGGCGGCGCCGCGCAGGGTCCGTACGGCGTTCAGGGTGGTGACGACCGGCAGGTGCATGCCGGTGGCGTCGGCGAGGGCGGTGATCATGCCGGACTGGTCGACGAGCGGCTCGTTGTGCACGGCCATCACGGACCCGGACGCGCCCAGCGACACCACCGCGTCGCCGAGGCCGATCCCCAGTCCGAAGGCGGCGGCCTGGGTCTCGCCGGTCCCGGCGGAGATCAGCAGCCCCTCCGGCGTCGTACCGGCGGCCTCGGCCGGGCCGATCACCTCGGGCAGCATCACCTGGTGGCCGAGCGCCAGCTCGACCAGGTCGGGCCGGTAGCCGCCGGTCGCCGCCGACCAGTAGCCGGTGCCGGACGCCCCGCCCCGGTCCGTGGTCCGCCGCGCCGGCCGCCCGAGCAGCTGCCACACCAGCCAGTCGTGGGCCTGGAGCAGGACGGCGGTGCGCGCGGCGGCCTCCGGTTCGGCCCGCGCCAGCCAGCGCAGCTTCGTCACCGGCTGCGCGGTCTGCGGCACCGAACCCACGGCCTGCGCCCACGCCTCGCGGCCGCCGAGCGCGTCGATCAGGTCGGCCGCCGCCACCTGGGAGCGCCGGTCGCCGCCGACCAGGGCCGGACGCACGGTGTTGCCCTGCGCGTCCAGCGGCACGACCGAGTTGGCCTGCGCCGACACGCCGATGGCCTGCACGCCCTCAAGGAGGCCGCCGCCGGCCGCCTCCCCGAGGGACAGCAGCCAGGCCTGCGGATCGACGTCCGCGGGACGGCCCCCGCCCTCGGGGCTCTCCAGCGGGTGCGGCGCGTAGCCCTGGCGCAGCACGGCACCCGTGTCCGAATCGCAGACGACGATACGAGTGAAATCGGGCGAACTGTCCAACCCGGCGACTATCCCCATACCCGAAATTCTGCCGCACCGAGGCGGTGACCGTACCCGGTGGGGGCACAGGGTCCGGCGGGCGGCCGGGACCCCGGGTGCCCCCTCAGGTGTTGCTGGTGCCCCAGTCGTCCGGGCCGCTGCCGTTCGTACCGCGTTCCCGCAGCGAGCGGACCCGGTGGGCCACCGAGTCGGGCATCCGGTCACCGACCTTGTCGCTCACCACGTGGTACGCCTTGTCGGCGAAGTGCCTGCCCTGCTGGGCCGCCGACTCGGCGGTGTTGCGCACGGCCGGGTTCTGCGCGACCTGCCGCGCGGACTTCCGCAACTGCTCGTAGCGCTCCCGCCCGGCCTTGGTGCCGAGCACGTAACCCACCGCTACTCCGACGACGAACGTGAGCCGGTAACGCATGTCGGCCACCCTTCCCTTCACTGGCTCCGGGGTGCTGGCGAGTACCGATTGGCGGAGCACCCCCCTGCTTGCGCTAATGTATGTGTCGCAGCGAGCGCGCGCCCCCTGGCGAATACCCAGGCAGACGCGTTCGATGCGACACGAGACCTTCCTCGGTAGCTCAATTGGCAGAGCAGCCGGCTGTTAACCGGCAGGTTACTGGTTCGAGTCCAGTCCGAGGAGCTCGGTCCTCCGTAGCTCAATTGGCAGAGCAGCCGGCTGTTAACCGGCAGGTTACTGGTTCGAGTCCAGTCGGGGGAGCACGGTGAACGAGGGCCCTCAGGGGCCCTTTTTCATGTCCGCCCCCCGCCCGGGAACCATGCGGCACGCTGCGGAGTCCTCAAGGTCATGAAGGCAGCCGTGGAAGCCGACCATCCGAGGCAGCAGATCGTATGAGCGGCTATGCTGCGGCAGACGGCGCGCACACATGTACGCGACACGCCGCTATGGGGCGGTAGCTCAGCCGGTTAGAGCAGCGGACTCATAATCCGCCGGCCGTGGGTTCGAGTCCCACCCGCCCCACCATGGCCTCTCGGCCGCAGGAACGTTTTTCACTTGCGTGTCCGCTCGAAACATCGCCGGGCGCGGAGTCCCTCGACCGTCGTCGGCCCGCGGCCCTCCCCTCGAAGCGGCGTGGGGCGATCGGTGCCGGAGGCTCACCGGGCACCTCGGGGCGGGGCGGGGTCTCATCGGGAGGTGGGGCAGGCGTCGTCGTCGATGCCGATGCTGACGAACTCGTAGCCCCTCGCCGACTTTCGCTTGGCGGCCGTGACGTCGAGGCAGAAGGAGGCGTCCGTGCCGTCGGCGGTGACCGTGTAGTCGGCCTGTTCCAGGCCCCCGTCGATCAGGCCGGAATCCGCCGGTTCAGAGGCGAGCGAGACGGTCGGCGCGGCCTTGGAACCACCGCCGTGTCTGGCGATGGCGGCCTCCAGGACGTCCTCGAACGCGGTGCCCCCGGGCCCGAACTCGGACTCGCGTGACAGTTCGGCCGTGGCGTCGGTCACAGCGGACCGCAGTTCGCTCCCCTCCCAGCCGTCGCTGCTGCTGAGAAGGTCCGGATGACGGATCAGGTAGACGCCGCCGACGACGAGCAACAGGGAGCCGACTATGAGTGCGCGGCCGACGGGGCTGTGCGGGTTGTAGACGTAGCGGTTCGTGCCCCATTTGCTGCGGATGAATGGGCGGTCCGCGTCATCGTCGCCGGTGGTCATGACGGCATTCTGGACGCCGGAGGCCCCTCGTGGCCAGGAAGGGGAACCTGGCGCACCGGGCGCAGGTCCTGCCTCTGAGGGGCGCCGCGTCAGGGGCTGACGGACGCCGGCAGCCGGACGACGGAGCCGGTCAACCCGGATGACAAATGGATCACCCGATTGGTTACAGTGGCCGTTGGTCATGGCCGAAAACTTCACGGGGGCGAAGAACGTGGCTTGGGGCGAACAGGACCGGAGCGAAGCCGACTCGGGTACGCGGACGCGGCTGAATCAACTGGCTCCCGCGGGTGGCGGCGGGTCTCTCCCCGACCTGGCGTCGTCACCCGCGCAGAAGAAGGCCGCGGCCAAAGCCATCGAGGAGCATCTCGAGCCCGACACCAAGAAGGCCGGCGACACGGCC
This sequence comes from Streptomyces lienomycini, assembly GCF_027947595.1. Classification (NCBI taxonomy): domain Bacteria; kingdom Bacillati; phylum Actinomycetota; class Actinomycetes; order Kitasatosporales; family Streptomycetaceae; genus Streptomyces; species Streptomyces lienomycini. The sequence continues at coordinate 6,372,359 of NZ_CP116257.1, read as the reverse complement.
GAGGAGGACACGGGCGCCGCGGTCAGGGAGTTCAGCGGCAAGGACGGGGAAGGCTGGGACACCTCGGCGGCGCTGAAGAAGGCGCACGAGGCGTGGGAGAAGCAGGTCAAGGCCCTGATGGACAGGCTGGCATCGGAGAAGGGCGCCCTGCGCCAGACCTCGCTCCTGTTCCAGAACAACGACCTCGGCATCGCCGCCCAGGTCCGTCGGTCCTCCGTGCTCGACACCCTCTGAGTCCGACGAGGCCAAGCCCGCCCATCCACCGGCTCCAGGGGGACCCGTGCCGACCTACCACGAAGTGATGACCACAGACCTGTCCAAGCTCACCACGGCCGCGGGCAAGTGGGACGACATGGCGGCCGAGTTCAAGAAGCTCGAAGCTCAGTACAGACGTGACGTGCACGGGATCACCTTGGGGCAGACGTGGCTCGGCGTGAGCGCGAACGCCGCGAACGGCCGGTTCACCGTGACGCTCAACGAGTACAAGGCCGCCCAGAAGGAGGCCAAGGCCATCGCCTCCCTGCTGCGCGACGCGCATACGCAGTTCGCCGACTTGCGGAACAAGGTGGAGAGCGTCCGCGACGACGCCGTCAAGGCCCGGATGAAGGTCTCCGAGCAGGGCTACGTCTCCTTCGACACCTCGCGGCTCAGCGAGGGCGAACGCACCGCCTATGTGCACGACCCCAGTTACCAGGAGTCCGCACGCAAGGCGGCAGGCGAGTGGAACCAGGCCATCACCGCGGCGGTCAAAGCGGTTTCCGATGCCGATGACGGCGTCCGGATCGCCCTGGAGGCGGTGGTCGTCGACGCCAACCCGATGGACGGCACCTTCAACGGCTTCAACGGCCAAGCGAAGGACGACGTTGAGGAGTACGAGGCGGAGCACGCGAAGGACATCGCCACCAGGATCAACGGCGGTGAGAAGGTCTCGGCGCAGGACCTGGCCGAACTCAAGCGATCGTTCCGGGACAACGCCGGCAGCAAGGAGTTCAGCCGGACCTTCCTCGACGGCCTCGGCGCATCCGGCACCCTCAAGTTCACCAACAGCCTGAACGACTTGGCGTACGGCGGCGACCCGGGCCGCAAGAAGGACTATCTGGGCCTTCAGAAGAGCCTCGCGAACACGCTCTCCGTCGCGACGCGGGACACCGGGTCCGAGTTCTACAAGAAGTTCCGTGACGACCTCCGGAAAGCGGGCGTCCAGAAGTTCGACCTGGACGTGGCCGGTGACAAGATCCCGGTCGGCACCGGTCACGGACAGCAGGTGCGCGGATATCAGAGCCTGATCACTCTCATGCAGCAGGGGGACGGGTACTCCGGCCGGTTCCTGGCGGACGTCGCCGACGACATCCGCGCCGCCGAGGACAAGAAGCAGGGGGGCGACCCGGACATCTGGGACCTGCGGGGACGGTTCGAGGGCAAGGAGGACGGCTGGTTCGCCAACGATCCCCTCGACGGTGTCCTCGGCATCATGTCCAGGGATCCGGAGACGGCCACCTCCTACCTGGACCCGGGGCCCGGCGACAAGAACGACAACCTCAAGTACCTGCTCACCGAGCGGGACTGGAACCACGTGGACACCAGCACCTGGACGGGGAACATCGAGAGGACCGGGAAGGACACCTTCGACCAGGATGTCCGTGCGGGGCTCGGACTCGCGCTGGAGGCGGGAACCACCGGGAACAGGCCCGGCGCCGAAGGGACGGAGTTCGGCCGGCACTCGGCCGAGCAGGCGCGCATCATGCACGACGCCGTCAACTACCTCGACTACGGGGCGGCCGACGGCAAGAGCGGTGAGGACAAGGACCACCCGCGCGTCGGCAAGGCGGACGAGTTGCTCGCGACCGACGAGTACGCGGCCGTACGCGAATCACTCGCCAACGCCCTGGCCGACTACTCGCCCGACATGGTGGACATCATCGACGGCGACGCGCCCGGAGGCAGGGCCGGCGAGAAGGACGCCTACGCTCAGGGCGACGACGACTCAAGGATCCAGAACAGCAGGAGCAGTCTGCTGCGCGTCATGCGGGGCGTCTCCGAGGCGGACGACGTCAGCAATTTCGAGCGGATGTACCAGGCACAGCAGGGGTACATGTCGCAGGAGCTGATGAACGGGGAGTTCACCAGCGACACCGCGGTCACCAACCAGGCACGCAAGGTCGGAGAGGTGACGGGCGCGCTCAACGCCGTCGGCGGCGACGTCAGGATGGACGTCCACGACGAGAAGATCAGCGACGCCACGGACAAGCGGTTCTACGGCTACCACCTCGGCGGTGGCCTGATCACCGGAATCCCGGTCATCGGCGACGGGGCCCAGCGTCTGGTGGACATCTCCCTCAACGAATGGCTCTCCGGCGTACAGGCGGAAGAGGGCTCGCTGTCCAAGGAAGAACTCAGCCGGGGCAACGACGTCGCCGAGGACAAGCTCGACGCCTACTTCGACAAGTGGGGCGAGGAGCGCCACATGAACCCCGACTGGACGGATGCGGCAGCGGGAGAGGCCGGGCAGAGCTACTACAAGGGCCGCGAGACAGCGTACGAAGCTCTGCGCTCACGCACCTGAGCTCAGCAGTCCCCGACGCAAGGAATCGGTAAGCACACGACCATGGGTACCCAGACGCGAAGGAAACGGCCGACGATCATCGGGGCCTGTGCTCTTGTCGTGATCGCCGTTCTCGTCTCCCTGTACTGCTGGTGGAACACGAACGTGCTGGGCGCGGAGTCCTTCTGCGACGGTCGGGTGGACTCCGGGGACGTGCGGCAGGCTCTCGACTCGCCCGGCCGGGTTTCCGAGGTGCTGGTCCGGGCCGCGTCGAGCGGGCCCGAGTTCGAGTGCTCCGTCGAACGGACCAGCCGTTTCGTCGGGGGCGAGGACCAGCGGCTGAGCCTGACGACCGCGGCCGAGAAGGGGGCCTTCCCCTTCACCACCGGCGTCTGGAAGAACCCGGCGGCCAGGTCCTACTTCAAGGACGGTGTCGCGGGGGCCGTGTCGGAGACAGGCGGCTACGTCGTGCTGCCCCGGGCCTGCTGGGAGACAGTGGGCGGGCTCCGGGGCAACCGGGTCGCCGGGCAGGGCGAGGGCACGGTGGCCGCTGTCGAGGCCACCGTGGAGCGGGGATCGGCCGACCGGGCGGGCCTGGCGCACCTGCTGAGGCAGACGGCCCGGAAGGTGGCCGAGGAGGCGGGCTGCGGCACGCCGGAGCAGGCTCGGAGCAGCGGCCTCTCCGCGCCCTCGGGCCCGCACGACACCGCTGCGCGGAGCGTGTGCGGCCTGCCCGGTTTCTCGCTTCCCGCGAACGCCCTCGTCAAGGGCGTGGCCGACGTGGGGCGGGAACAGGTGAACAGCGGCACCTCGCACACCTGGGCGTGCGACCTGGACCTCGCGGGGACGGGCAACGCCGGGGTGTCGTTCGTGGCGACGTCCGATGCCGCAGTCGTCGCCGCGGCGCTCCAGGATCCGGACGCCCTGAGGAAACTCCCCGGGAACACCGGCTCCGCGGCCACCGGACAGGCCGTTCTCCACTGCGAGGGCGGCGACACCTACTTCGGCGCCCGTTGGAACACCGGGTACGAGGGCGCTCTCCTGGACAGCACGCATCACTCCGCGGCGGAGTACGCCCAGGTCAGACGGGCCACATTCCAGAGTTTCCTGGACGCGGCCGCCGAATCCCGCGCCTGCCCGCGGGTGGACCTTTCCGCGGTTTAGGGGCCCCGTGTCTCCTCCGCGGATCCCTCCACGACGTCCTCGGTCCCGTCGTCGCGTTCGCCCTCGGCCTGGGACGGCGTGGTGTGCGGCACGTCCGGGGTGTCCGGCTCGTCGTCGCGTTCGCCCTCGGCCTGGGACGGGGTCGGCTCGCTCATCGTGGTACCTCCTCCTGCCGGGCGGGCGGGTCGCGCTCCGGGTACCCCGTCCCGGCCGCCGGCACCACCGGATGCGGGCCGGGTCAGCGTCCGAGGCGGGCCAGTGCCGTCCGCAGGGCCCTGCGCACCTCCGCAGGCGGGGGCGGTCCGTCGCTCTCGGCGCCCGCGGTGACGGCGGCGGCGACGTCGCGGAGCTTTGTGTTGGACAACTGGGACGTCTCGCGCAGGAGGTGCCACGCCTCGTCCGAGGTGCAGGCGTGCAGCGCCATCAGCACGCCCCGCGCCTGGTCGATGACGGGACGGGAGGCGATCGCCCGGCGCAGCTGGGCCACCTCCTCCTCGAGGACGTGCAGCCGCTCGGCGGGCGCCTCGGGGGTCTCGGGGGCGGGCCGGGGGTCCGGCCGGGGCCGGTGGACCGCGGTGTTCAGGGGGTCGGCGGGGTCCAGGCCGGCCAGTTCCAGGACGCGCAGCGGCTGGCCGTGCCAGTTCGTGGCCGTCACCGGCACCGCCTGCCGTCGGCCGTAGCCGCCGAGCTGGTCCAGGAAGCGCAGACCGGCCGTGTCCATGAACACCACGTGTCCCATGTCCAGGTTCACCCGGTCCACGTCGGCGGGCAGTTCGGCCAGCGCCTCGGCGAGGACGTCCGCGCACCCGTGGACGAGCTCTCCCCGTGGGACGAGCAGCGCCCGGCCCGCCTCCACCCGGCCCTCGACGGCCAGGGCGGCCGGCTCACCCGCCGGTCGTACTGGTGCCGCTGGGGTCATGTCACCGCCCTGTCCGTCCATTGCTTCGTTCCCCGACAGACGTCAGCGGCGTCGCACGGGCCTCGCCGGCCCCGCCGCTGCGGGTGCGCCTGCCCGCCGCCGAACGGAATACACCCGGCCGCGGGGAATGGCCAGGCCAAGGGTGGGTAATGTCTATCGCCGCTCACCGGTCCGGGCCCCCGCCGCGCCCGGGCCGAGCGGCGCCCACCAGCAGACCGTCGTCCCCCGGCCCTCCCTGCCGCCCCCGTCCTTCTCACCGTCGTCGAAGACCGTCAGACGTACCCCTTCCCGCCCCTGCGGCGACCGGGCGGGCGTGTCGACGACGACCTCGACGCGGGAGACGCCCGCGCGGGCGGACGCGTCGGTCAGGGCGCGGCGCAGGACGGTGAGGAGGCGGTCGGCGACCCGGTCGGGTACGCGGGTGTCGACGGCGCCCCGGAAGTGCGTGGACGGTGCGACGCCGAGCCGGGCGGCGGCGGACGCGGTCTCGCGCAGCACCCGGCCGCGCAGCCCCGTCGGCGGGTCGGCCGGGGGCTGCTGCAACGCGAAGATCGCGGTACGGACCTCCTGGACCGTGGACCGCAGCTCGTCCACCGCCCGGCCGAGGATGTCGCCCACGTCCCGCGCCCCCGGCCTCCGCTGCGTGGACTCCAGCATCAGACCGGTGGCGAACAGCCGCTGCACCACCAGGTCGTGCAGGTCCCGGGCGATGCGGTCACGGTCCTCGTACACCGCGAGCCGCTCCCTGCCGCGCCGGGCGTCGGCGAGCACGAGGGCGAGGGCCGCCTGGGAGGCGAACTGCGTCGCGAGCAGCCGTTCCACGTCCGTGTAGGGCGGCCCGCCGCGACGGCGGGGCAGGGCGAGGGTGCCGATCAGGCGGCCACCGGCCTGCAGCGGCAGCATCATGCTCGGCCCGAACCGGTGCCGCACGTGCGTGGTCATCCGCGGATCGGTCGCCGAGTCGGCGATGAACACCGGCTCGCCGCCGAGCAGTTGCTCCAGTACAGGACTGCCCGGTGCGATGGTCGCGCCGACGATGCCGTCCGGGTCGTCGGGCGTCGAGGCGGTCACGATCTCCATGCCGCCCTCGGCGGTCGGGTGCAGGATGACGCCCGCGGAGGCGCCGGCCAGCAGCCGGGCCCGTTCGGCGACCGTCGTCAGGGCGTCGTCGGCGCCCTCCTCGGTGAGCAGCGCGGTGGTGACGGCCGCCGCGCCCTCGATCCAGCGCTCGCGCTGCCGGGCCGTCTCGTGCAGCCGGGCGTTGCCGATCGAGATGCCGGCCTGCGTGGCCAGGACCCGCAGCAACTGCTCGTCCTCGGTCGTGAACGGGCCGGCTCCGGGCCGCCCGGTCAGCCGCAGCTCGCCGAACTCCGCGTCGTGCACGTGGACCGGCACCCGCAGCCGGGGCGCCGCCTCCGGCGCGGGGCCCGGGCCCGGGGTGCGGATCCCGGCGAGGCCCTCCACGTCGGGGCCGGTGAGGGCCAGGGCCGCGCAGCGGGCGCCGGTCAGTTCGGCGGCGCCGTCCACGATGCGCTGCAGGACGCCGCGCAGGCCCCGGTCGGTACCGGCCTCCAGGACGACTTCCAGCAGGCGGGTCAGTCGGGGCGCGGGGCGCGCGGTCATCCGTCCGGCTCCGTCGGCTTCCTCGGTTCCCGCGGGCGGCGGCTCAGTCCGCGGACGTCGGGTGCAGCACCAGCGGCTCGACCCGGCCCTCCAGCATGCTGCCGAGGCCCTGGACCGCGCACACGTCGGGCCGCTCCGCGATGTGCACCGGCATGCCCGTGGCCTGACGCAGCATCTGGTCGAAGCCCGGCAGCAGCGCGCTCCCGCCGACCATCATGATCCCGCGGTCGGCGAGGTCCGCGACCAGATCCGGCGGGCAGTCCCGCAGCACCTTGCCGATGCCGTCGAGCACGGCCGTCAGCGGCGTCTGGATCGCGTTGCGCACCGTGGCCGTGTCGACCCGCACACTGCGCGCGAGGCCGGTCGCCACGTCCCGCCCGTGGATCTCGGTGGTGGACGGCCCCTGCGGGGTCAGCCCGTTGCCGGACAGGGCGAGTTGCAGCGGGCGCACGGACTGGCTGGGAAGCACCAGTTCGTGCTGGTGGCGCAGGAGCTGCACGATCGCGTGGTCCACGGCCTCACCGCCCACCGGGATGCGTACGGCGGTCACGATCGAGCCGAGGGAGAGCACCGCGACCTGCGTGGCGTGCGCCCCGCACACCATGATCATGGTCGCCTCGGGCTGTTCCACGGGCAGTCCGCAGCCGACCGCCGCGGCGATCAGCGTGTCGACGAGTTCCACCCGGCGCGCGCCGAGCCCGACCAGCGTCTCGATCGCCGCCCGCTGGGACAGCGGGTCCGCGTCGTGCGGAGTGCAGACCGCGGCGCGCAGCCGGGGCTTGCGGCGCAGGGCCCGGCGGACCCGGTCGCCGAGCAGGTGCCGCAGCATGCGCTGGGCCATCTCGATGTCGACGACCGTGCCGCCGGAGACGGGCCGTACGACGCGGATGTAGCCCGGGGTGCGGCCGGTCATCTTCTCCGCGAACTCGCCGACCGCGATGAGCGCGCCGGTCCGGGTGTTGATCGCCGCGGCGGACGGCTGGTCGACGACGAGCCCGGCACCCTTCACGTACACGCGGGTCCGCGCCGCGCCCAGGTCGACGGCGAAGTGGCAGCGGCGCAGCGCCTCCAGGCTGGGGGTACTGGCGGTCATGGCGAATCCTCCCGAGAGCGCGGACCGTGCGGGGCCGTCCGGAGTCCGGCCTCTTGGGCATCCTGCGCGCCGCGGGGGAAGGGCGCCCCCTGGAGGGGGCCGGGCGGGGGGCCGCCGAACGGGCGGTGTGCGGGCGGTCTGCGGTCCCGGGCGGGCGCGCGCGGCGGACGCGGCTCCGGTACGAGGGGTACGCCGCCGTCCGCCTCGTCCGCTTCGTCTGCCGCCGTCCGCCGCGGTCAGCTCCCGCCGGCCCCGTCCGCCGGGCCCTCGCCCGGGGCGCCGGCGCCGGCGCCGTCGACCAGGCGGTACCAGCCGGTGTCGTCGGGCAGCGGCCGGAAGAGGTCCGGCGGGAAGGCGGGCCCGTCCTGGCCCTCCTCGCACACCTCGTCGTAGTAGAGGGAGTCCGAGAGGGCGACGACCGCCTGCGCGGGGGAGGCGTCCAGGACCGCGCCGACCGACTCCTCGGCGGCGCGGAAGGCCTGCTCCCCGGTGCCGTCCAGCCAGAACTCCGTCTGCCAGAACTCCGCCCGCAGCCGCCGGCCTCCCAGGTGCGGCAGCAGCCCGGGCAGACCCGCCACGGTCGCCCTCAGCAGCGGGGCGGCCTCGGCGCGCGGCGACAGCAGCACCAGCAGGCCGCCGTCGTCGTCCAGGAGCTGGTAGGAGGCGCCGTCCATGCCGCTGTCCGCCAGCAGGTCCGTGACCACGCCGTGCAGGGCCGCGCGGGCGTCGTGGTCGGCCGGGTTTCCCGGGCTGCGCGGGCTGCCCCGGCCCGCCGGCTCCGCGGCGAAGGCGTAGCGGGCGCAGCCACGGAAGGCGGTGTCGAGGTCGTCCTCCGGGTCGTCCGGCTCCCCGGCCGCCGGGCCGGGTCCTGGCTCCTCGTCCCGTTCGGGTTCCGGTTCCGGTCCCTCGTCCCGCAGCGCGTCCCGCCGCGCCGCGCGTTCCTCCCTCTCCTCCCGATCCTCCCTCGCCGCCCTGCGCTCGTGGGCCCGTGCCGTGTCGTGCTCCGCGTCGTCCGACAGCAGCGGCGTCCACAGACGGTCCTCGGTGGGGAAGGGGCCCTCCGGCAGCTCGTCCGGCGCGGCCACGACGGACTCGGTGCCGTCCGGGCCCTGGGGCCGCTCCTCGTACTCCGACCACGGCGCGTCGTCCACCGGCCCGGCGTGCTCCTCGCGCAGCTCTTGGCCCAGTGCCGTCAGGGCCGGACTGCGCCCCCCGGACAGCTCGTACTCCTCGTACACCTCCAGGGCCTCCTCGCCCCGGCCCTGGCGGCGCAGCGCGATCAGGTACAGGCGGCGGAAGTCCTCCCGGTGGGGGTGGGCCCGCAGCAGTCCGGACAGTTCGGTGGAGGCCCGGTCGTACTCGCCGAGGGCCAGGTCGAGTTCGGCGCGCTTGGTGTGCAGGGCGAGCCGCAGCCGCAGCAGGCGGGTGCGGGCGGTACGGGCGGCGGGACCGGGCACGTCCGCGAGGGGCTCGGTGCCGCGCCACAGCGCCAGCGCCTCGGTGAACAGGCGGTGGGCCTCGGCCGGCGCGTCCTGGAGACCGGCCGCGTCGGCGCGGCGCACCAGTTCGTCGCAGCGCACCAGGTCCAGGTCGTCGGCGCTGGTGTGCAGGGCGTAGCCGTGGGCGGACTTCGCGAGGACGCCCGGGCCCAGGACGTCCGCCAGGCGCGTCGCCAGCCGGGTCACCTCGGCCTTCGGGTTGCGGGGCTCGTCGCCCGGGTCCCACAAACCCCACCGCAGCTCCTCGTGCGTCACCGTGCGGCCGTGCTTGAGCAGCAGCATCGCCAGCAGCGCGCGCACGTCCGGGTCGGGGCGGGGCGGGGCGTCCAGAAGGTCGACGCGCAGCGGGCCCAGGGCACGGTACCGGCGCGGCGTGTACGCCTCCTTCGCCCGGGCCAGCAGCCGCGGGTCCGCGAGCAGTTCGAGCCCCCGGGCCTGCGCCGCCGACGAGGTGGACATCAGCTGGTCGAAGGCGTGCGCGTAGTGGATGCGCAGGTCGGCGGGGAGCCGGTCCAGGCGGCGGGAGTCGATCGGGGCGGTCGGGTGCGAGGCCCCCGAGGTCAGGTGCAGCATGAGGGCGCACAGACCCCTCAGGTCCGCGGAGCGACCCGCGGGGCCCGAGGCCCGTCCCGGTTCGAAGAGGCTGAGCCGGACCGTGCCGTCCGGCAGCAGGACCACCCGGGACGCCTCCAGACGTCCGTGCGCGACGCCCGCCCGGTGCAGGGCGGTGAGTGCCCGTGCCAGCTGCGCCCCCGCCGACACCGTCAGCGGCAACGGCAGCCGCCGTTCACCCGACCGGGTGAGGGCGCTCAGCGCCATGCCGTCGAGGTGCTCCATGACGACGTACGGCACGTCGTCCTCGATACCCGCGTCGAGGACGGTCACGACGTTCGGGTGGGCGATCCGCGTCAGGTGGCGCGCGTCCCGCAGGAACGCCCGGCGCGAGGCCGGGTCGGCGTCCGTGTCGTGCAGGCGGATCGCCACCGTCCGGTTCGCGGCCGTCCGGTCCGCCGTGGTGTCCTCCGCCAGCCACATCCTCCCGGCCGGCGCGAGCCGGCGCGTCGGCCGGTAGCGCGCGCCGAGGGCGGCCGGGAAGGGCGAGGGGGGCGAGGGGGGCGAGGGCCGCTCCCGCACGGCCAGCTGCCGGGCGCTCTCCTGGCTGATCGCGGCGAACGACTCGCTCGCGTCGGCCCGCTCGGTGCCCTCCCGGGACGGGATCAGCGCGCGGAACTCGCCGGGCGAGCGCCCCGCCCGTTCGTCGATCAGGCCGCCGGTGCGCAGCAGTAGTTCGTGTGTGCGGTTGCGGGCGGTGCGGGGCAGCCCGCGCAGCAGGAGGTCGCGCACGCCGGGGCGGAAGGCGTAGGAGCCGGGCGGCCCGGCGACCGCGGTGAGCAGTCCGCCGAGGATGACCTCGGCCAGGTGCTGGGGCCGCGGGTCGGGCTCGACCGCGGCCTGCACCAGCCGCATCACGGGCAGGTCGGGGCGCCCCAGCGCGAGGTGTCCGGCCAGCCGGTAGGCCTGTGGGGACGCGCTCGCGCGAAAGCGCAGGACGAGTTCCTCGGCGGACAGCCGCGCCGGGTCGGCACGGTCGTCGGCGTCGGCGGGCAGCGGGCGCCGCAGCGTGGCCGCCGCCCCCGGGTACCGGGTGCCGCCCGGGCTCGCGACCAGCGCGGCCCAGTTCGCCAGCCACTCGGGGCCCGGCTCCAGCACGGGCACGTGCACCGCCCGTCCGGGGTCCCGGGGCGCCCCGTCGTCGTAGGGGGTGAAGGCGAGCGAGGCGCTGGGCGCGGCCCGGTGCGGGGCCGACAGCCGGCCCGGCACCGGCGGCAGGGCGGTGTCCCGCCACAGCTGCTCGGGCAGCGGTTGCAGGACGGCCAGGGGCGTGCGGTGCGCCCAGCGGCGCAGGGTGGCGAACCAGCGGGTCCCGGCCCGCCCCTCGCGCCACTGCGGGCCCATGCAGTCGCTGATCAGCAGCGTGACCGTACGGCCGTCGGCGGGGACCTCGGCGCCGTCGCCGCGGACGGTGCCGTCGGGTTCCGCGCGGTGCAGGGCGACGGTGCGGAAGACACCCGACTGGGCCAGCGCGGCGTGCAGTTCGCGGACGAGGGGCTGCCAGACGGGCATCGTGGGACCCGCGTCGTGCACCAGGTGCAGGCGCAGCCACCGCTCCCGCACGGGGCGCAGTACGGGCAGCCAGTGCTCGGGGTCCGCACCCAGGCGCGCGATGCGGTCGGCGGTCGCGGACTCGTCCACCTCCCGGCCCACGGGCGCGTCGGTACGGCGCTTCAGCGGACGCAGGGCACGCTGCAGCGCCAGCGTGCGGCGCAGCATCGGCGGTGCGGGCGCGAGCAGGGCACTGTGCGGCTGGGCCGCCGAGGTGCCCGGGGCGGGGGCCGGGGAGGGCAGGCGCAGCGGGGTGCGGGGCGCCTCGGCCCGGTGCGGGGTCTTCGACGGGCGGTCGCCCCCGGACCGGCGGCCCTGCCACGGCTCCCCGTCCTCGTGCCGGTCCCGGTCGTCGTGCCGCTCTCCGTCCTCGTGCCGGTTCCGCTCCGCACCGTGCCGACGCCCCGGCTCCCGGTCCCGCTCCGGTGCGGCCCCCGGCGGTCCCTCGGGCCGGGCTGCGGACGCCGGGCCGTCCGGCGGGTCCTGCGCCGGGGGCTCCATGTGGCCGGCGAGCCACAGGAGTTCGGCCAGTTCGAGCGGGGTGGGACGGTCGCCGGAGGCCGCCGTCCTGCCGAGGATGCCGGCCAGGCGGGGCAGCGGAGGGGGCTCCGGTGGGCCGGTGCGGCCGGTGCGGTCGGCGGGCATCAGAAGGCGTCGGGCTGCGCGGACCTGCCCAGGTACGGCATCAGCTGCTCGGCCAGCTCGTCCAGGGAATCGGTGCCGAGGCCGGAGGAGCGGGCCAGGTAGATGGCGTTGAGCAACTGGTCCGTGGCCAGTTCGCCGCTGCCCACCCGGGACAGGAACCGGTGGATGAGCTGCTGCGCGTACCCGTCCGGCTCGCCCAGGTGGGCGCGGACGATCTCGGCGAGGTGGTCGTCGTCGGGCTGCCGCAGCCGCAGCGAGACGCAGCGGCGCAGGAACGCGGGCGGGAACTCGCGTTCGCCGTTGCTGGTGAGGACGACGAAGGGGAAGGCCTTGCAGCGGACCCGGCCGCGCTCCACCGGCACCCGCCGGTCGGTGCCGTCGATCAGCACCTCGGCCCGCCCGCCGGGGATCTGACGGGAGGCCCGGACGAGTTCCGGGATCTCGTACTGGCCCTCCTCCAGGACGTGCAGCAGGTCGTTCGGCAGGTCGAGGTCGCTCTTGTCGATCTCGTCGATGAGCAGGGCGCGCGGCCGGGCGTAGGGCAGCAGGGCGGTGCCGAGCGGGCCCAGCCGCAGGTGGTCCTCGACGCCCGGTGCCTCCGCCGCGGCGTCGTCCCGCTGCGGGGCGTGGCGGGCCGCGTACAGCCGGGAGAGCGGGTCGTAGGTGTAGAGGCCGTCGCCCAGCGTGCTGCGGCTGGTGATGTTCCACCTGAGGACCGGGCCGAGCCGCAGCTCACGGGCGACCGCGTAGGCCAGGGAGGACTTGCCGGTGCCGGGCGGGCCGGTGACCAGCAGCGGGCGCCGCAGGTACAGGGCCGCGTTGACCAGTTGCACCGTGTCCTCGGTGGCCTGGTAGGTCGCGGCGCGGTGGACGCGGTCGGGCGAGGCGGCCGGGGCCTCGCCGTCCGTGCCGGGCGGATCCAGTACGGGGCCGCCGTCGAAGTCCCGCCAGGGCGGGGGCGCGGGCAGCCGGGTGATGCCGTCGTGGGGGGCCGGCGCGCCGGTGTAGACGGGCCACAGGGGCATGGGTTCTTCTCTCCGAACGATCGGTACGGCGGTCGGTTCGTCGCGTGCACGGCGGGGGCGGGGGCGGGGGCGTCCTCGTGGCCGCGGCTCATCCGACGGGGGAGTGGAGCAGGGCGGGGGGCTCGGTGAAGCAGCGGGGGTCGTCCCACAGGAGCTGGACGTCCCGCGCCCAGTGCCGCTCCGGGGTGTCGGACGCGTCCGCCGTCTCGCGCAGCTCCATGACCAGGCGGGGGAGTTCGGCCGGGGGCACGCCCGCCACGGACAGGGCCAGTTCGTCGAGGAACTCCGCGCCGGAGCACGGGCCGTCGGGGCCGTCGGGCCCGTCGTGTCCGTTGCCGTGGCAGCCGTGACGGGGCCACAGCAGGACGGGGACGGGGAGGTTGAGGCCGACCTCGAAGTACTCCGGTGCCGCCGTGGGCGCGGTGGCGAAACCGGCCAGCTCCGCGTCGTCCCGCAGCCGCTTGCGCAGCCCGGCCGGCCGCTCGCGGGTGCCGCAGTCGACGCGGTGCAGCGTGCCGCCCGGACTGGCGCCGAGCTTGCGCCACTTCTTCCGGAGCTGGTGGCGCAGGCGTCCGCTGCGGTGCCGGTACCGGTCGGTCACCACGAGCGGGTAGGCGCAGCCCAGCGGCGTGGAGTCGTCCTCCCCGCACGCCCAGTGCGCCACCGGCTCGTTCAGCCACTCGCGCGGGAGGACGAAGGTGAGCAGTTCGTCGGCGCCGGGGTCGAGCTGCGCGAACGCCTCGTCGATGCACTCCTGTACGTAGGCCCGCACGGCGCCGCGGGCCAGTCGGCGCGAGCCCACCGGGCGGCGCTGCCCGTCCCGGTAGGCGGACACCTCGACGGTGACCTGGTCGGCGCCGGCACCGCTGTGGTCGATCTCCACGACGATGGGCGACCAGGCCGCGGCGGGCGGCGGCGGCGCGTGCAGCCGCCGCTCCAGCCGGTCGGCGAACCGGGCCACGGCCGCCGGCTCCGGCACCTCCCACTGGACGTACGCGGCGACCTCCCGCAGGGAGGCGAACCCCCCTTCCGGGGGCGGCGGGTCGAACGCGTCCATGGCGGAGACGTACAGCCGGTTCGGGTCGCAGTCCAGGCCGGTCTCCTCGGCCCGCCGCACCAGCGCGTACAACCGTCTGCGGGCGTCGGCCCGATGGCCGGGCGTGGGCACCAGCTCGCCCAGCTCCGGCCAGTAGCGGGCCATGACCTCGACGGGCAGCATCCTGCCGACGCGCACGTCACGGGCGCCCGCGACCGCGGAGACCATCCCGACGACCGTGCCGTCGGCCAGCGTCAGCGCCGCGCCGCTGAACCCGGCCGCCAGCGGCTGCCCGTGCCCCGTGAGCGCCTCCAACTGCACCCACTCGTCCGAGATGAGCGGTCCGGGCAGGGCCCGGTAGGAGGCGAGCATGCCCTCGTCGTACCCCTTGGGGAAGCCGTAGGCGATCAGTTCGGGGGCGGGCGTGGTCCGTTCGGCGCCGGGCGGGGCGAAGGCGGCCGGGGCGAGCGGCACCTCGCGGTCCAGTTCCAGTACGGCCAGGTCGCCGGGGTCGGCGGGGCCGTCCCGCCAGCCGCCGTGCACGGCGACGGTGCCGGACAGCTCGCCCAGCTCCCGGCGGCCGGGGAAGGACACCGTCACCGGCGCACGGTCGGCCCATCGGACGACGTGGGCGCAGGTGAGCAACCGGCGGGCGGAGACCAGGAATCCGGCGCCGACCTCCTTGCCGCACTCCACGCGGGCGTGCCACGCGGCACCGCTCATGACAGCGGGGCGGCGTCCGGGGTCTCGGGACGCGTCGAAGCGGGCTCCGGCTCGGAGCGGGTCGGGGACGGCTCGGGCGACCAGCTCAGCTTCACGACCAGATGGCCCTCCGCCGAGCCCTTCGCGATCACGGCCCCGGCCTCCGCGCTCAGCTTCACCCCGAACTCCAGCTCCACCGAGTCGGGTCGCAGCGAGCCGTCCCTGAACACCCGCAGCGCGGAGGCGGCCGCCGCCCGCACCCCGTCCAGCGACTCCTCGAACGTGCGGGCCGCCCGGGCCGGTCCGTCGCCGCGCGAGACCAGCCGCGCGCCGTCCTCGTCCTCGACGCCTTCCACGACCACCCGTACGCCGTCCTCGGTCTTGAACTCGACCAATCCGTCCATGACGTCGCTCGCTCCCCGTGTGCCGTACGTGTCCGTGCGCAGCACCATTGTGACGGACGGTACTCGGCCGTGTCCCGCCCCATGCCGCCGGAGCGCCGGGCCACTGGCGGGAACCCGCCAGGGCGACTAACCGCCGCCTCCGCCCAACTCCCTTGTCCCACAGGGCCCCTGAGACTGCTCACAGCACTCGTCACAGCACTCTACGACGACACGAAGAGAGACGTGGATGAGCACAGGACCAGTCAGACGTGGGGCGGCCCTCCTGTCGGCGGGGCTCGTGATCGCGCTGCTGCCCGCCTGGACGGCGGCCGCGCGGGAACCGGCCCCGCACCCGGCGGACACCCCGGCGGCCTCCGTCCGCACGGCCACCGCGGCAGGCGCCGCCCGCACCGTCACCCTCGTCACCGGCGACCGGGTGACCGTCACCGACCTCGGCGGCGGCCGAAAGACCGTCACGGTCGACCGGCCCGAGGGCGCCACCGGGGCCGTGCGCACCAGCGGCTCCGGCGGCCGGACCACCGTCGTACCGGACGAGGCCGTGCCCTACCTGCGCGACGGCAGCCTCGACGAACGGCTCTTCGACGTCGGTGAGCTGCTGGACCAGGGACTCGCCGACACCGAGACCGGCGAACTGCCGCTGATCGTGACCTACGGCGGGAGCGCACGGGCCGCCACCCCGAGGGGGACCGAGCGGACCCGGGCGCTGCCCAGCGTGCGCGGAGCGGCCGTGGAGGCCGACAAGAGCCGTGAATTCTGGCGGGAATTCACCCGTGGCGGCGCCGGTGTCGACCGTGTGTGGCTCGACGGGCGGGTCACCGCGGACATGGCCGAGTCCAACGCCCAGATCGGCACGCCCGAGGCCTGGGAGGCGGGGCTGACCGGCAAGGGCGTCACCGTGGCCGTCCTGGACAGCGGCGTGGACGCCGGGCATCCCGACCTGGCGGGGCGGATCGCGCGGAGCCGGAGCTTCATTCCCGGCGAGGAGGTCGCCGACCGGCACGGTCACGGCACGCACGTCACCTCCACCGTGGGCGGCAGCGGCGCGGCCTCCGACGGCAAGGAGAAGGGCGTCGCCCCCGGTGCCACGCTCGCGGTCGGCAAGGTCCTGGACGACGAGGGCTTCGGCAGCGAGTCGGAGATCATCGCGGGCATGGAGTGGGCCGCCCGGGACGTGGACGCCGACATCGTGTCCATGAGCCTCGGCTCGACCGAACCCAGCGACGGCACCGACCCGATGGCCGAGGCCGTCAACACCCTGTCCCGCGAGACCGGCGCCCTGTTCGTGATCGCGGCCGGCAACACCGGCGCCCCGTCCTCCATCGGCTCGCCCGGCGCGGCCGACGCCGCCCTCACCGTGGGCGCGGTCGACTCCGCCGACCAGGCCGCCTGGTTCACCAGCGCCGGGCCCCGTTACCGGGACAACGCCCTCAAGCCCGACCTGTCGGCCCCGGGCGTCGGCATCCTCGCCGCCCGCTCCCGCCTCGCCGAGGGCAGCGGCGACTACACGTCCATGGACGGTACGTCGATGGCGACGCCGCACATCGCCGGGGTGGCCGCCCTGCTCGCCGAGGAGCACCCCGACTGGACGGGCGCCCGGCTCAAGGACGCGCTGATGTCCACGTCGATGGAGCTGGACGCCTCCGCCTACCAGCTGGGCGCGGGCCGGGTCAGCGTGCCGGACGCCGTCCACGCCGACGTCACCGCCACCGGCAGCGCCGACCTGGGCTTCTACTCCTGGCCGTACGACGGCAACGAACCGGTCACCAGGACCGTCACCTACACCAACTCCTCCGACACGGACGTCGAGCTGACCCTGTCCGTGCGGGGCGCTCCCGAGGGCGTCGCCACGCTCGCCGACACCTCCCTCACCGTGCCCGCGCACGGCACCGCCGCCACGACCCTCACCGGGGACGGGGCCAAGGCGCCGGTCGGCAGCACCAGCGGGCAGGTCGTGGCGGCCGACGCGAGCGGGACCACTCTCGCGCACACCGCGTTCGGCCTGGTCAAGGAGGACGAGCGGTACACGCTCACCGTGCACGTCAAGGACCGCTCCGGCGCCGCCGCCCCGGCCGACCTGACCGTCCAGCGGCTCACCGAGGGCGTCGACCCCTTCCCCGCGCACGTCGGTGACTCCGGCACCCTGGAGCTGCGGCTGGCGCCCGGGACGTACAGCCTGGCGTCCTTCCTCGACGTGCGCGGCAGCCACGGCGCCGACTCGCTCGGCCTCGGCTTCCTCGCCGCCCCGGAGGTCGTCCTCGACCGCGACCGCGAGATCACCCTGGACGGCCGCGAACTGCGCGAGATCAGCGCGGACGTCGGCCGGCGCACCGAGACCCGGCAGCTCCTCATGGAGTACGACCGCGAGGCGAACGGCTCCGACCTGTTCGGCGCCGTCCAGGTGCCCCTGACGTACGACAGCGTCTTCGCCGCACCGACGGAGAAGGTCACCGAGGGCGGCTTCGAGTACCGGACCGTGTGGCGGCTCGGCAAGCCGCTCCTCGACGTGAAGGGGATCGACGAGGCCGTCGTCCAGGCCGGCGGCACCCTGCTCGAGGGCCGCACCCGGCTGCCGCTGGTCGACGCGGGTGACGTCGGGGACGGGGCCCTCCCGGACGGCGTACGCGGCAAGGCGGTCCTCGCCCGGCTCACCGACGGGAGCGCACCGACGGCGCTCGCGCGGGCCGCGCAGGACGCGGGCGTCAAGGCGCTGTTCGTGACCGACGACACGCCAGGACGGCTGACGTCGTGGTGGGGCACGGACGACAACGCCGACCGGCCGCTGCAGATCGCCACGGTCGACGCGGCCGACGCCCGGCGACTGCGCGAGGCCGGGCGGGTCGACATGACCGGCACCCGCGACACGCCCTACGTGTACGACCTCTCCGAGGGGCACCCCGGCGCCGTGCCCGACCGGGACCTCACCTTCGAGCCCGGACACCGCGACCTCGCCGTGCTGCGCACCAGGTACCACGGCGACGCACCGGCGAGCGGCGGCGAGTTCCGGTACTCGATCACCGACACCTTCCCGATCGGCCTCGGCTTCCGCGAGCGGATCGGCTACCCCGTCGAGCGCACCGAGTACGTCTCCACCGGACCCGGCCAGCGGTGGCACGAGACCGTGACCAGCGCGGGTGACGCGCTGGAGGAGCGCGGCGGACTGGTCGAGTACCGGGGCGGCTCGCACACGGAGCTGAACTGGTTCAAGCCGGTGTGGCACCCCTACCTCGGCACCGGGCTCGGCTGGGGCCAGCAGCGTGCCGGGAACCGGCTCCAGTTCAACGCGCCCGGCTGGGGCGACTCCGGCCCCGACCACACCGGCTTCGGCGACGTGTGGAACGAGGACAGCGGCATGACGCAGACGACGTCGGTGTACCTGGACGGCGAACTGGTCGACCAGGGACCGAGTTCCGCCGCCTACGTCTCAAACGCGCCCGCCGACGAGCACACGTACCGGCTCGTCACCGACACCGCGCTCGACGCGGCGCGCTGGCCGTCGGCGACCGAGGGGCACGCGGAGTGGACCTTCCGCTCGGCGGCCACACCGCAGGACCGGTGGACCTACCTGCCGCTGATCAACCTCTCCTTCGACGTGGACACCGACCTCGCGGGGAAGGTGCGCGGGGGGAAGAAGCTGCGCGTCGGGCTCGGCGCGCGGTACGTGGCGGGCGCCCCGGACACCGGGACCCTCGGCGGCGGGAAGCTGGAGGCGTCCTACGACGACGGGAAGAGCTGGCACCAGGTCCGGCTGCGCGGCGGTGGCACCGGAGGGAAGGCGTCCTGGCAGGGGACGCTGAGCGTGCCGCGCGGCGCGGAGCACGTCTCACTGCGGGCGTCGGCGCGCGACGACCGGGGCGGCTCGGTCACCCAGGAGATCGTGCGGGCGGTGGCCGTGCGGTAGGCCCGCGACCGCTTCCGTGCGACGGCACGCGGACGGCGCCGCCTCCCTGGGACGGGGAGGCGGCGCCGCCTGGGTTCTCGGACCGTCAGACCAGCCAGCCGACGAAGTGGACGATGCCGGCGAGGATGTCGGTGAGAAGGTTCATGATCGTGCAGCTCCTTGCGCTGTTCATGTGCGGGACCCGCCGGGCCCCGCCGGGACTACTCGGGACATGTGCGTCAACTACGGTCTGCAGCCCGTCGCTTGCACACCGTAAGTATCGTTGGTCTCGGCAGTCACATACGCTCTTCAGAGCGACGATCACCTGTTCCAGGGAACAACTGCTCGTTTGTTCGGATCACGCCAAGTTCGGCCAAGTCCTGCGGACGCAGCCGCAGTTGGTCGGCCGTCTCCTCCACCTCCGTCGGCGGGCGCTTCAGGATCGCCGCCGCCGACTCGGGTGCGATGACGGAGAAGTAGCTGTCCGGGGTGGCCCAGGTGCGGCCCGGTGCGGCCAGCGCCAGCGCCCCGCCCGAGCCGCCCTCGCCGATCACCAGCGTGGTGACCGGCGTGCGCGCCGAGGCCACGGCCCCGAACAGGTCGGCGATCGCCGGGCCCACCCCCTCCCGCTCCGCCGCCGCGTCGTTGGCCGCGCCCGGCGTGTCCACCAGGGTCAGCACCGGGATGCCGAGCCGGTCCGCGAGACCGATCAGCCGGGTCGCGGTGCGGTACCCGGCGGGCCGGGTCGCCGTCCCGGTCTGGGCGGCGTACGCGACGGCCCGCCCCGCGTGCGTGCCGAAGCCGCACAGCATGCCCTCCGGGTCGGTGCCGCCGCAGCGGTCGCCGGACAGGGCGACGCGGTCGGTGAAGTAGGCGTCCAGGTACGCCCCCGCGCGCGGACGTCCGGCGGCGCGGGCCCGCCGGACCGCGTCCCAGCCGCCGGCCGGCAGGTCCCGCGCGCCCAGCGGCTCCGGCACCGGCGCCGGACCGCCGGACGGCGCCGTCAGCAGCCGCAGCCAGCGCCCCAGCGTCGCGCGCAGCTCCCCGGCCGGTACGACGGCGTCCGCGCTGCCCGCCGCCACCTGCGCCTCGGCCGTGTACGCGGCGGGGTCGGCGTCCGGCGGCCGGACCCGGGAGCCGGCGAAGCCGACCTGGGCGCCGGGCAGGGCGAGGACCACGTCGGCGCCCGCGCCCAGCGTCGCCCAGCCGCCCCCGGTCGCCGGGTCCCGCACCACCGCGATCTGCGCCAGCCCGGCCTGCCGGGTGAGCGCCGACTGCCGCGCCACCCGCTGGAGCTGGGTCAGTGCGAGCATCCCCTCCTGCATCCGGCTGCCCCCCGTCGCGACCAACGGCACCACGGGCAGCCGCTGTTCGCGCGCGTGCGCGTAGGCCGCCTCCAGCCGGTCGCCGGTGCGGCGGCCCAGCGAGCCGCCGAGGAACCCGAACTCGAAGGAGACGAGCACGGCCCGGACGCCCTCGACCAGACCGGTGCCGCAGACGACGGACTCCTCCTCACCCGTGCGTTCGGCGGCGCGGGCCCGCAGGGCGTCGTAGCCGGGCCAGCCGAGGGGGCCGTCGGGCCGCCACGCGCCGTCCGGGTGGGGGAGTTCGGCGAAGGAGGCGTCGTCCGTGACCAGGGCGAGGAACTCCCGGGCGCTCAGTCGCTCAGCCACGGTCCAGCGCCCGCTTCATGATCTTCCCCATGTCGTTGCGGGGCAGCGCCTCCAGGTACCGGACGACGCGGGGCCGCTTGTGCGGGGCGAGCCGGCCCGCGACATGGCCGGCCAGCGTGTCCAGGGCGGGCGGCGCGGCGGGGTCGGCCGGCACGATCCACGCCACGATCCGCTCCCCGAGGTCCGGGTCGGGCTCCCCGGTGACCGCGGCCTCCCGCACCCCCGGGTGTTCGAGCAGGGCGTTCTCGATCTCACCCGCCCCGATCTTGTACCCGCCGCTCTTGATCAGGTCGGTGGCCTTGCGGCCGACGATGCGGACATAGCCGTCGGGGTCGCGCACCGCCATGTCGCCGGTGCGGAAGAAGCCGTCCTCGGTGAAGGCGGCGGCCGTGGCGTCGGGACGGTTCAGGTACTCGGTGAACAGGTTCGGGCCGCGCACCTGGATCTCGCCGACGCTCTCCCCGTCCAGCGCCGCGATCGGCGTACCGTCCTCCTCCACCAGCCGCAGCTCCACGCCGGGCAGCGGCACGCCCACCGCCCCGGCACGCGGCTCGCCGTCGGCGCGCACGCTGGTGTTCATCAGCGTCTCCGTCATGCCGTACCGCTCGATCACCCGGCGGCCGGTGGCGGCGGCGATGCGCTCGTGGTCGTGCACCGGCAGCGCGGCCGACCCCGACACCAGCAGCCGCGCCCCGGCGAGGGCCTTCGCCAGCTCCGGGTCGCCGGGGAGCGTCTCGGCGATCCGGTGGTACATCGTGGGCACGCCGAACAGCATGGTCGCGCCGTCGTTCAGCTCCCGCGCCGCGCCCTCGGTGGAGAACCGGCCCAGGTGCCGCACGGACCCGCCCCGGCGCAGCGGACCGAGGATGCCGAGGACCAGCCCGTGCACGTGGAACAGCGGCAGCCCCTGCACCAGGACGTCGTCGCCGGTCCACTGCCACGCGTCCGCCAGCGCGTCCAGGGTCGTCGCGAGCGCGCGCCGGGGGATGACGGCGCCCTTGGGCGGTCCGGTGGTGCCGGAGGTGTAGACGACGAGCGCGGGGTCGCCGTCCCCGGCACGGTCCTCGGGGACGGCGCCGCGGGCGCGCACGTCGACGTCGACGCGCTCCAGGGCGCCCAGGGCGGGCGGGAGTTCGGCGCCCGGGGGCGCCAGGACGAGGGAGGGCGCGCTGTCGGAGAGGATGTGCGCGAGTTCCTTGTCGCCGGACTTCGGGTTGAGGGGCACGGCCGCGACTCCGGCCAGCAGCGTCGCCACGACGCCCACCGCCGTCTCCATCGCCGGGGTCGCCCAGACGGCGACGCGTCCGGCGCCGCCGATCCTCCCGGCCGTGGCGCCCGCCGCGGCGGCGAGTTCCGCGTACGTCAGGGAGCGCTCGCCGAACCGCAGCGCGGGCCGGTCGGCCGGAGCGCCGACAGGGGCCGGGGAGAGGGCCGGGAAGAGAGAGGACACGCGTCGTACTCCTTAGCTGTTGCCCGAGAGCTGTCGCTCAAGGCTGCCGGATCCTGCCGGATTTCCACTGGCGTCTACCCGAAGCCGGGCACCACCAGGACGAGCCAGGCCAGCGCGGGCACGGCCGCCACCACGATCCCTCCGTACACCATCAGCTGCCGGAAGAAGCGGTCGCGGTCCACGTCCGGCGCCGCCGCCAGCACCAGCGCGCCGTTGGTCGAGAACGGGCTGACGTCCACCACCGTCGCCGACACCGCGAGCGCCGCCACCATGCCGACCGCCCCGATCTCGCCCTGCGCGAGGAACGGCACCGCCAGCGGGATCAGCGCGCCCATGATGCCCACGGAGGACGCGAAGGCCGACACGATCGCGCCGATGTAGCAGAGCAGTACGGCGGCCAGCAGCGGGACGCCGATGCCGCCGACGCCCTCACCGGCCCAGGTGATGGTGCCCATCTCCTCCAGTACGCCGACGTAGGTGAGGACGCCGCAGATCAGCAGCACCGTGGACCAGGCGATCTCGCCGACGGCGCGGCGGCTGTCGTCGGGCCAGGCGGTGCTCAGCACGACGGCGAGGCTGACCGCGGTCAGACCGGCGTCCAGGTCGAAGCCGAGGACGGCCACCACCAGGGCGACCAGGGCGGCGAGGGTGGCGATGCGGGCGGGGGTGAGGCGGACGCCGGTGCCGTCGGCGTCGCCGGTCTCCCGGTCGGGACGGACGGCCACCGCGGTGGGCGCGGTGCCGCCGCCGGCGGGGGTTGTGCTGGGGCCGGTGCCGGTGCCGTCCTTGCCCGTGCCGTCCTTGCCGGTGCCCGTCCCGCTGCCCCGCTCACTGCTGCTGCCGCCGCCGCTCGGCTCCGCGCCCTCGCCGAGGCCGCCGCCCGCCTCCGGCGTCACCGCCCCGCGCGCCCACAGCTTCCGCCCGCCGAGCACCGCGAACAGCACGGCCGCGATGAGCAGGTTGGCGACCAGCGAGGCGAGGAACAGGCCGACCTCGCTGCCGGGGAGCTTCTCGCGCTCCACGATGCCGTTGACGATCGAGCCGTAGATGCTGATCGGCGAGAACCCGCCGGCCTGCGCGCCGTGCACCACCATGGTGCCCATCAGCAGCGGGCTGATCGAGTACCGGGTGGCGAAGCTCAGGGCCACCGGCGCGACGATCGCCACCGCGGCCGGGCTGACCGCGCCGATCGCCGTGAGCGCGCCGGTGAGCGCGAACATCACCCACGGGATCAGCGCGACCCGGCCCCTCACCAGCCGGACGGCCGCGTGCACCAGCCAGTCGGTGGTGCCGTTGGCCCGCGCGATCGCGAACAGGTAGGTGACGCCGACGAGGACGACGAACAGGTCGCCGGGGAACCCGGCGAAGATGCCGTCCGCGTCGAGGTCGGCGACGAGCGTGCCCACCCCGAACGCGGCGGCGAAGGCGAGCGCGCCCATGTTGACGGAGCGGGTCGTGGCGATGACGAACACCACGACGAGGACGAGGATCGAGATGAGTTCGGGGGACATGCGGGGGCTCCCGAGTGCTGACCTGACTGCCGATAGGAGTGGCTGAGTGGCTGAGCCACTTGGATGGTGCGGTTGGCAGGTCAGCGTGGGCCCGGCCCGGTCCGGCGTCAAGGGGTCGCGCAACAATTGGCTCAGCCACTCGTCCATCGGCCCGCCGTCGGCCCGGTGTTACGCTCCCGTCGAGAGGGGGGACCTCATGACCGACGCCCTGCGCCCCATGACCAGGCAGCGCCTGTACGAACAGGTGCTGGAGCGGCTGCGTCAGTACGTCACCGACGGCGGCCTGCGGGCCGGCGACCGGCTTCCGCCCGAACGGGACCTCGCCCAGCGCCTCGGCGTCAGCCGTGCCTCGGTCAAGCAGGCGATCGTGGTCCTGGAGGTGCAGGGCCTGGTGGAGGCGCGGCACGGCGGCGGGACCTATCTGGTCCGCGACAGCCTGGACGTCGAGCCGGTCGAGAAGATGGTCGAACGCCGCCGGCGCCTCCCGGACGTCCTGGAGGCCCGCGAGGCCCTGGAGACGAAACTCGCCGAACTGGCCGCCGAGCGCCGCACGGACGACGACCTCACCGCGATGCGGTCCGCGCTGGACGTGATGGCCGAGGAGATCGACCGGGACGGGCACGGCGTCGAGGGCGACCGGCTGTTCCACGCCGCGGTGACGGCGGCGGCGCACAGCAGCCTGCTCGCCGAGTTCATGCGCTCCATCGCCCACCAGATCGCCGAGAGCCGCACCGAGTCGCTGCGCCAGCCAGGCCGCCCCGGCCGCTCCCTGGCCCAGCACCGGGCGATCCTGGACGCCGTCGCCGCCCGGGAGCCCCGGCAGGCCGCCGCCGCGATGCGCCGCCACGTCCGTACGGTCGCCAAGGTCCGCCTGCTGGACTGGGACCCGGAGGACGAACGCTGACCGCCCGCCCCCGCCGGACGGCCCACCCCCGCGGGGCCCGCGTCAGCCGCCGACCGCCGTGCGCTGCAACAGCCCCCAGGTGAACTCCGCGACCACCTCGTGCCGTACGCCGTCGCGGTCCGGGGCGGTGAAGGCCAGCCCCCAGCGGGTCGGGGCCGAGCCCTGGAGCGGCCGGGCGGGGGCGAAGGCGCGGGCCGCCTCGTCGACCGTGCACGACCAGGGCGTGAGGTCGTCCAGCGTGCGCAGCTCCGGACCCCGCGCGCCGGGCGCGCGCACCAGCCACTCGTTCCAGACCACGCCCCTGTCGGCGACGAGCACCTCGAACCGCAGGTCGGGCCAGAGCGGCAGCGCCCACTGCCGGGCCTCGCACTCCAGGTCGCCGATCCGGCGGGGCGCCACCGACTCCGGTTCACCGAGGACCGAGCGGTACCGGGAGGCGGCCGAGCGGGAGCGGGGGGAGCGGAGCATCGCCTGCCAGCGCCTGTTGGCCTCGCGCATGTCCGCGACCGAGGCGCCCAGCGCCCGGCGGGCGTCCTCCACGGGGCCCGGGTTGTGGTCGGCCATGCGGCGCAGCAGGACCAACTGGAGGTCGCGCGGGGTGAACGGCCCCGCGGGCCGGTTTCCGGTGGGCATGGGCACCATCATCGTGGACCACGGCGGATCACGCGGGCCGCGGGGAGCGGAGCGGCGCCCCGCCCGCCCATTGCCCAGGCAAACGCGATGTGAGTAGCCTGTGTTCGCGATTCCGATCGACTGTTGAAATTTCGAACACACCTAGGGAGGGGGCTGGACATGGGACGTCTCGTGCCGGCCGTGACCCGGGCTCTCGACATACTGGAGCTCTTCCTCGACGGGGACGGCACGCTCTCCGCCCCCGACATCGTGCGCCGGCTCCAGTTGCCGCGCACCACCGTCCACGAGCTGGTCACCACGCTCGCCGCCCGCAAGTACATCGTCCCCGTCGCCGGGCAGCCCGGACGGTACCGGCTCGGCGTGCGCCCGTACCAGCTCGGGGCGCGCTACGCCGAGCACCTCGACCTCGCCGCCGAGGGCCAGCAGGTCGCCCGCACCGTCGCCGAGACCTGCGACGAGACGGTGCACGTGGCGATCCTGGAGGACACGGACGTCATCTACATCGCCAAGGTCGACTCCACGCACGCGGTGCGCATGGTGTCCGCGGCCGGACGCCGACTGCCCGCGCACTGCACGTCCGTCGGCAAGATGCTGCTCGCCTCCCTCCCCGGGCCGGAGGTCGCCGCGCGCTTCCCCGACGGCGCCGAGCTGACCGCGATGACGCCGAACAGCATCACCGACCCCGCCGCCCTGCGCGAGGCGCTGGCCGCGATCCGTGAACGCGGCACCGCGGTCGAGAGCCGCGAGTCCAACCCCGACGTCTCCTGCGTGGCCGCCCCGGTCCGCGACCGCACCGGCCGTGTCGTCGCCGCGCTGTCGATCTCGGTGCCTATGATCCGCTGGAGCGAGGAACGCCGCGCCGAACTGGAGCAACTGGCCGTCAAGGGCGCCGCCGACCTCTCCGAGCGGCTCGGCCACAGGAGCGCGGCATGACGACGACCGGCACGGCCTTCGAGGTGGCCGTCCACCACGAGGCGACCCTCGGCGAGGGGCCCACCTGGGACCCGGCGACGGAACGCCTCCTGTGGCTGGACATCCTGAACTCCCGCGTCCACACCTACGACCCGGCGACCGGCCGGCGCACCCTGCGCCGCACCGACCAGCACGTCGGCGCCGTCAAGCCCCGCGCAGGCGGCGGCCTCGTCCTCAACCTGCGGGACGGGATCGGCCTGCTCGACGCCGACGACACCTTCCGCTGGCTGCACCGGGAGCCCGTCCCCGGCCGCCGCGGCAACGACGCCGCCGTCGCCCCCGACGGCAGCCTCTGGGCCGGCACCATGCGCTACGACGAGGCGCCGGGCGGAGGCACGCTCACCCGCTTCACCGGCGACGGCACGGCCGACACGGTCCTCGACGACGTGACGGTGAGCAACGGCAACGGCTGGAGCCCGGACGGCCGGCTGATGTACTACGTCGACACCCCGACCCGCCGCATCGACGTCTTCGACGTCGCCGCCGGGGACGGCCGGGTCACCGGGCGCCGCCCCCTGGCCGTCGTCGAGGAGGGCGCGGGCTTCCCCGACGGCCTGTGCGTGGACGCCGACGGCTGTGTGTGGGTCGCCCTGTGGGACGGCGGAGCGGTACGCCGCTACACCCCGTCCGGCGCCCTGGACCGGGTGATCGCCCTGCCCGTCCCCCGGGTCACGGCCTGCGCCTTCGGCGGCCCGGACCTCACCGACCTGTACATCACCACGGCCCGGGTCGGCCTGGCGGCCCCGCACCCGCTCGCGGGCTCGCTGCTGGTGGTACCGGACGCCGGTCGAGGGCTGGCGCAGCCGGCGTTCGCGGGCTGAACGCCGCCGCGGCCAACCAGGCACCGAGTCCACCGGGCACCGAGCCCGCCGGGACCGGCCCCGTGCCGCGCGCTCGGCGCCGTCCGGCCGCGCTCACACCCCCGTGCGGTCGAGACCGGTGAGCACCTCGCGCTCGGCCGGGGTCAGGGGCGGGCCGGTCAGCAGCGGCAGCGGGGGGCCGGTGAGGGCCGCCAGGACCGCGGCGGGGTGGAACACACGGGTCGGCGGCGTGCGCATGCTGGTGACGTCCCAGAGCGCCGACGCCGCCGCGAAGGAGCCGGTGGCCGCCCTCGTCATGCGCCGCGTGTACGCCGTCACCGCCCGGTCGGCGACGCCCGGCCGCCCACCGCGCACCCCGGGGTAGAGGACGTCCTGGCCGACGGCCACCGACCAGGCCGCGTCCACCGGGCGTGCCGCGCCCCGCAGCACCCGCCGGGCGAGACCGGGCGCGTCGGGACCGCCGGCCCGCTCCAGCTCGCGGGCGAGGACGCGGGCGCCGAACGCGGCCACCGACATGCCCTGCCCGTAGGCCGGGTTGAAGGTGCCGAGCGCGTCGCCGAGGACCACGAGGCCCTCCGGCCACTTCCGTGCCTTGTCCACGTAGTGCCGCACGTTGCTGGTCGAGCGGCTCAGACGCACGTCGGTGAGCGGCTCGGCGCCGGAGACCAGCCGGCCGACGATCGGGTCGGGCAGGTCGAGCGTGTACCGCAGGAAGCCGTCCGGGTCGGCGGGCGGCTCACCGCCGCGCGTGCCGCCGCAGCTCACCAGCCAGCGGCCCCCCTCGACCGGCATGACCATGGCGCTCCGCCCCGGCCGCGACACGTACGGATCGGCGTGCACGACCGTCAGCGGGAACCGCTCCGCCCCGGCCGGTACCCGGTACAGGCGCGACGCGTTGACCAGACCCGAGTCCACGGTCCGCGTCCGGACGCCGGACAGCCCGAGCCCGTCCAGCCACGGGACGATCCGCGTACCGCGCCCGCTGGCGTCGACGACCAGGTCGGCGTCGAGGACCGCCTCGCCGTCGGGCCCCGAGACCCGCACGCCCCGCACCCGCTCCGGGGACCCGGCCAGTGCGACCACGGCCGCCCTGCGCACCTCGACCCGCGTGTGTCCGAGCACCGCGGCCCGCACCGTCCAGTCCAGCAGCGCCCGGGTGCAGGTGAGCATGGTGGGCCCCTCGCGCCGCCACCTGCGCAGCCAGCCCTCGGGGGTGAGGGCCAGCATGCCCGAGCTGAGGGACACCTCGTGCGCCCCGGCGGCGAGCAGCGCCGCACGCAGGCGCGCGCCCGGCACCGTCTCCTCCATGGCGCTCAGCCCGCCGGCCATCAGCAGGTGCGCGTGCCGTCCCTGCGGCAGCCCCCGGCGCGGACGGGGCCCGTCGGGCAGCTCGTCGCGGTCCACCACGACGACCTCCACGCCCGCCCGGGCCAGCACGGCCGCGGCCAGCATGCCGGCCAGTCCGGCGCCGACGACGACAGCTCTACGCGACATGGGGCTCCTCGGGTTCGGAAACGGTACCGGTCAGGGAGGACGGACGCGCGCCGCCGGACGCGGTGCCCCGGCCCGGCGGACGGCGCAGTGCCTGGGCCAGCTCCACCAGGCCGCTCGGGCCGGGCACCTCGGTGGCGTGCAGGCGGTAGCTGCCGGCGGTGTCGGGCGGTTCCTCGCGGGCCGCGGCCCGGCGCGCGGCGTCGGCGAGCATCGCCGCCTCCGCCGCCAGCCGGGCCGCGTGCGCGGAGCGGCCCGCGCCCAGGGCCGCGTCCCGCACCCGGGTGCGCAGGTCGTGGTCGAAGTACGGCGCCAGGGTGAGCAGGGCGTCGTGTATGGAGACCTCGCGCCACTGGAGCCGGGCCCGGGGGAGCTGCCACCAGGAGGCGGGCGGCTTCGGCGCGGTGGAGACCGACCGCACCAGCGACCACAGCGGATCCAGCCGCCGGTAGTCGTCCAGTCCCCGCCAGTGGGCGAGCACGGGCGGCAGCAGCCGGGGCAGCACGAACCCGGCGGAACACAGCAGCGCGGCCAGCGAGGCCATCGGCGGGGCCACCGTGGTGGACAGGAAGTCGAGGTCGTGCCCGGCCCAGCGCGCCACGACGGCCGTGTACTTGGTGAGCTGGAACCCCACCACGTCCAGCAGCGCGCCCAGCAGGATGAGCCGCAGCCCGGCCCGCAGCAGACCGCCCACCTCACGGCCCCACTTGACGCAGACGGCGCACATCACCAGCATCGCCGCGCTGTGCCCGAGCAGGTACAGCAGGATCATCTCCCGCATGAACGGCGTACCGGCGTAGTACGTGTCGAGGTCGGTCAGCCGCTCGGTGTCCGCGTCGGCGAGCAGGAACAGCACGACGACGGCGGCCACCAGCAGACCGTAGGCGGCCATGCTCCGCAGCACCATCCGCCGCACCAGCGGCCGCGGCCCGCCGCGCCAGTTGATCAGCAGCACCAGCACCGCGCAGCTGTACGCGGAGAGCATGCCGTACGTCAGCGGCGCCCCGAAGTTGGGCACTCCGGTGAGGTCGTTGACCGTGCGCAGGGTGGCCGGGGCGGCGCACACGAAGACCAGGGCGCCGAGGAGGACCGCCGCGCAGGTGGACAGGGTCAGCGGATCGCGCATGGCGGTGCGGGGGCGGCGGAACAGCAGCACGGAGGTCATGCCGAACACCAGGGCCGCCAGGTAGACGACGAGACTCACGCCGGACCACTCCTCTCGTGCGGGGCCGCCCCGCCGGGGCCCCGCCGGTCGCCCGTGCGGCGGGGCCCCGTCACGCGGTGCCCGCCGTACTCGTCCCGCTCGGCACGGCCGGGGCGGCCGGTACGCGTACGGCGTCCGCGAACACGTCGGAGATCCGCGCCAGGTCGGCCGGGTCCGGGGACGGAGCGGGCAGCGGCCCGGCGCCGGGGGCCGACGGCGCCGCCCGCCCCGGGCCGGCCTCGTGCCGGAGCGCGTCGGTGATCACCGCGGCCCAGGCCCGCGCCCCGGCCAGGGCCGGGTCGCCCGTCGCCGTCAGCGCGTCGGCGCGGGTGCGGTCGTACAGGTCCCGGTCGGCGTACGCCTCCAGGTGGCTCAGCGCGTTGTGGATGCTGGTCCGGCGCCACATCAGGAGGGTTTCGGGCGAGGCCAACCGCGGGCGCGGCAGCCGCAGCGCCCGCCGGACGAGCAGGTCGTCGAGCGCCCGCTCCAGCGGCTCCAGCCGGGCGTACGCCCGTACCGCCCGCCGCCGCCCGGCCAGCCGCGGCGCCACCAGCGGCACGAGCACCCCGACGACCGTCACCAGCGCGCCGAGGCCCGCGGCGGCCGGGGAGACGGTGGTGCCGAGACGCGACCAGTCACGCCCGGACCAGCGGGCGCCCACCGCGACGAGCTTGGTGACGCTGTACCCGGCGCCGCACAGCGAACCGGTCCCCAGCAGCAGCAGTCCCGCCCGCAGTCCGCCGCGCACCCGCCGGGCCCAGCGCAGCGCCGACACCGTCGTGACACTCGCCGCGGTGAGGTGGGCGAGCAGGTACAGCACGATCATCTGGGCGAGGTACGGGGTCGTCGCGTAGTAGGTGTCCAGGTCGGTGCGGCGTTCCGCGGGCGCGTCGCCGAGCGCGAAGGCCACCGCGATGCCCAGGACCACGGCGGCGTAGGCGAGTGTCCACCGGCGGGCGGTGCGCCGCACCCGGGGTCCGCCGCGCCAGTGGACGACGAGGACCTGGGAGGCGGCGCAGTAGCCGGTGATGGCCGCGTAGGTGAGCGGAGCCGCGAGGTTGGGCACGCCGCTCAGCCGGTTGACGGCGCCGACCGTGGGCGGCGCCCCGAGCAGGAAGCAGAGCCCGGCCAGCCCCAGGACCGCGCAGATCGCCCGCAGATACGGATCGTGCCGGTGCCGCAGCAGGTCGGGGGCGCGCACCGCGAGGCCGAGCCACAGGGCGCCGCAACTCGCGTAGTTGATCACGCTGTTCATCTGGTCGTCCCGCGGTAGTTGAGCGCGGCCCCGATGCGCCCGGCGAGGTCCCGGGGGCTCTCCGGGCCGCCGCCCTCCGCGGCGAACACCGAGTCGGTGGAGGCGTCCAGCCACACGCGCAGCCGACTGCCCATCAGCATGCCGAAGCGGTCCGCCTCCTGCTCCTCGGCCAGGGAGAAGTCGGTGCGCGCGGCCACCGGCCGCGGACCGCCGGCGTCCCCGGCGCCCGCTTCCGCCGCCGCCCGGCGGTTCATGTGCCACACCTCGTGGCAGAGGATCACGATCTGGTGCCACACTGCGGCGCGTTCGTCCACCACCACGTCGTCGTGGCTCTCGCGCTCCAGCCACAGGCCGCTCGCGGTGTGCGGCGGGAAGGCCGCCCGGTGCACGACCACCTCGCGTCCCCGCCACGCGCCGACGGAGGCCACGAGTGCCTCGAACAGCACCTCGGGATCGGCCGGCACGGTCACCCGGATGGGGTCGATGAGGGCGTCAGCGAGGCGACGCATCTCCTTCCTGGTCCGCACCGTCGTCTCCTCGTTCCCCCGGCCGCCGTTCGGTCACCAGTGCAATATGCCAAGAGGGTTGCCGTCCCGGCCAGTTCCCGGGGCCGCCCGGTGCCGCGGCCCCCCGGTTTCCGGAGAGTCCTGCCGGAGTTCCTGCCCGAACCATTGACGCGCAAGCGCCGCACACCTACGTTTCCCGTCCGAAGTCACGGGCGCCGTCCGGAATTTCGGACAACATGTCGCCCGCACGGGCCTGGCCGGCCAGTGGAGCGCCCCGCAGGACGCCCCCGTCGAAAGGAACAGATGCGCGCCGCCCGCTTCACCCTCGACCCCGCCTTCACCGTCGGCGAAGTCAACCCCCGTCTCTTCGGCTCCTTCGTCGAACACCTCGGTCGCTGCGTGTACACCGGCGTCTTCGAACCCGGCCACCCCGCGGCGGACGCCGAGGGCCTGCGCCAGGACGTGCTGGAACTCGTCCGGGAACTCGGCGTCACCGCCGTCCGCTACCCCGGCGGCAACTTCGTCTCCGGCCACAGGTGGGAGGACTCGGTCGGCCCGCTGCGGGACCGCCCGCGCCGCCTCGACCTCGCCTGGCGCTCCACCGAGACCAACCGCTTCGGCCTGTCCGAGTACATCGCCTTCCTCAAGAAGATCGGCCCGCAGGCCGAGCCGATGATCGCCGTCAACCTCGGCACCCGGGGCGTGGCGGAGGCCCTCGCACTCCAGGAGTACGCCAACCACCCCGCCGGCACGGCGCTCTCCGACCTGCGCGCCGAGCACGGCGACAAGGACC
Organism: Streptomyces lienomycini; assembly: GCF_027947595.1. Lineage (NCBI taxonomy): Bacteria > Bacillati > Actinomycetota > Actinomycetes > Kitasatosporales > Streptomycetaceae > Streptomyces > Streptomyces lienomycini. The sequence continues at coordinate 6,340,454 of NZ_CP116257.1, read as the reverse complement.
CCTTCGGCATCCGGCTGTGGTGCCTCGGCAACGAGATGGACGGCCCCTGGCAGACCGGCCACAAGACCGCCGAGGAGTACGGCCGCGTCGCCGCCGAGACCGCCCGCGCCATGCGCCGGATCGACCCGGACGTCGAACTGGTCGCCTGCGGTTCGTCGAGCCGGGCGATGGATACCTTCGCCGCCTGGGAGGCGACCGTCCTCCAGGAGACCTACGACCTGGTCGACCACATCTCCCTGCACGCCTACTACGAACCCCACGACGGGGACGTCGACTCCTTCCTCGCCTCCGCCGTCGACATGGAGTCGTTCATCGAGAGCGTCGTCGCCACCTGCGACCACGTCGGCGCCCGACTCAAGTCGACGAAGCGGATCGACCTCTCCTTCGACGAGTGGAACGTCTGGTACATGTCCAAGGCGCAGGCCGAGGTCAGCGCCCTGGACTGGCCCGAGGCGCCCCGCCTCCTGGAGGACAACTACAGCGTCCTGGACGCCGTCGTCCTCGGCTCGCTCCTGATCGCCCTGCTGAGGCACGCCGACCGCGTCACCGTCGCCTGCCTCGCCCAGCTCGTCAACGTCATCGCCCCGATCATGACCGAGCCGGGCGGCCCGGCCTGGCGCCAGACGACGTTCTTCCCCTTCTCCCAGGCCTCCCGGTACGGCCGCGGCGAGGTCCTCGACGTCCGCGTGGACTCACCGACGTACGGGACGGCGAAGTACGGCGAGGCCGACCTGCTGCACGCCACCGCCGTGCGCGCCGAGGACGGCTCGGTCACCGTCTTCGCCGTCAACCGCTCCCGCACCGGGGCCCTCCCGCTGGAGGTCGCCCTCAGCGGCCTCCACCTGACGGACATCGTCGAGCACAGCGCCCTCGCGGACGCCGACCCCGACGCCCGCAACACCCTCGCCGACCCCGAGCGCGTCGCCCCGCACCCGGTGGACGGCACCGCGCTGAGCGGCGGCAGGCTCACCGCCGCCCTGGAGCCGCTGTCCTGGAACGTGATCCGGCTGCGCTGAGCGACCGCCCGGGTCAGCGCGCCCCGGGGGAGGGGACGGGCTCCACCGGCACCCCTCCGGCCGCGCTGCCCAGCGCCTCCAGGCGCACCGCGCCGGGCCCCGGCGCGCTCTCGCCGTCGGACAGCACCGCCAGGGCCAGGGTGTTGGCGGCGGCACGGGTGCGCAGGACGCCGTTCGGCAGCACGAAGGTGTGCGGGGCGCCGCCACCGACGTACTCGCCCAGGTTCCAGCCGTTCAGGAAGACCTGGACGCGCGAGGCGCGGCCCGGGCCGTCGTCGAGGAGCAGCCCGACCGAGGCGTCCACCTCCGGCGGGACGTCCAGCCGGAACCCGGTCCGGTACCAGGTCACGCCCTGGCGCCGGTCCCCGCGGGACGGCGACGACACCGGCTCCCAGCCGCCGTCGTCGTAGCCGGGCAGGTGCCAGCCGTGGCGCTCCCCGTACAGCCCGCCGTTGTTGAGCGGCCCGCGCACGGGGTCGGCGGCGGCCGCGCCCATGATCCGCCAGCTCACCCGGGGCGAGGCGCCCTCGAACCGGGCCGCCGTCAGCCCGCGGGCCGCGCGGGGGTCCTCCTGGGCGTGCTGGGTGCGCCGGACCAGGACGGAGAGCACGGCCGCGGTGTCCTCGCCGCGCCGCTCGCCCAGCGCCTCGCGCACCGCCGCCGGAAGCCGGAGGTCCGCCGTGCCCGTCCAGGTGCCCTTCCCGTCCCCGTCGTCCCCGTCCCCCGGCCGGTGCGTGCCCAGCGGCTCCCCGTCCAGCCAGGCCATCAGCAGCCCGTGCGCGCCCGTGCTGTACGACAGGGACACCGACTCCAGGCCGGCGGCGCCGGTGAGCCGGCCCCGGTACCAGACGTCGCCGTAGTGGAAGCCGTAGTCGTCGGCGAAGAGCACCGGCTGCCCGTCGGGGACCGGTGTCGTACTCGCGGACGTGCGCCGGTCGGCGGCCGTCCAGCCCTCGTCGCCGTACTCGGGCCGGGACTCGAAGTTCTCGGTCCGCTGCCGCCAGCCGTCCAGCGCGGGCAGCTCCGGACCGGCCGCGCCGGGCAGCGGCCACACGGTCATCAGGCTCAGGGCGCGGCCCAGGCCCGACTGCACCGCCTCGCCGTTCCAGGTGACGTCGGTGATGCCGGGCGGCGCCCACACCTCCAGTTCGCGCTCGTCGACGGTGTCGCCGGTCAGCCGGATCACGGCACCGTCGAGGGCGGCCTCGCGCAGCAGCTCGGGGCCCCGCACCAGGACGCGGCCCGACGGGGTCTCGTACGGCCACAGCCGCAGGGAGGCGGCGTCGTCGGCGACGATCAGCAGCAGGGTGCGGTCGGTCTCGCCGCTGCGCACCCGCACCCGGGTCAGCCGGTCCTCCTTCAGCGGCACCGACACGTGCAGCCTGCCGTCGTCGAAGGCCCAGGCCGCCTCCTCGTCCAGCCGGGTCGGCCACGGCTCGTTCGGGCAGTCGAGGACCACGTGCGCCATCTCCCCGGCCCGGCCCACGAACGCGGCGACGTCCAGCCGCCCGACGCTCATCGTCAGCATGGGCTGCACGGTGGCGTGGGCGAGCTTCCGGCCCGCGCCCAGGTGCAGCCCCGTGGCGAACAGCTTCGCGTCCCGGGCGGGGACCGCGACCTCCACGTCGGTCCCGCCCATCGGCAGCGTCGAGGTGACGTCGGCGGCGGAGTCGTTGCGCACGACGTACGCGTGGGCGCCGGTGTCCGGGTTGGCCAGATGCCGCACCCGCAGGCGGGCGTCCGCGGCCCGGACCGCCGGCGCCCCGGTCATCCGTGTGAAGTCCGGAACGTGGCGCAGCAGGTGCCCGAGCTGGTGGAGCGGGGCGAGCTTGTCCGTCGGCCGGCGTGCCTCGTCGATCGCCGCCGTGGGGTCGTACGTCGGCGACGGCGCGGACGGCGCGGGCAGCCACCCCCAGGAGGTGCCGCCGAACGCCATGTGGACGTTGTGCAGCGTGCTGCCCCGTGCCAGCCGGGCGAGGTGGAGCCGCCGCGCCTCGGCGGCGTCCCGGGTCCGCTCCGGCTCCTCCCAGGCGAGCGGGGCGCCCGCGTGGAGCAGGGGCACCTCGATGCCGTCGGCGCGGAGCCTGGTGCGCAGGTGGTCCAGGTCGGCGCGTTCGGGGGTGTCGGCCCGGTAGAGCAGGACCGTGCCGGTGCCCCGGGTGAACTGGTGGCGGGCGACGACGGCGTTGACCCGGCTCAGCCACTCGTCGGCGTGCCGCAGGTACGCCGGGTCGGCGGCCCCGGCCCCGGCCCCGACGGTCGTCAGCCAGCCGGGCAGGCCCCCGGCGTCCACGTCCGCGCCGATGTACGGGCCGGGGTGCAGCACGACGTACAGCGCGCACTCGGCGGCCGTGCGCAGGAACAGGTCGAGGTCGCGGACGCCGGAGAAGTCGTACACGCCGGGCGCGGGGGAGTGCTGGTTCCAGGCGAGGCGGACGCTGACCGCGTTGTGGCCGTACGCCCGCATCTTCTGCAGCACGTCCCGCCACAGGGAGGGGCTCGGCAGCCGGAAGGGGTGCAGCTCGCCCGACCACAGCGCCAGCCGCCTGCCGTCCACCAGCAGGGAGTGCCGGTCCATGGCGACCTGGTGGCGCACCCCGTCGGCGGCGGGCGGCCCGGGCGGCGGCCCGGTGGGCACGGGGCCGGGAGCACCGGAGGCGGGCAGCGCCGCGCTGCTCACGCTGCCGCCCAGCGCGAGACCGAGGACGGTGGTGCCCGCGAGGGCGCTGAACGCTCGTCTGCTGAACCCGCTGTGCTCCAAGGGAGCCTCTCCTGTTGCCTGTGCCTCCGGTCCCGTCGCCGTGCGCGGGACCGCCCGTGCCGGGCCATTGTCCCAGCGGACGCCACAATGGTCGGCATGAGGATCTCGGCGCGTGCGGACTACGCGGTACGGGCGGTAGTGGAACTGGCCGTGCGGCAGGGCCGTTCCCAGGTCGGTTCCCCGGAGGGTTCGCAGGCCGGCTGCCCGGCCGGTGCCCCGGTCAGGGCGGAGGACGTGGCCGCCGCACAGGACATTCCGCACAAATTCCTGGAGGGGATCCTCGGGGACCTCAGGCGCGGCGGCGTCGTCGAGAGCCGGCGCGGCGGGGGCGGCGGCTACCGGCTGGCGCGCGAGGCGACGGGCATCACGGTGGCGGACGTCATCCGGGCGGTGGACGGCCCGATCGTCTCGGTGCGCGGGGAACGGCCGACGGGCCTGGTGTACACGGGCACGGCGGGGCCCCTGCTGCCGCTGTGGGTGGCGCTGCGCGCCAATGTGCGCGAGATCCTGGAGGGCGTGACGATCGCCGACCTCGCGGCGGACGCCCTGCCGGACCCGGTACGGCGGCTCGCGGCGGAACCGGCCGCCTGGGAGAACCCGTAGCCGCGGGCCCCGCGAGGGCTCACCTCCCGTCCGGCCGGCACAGCAGCGGCTCGTCCAGCTCGGCGCAGGGGCGGTGGCCCTGGGAGCGGATGACGTCCTTGCCGACCTCGTCGGCGAGGTAGCGCAGGAAGCCCGCGGCGATCGAGTCGGCCGGCGGTTCGCCGTAGGTGTAGGCGATCTCGGTCTCCCAGTAGGGGTACGCGCCCTGGTCGGCGCCCTCCAGCGTCGCCGGGAAGCCGTCGATGCGGACCTGCCGCACCCCCCGGTGGGCGGCCGCGGCGCCGACCTCGCTGTGCCCGAGCGCGCCGGGGACCGAGGCGACGGTGTCCAGCAGGACCGGGGTGTCGGCGACCTCGCAGCGTCCGGCCCGGCCGGTGTCCAGGCTCCGGCAGTCGTTCGCCGTGACCGCGGGCAGCGGCCGGTCGTCCAGCACCCGCCGCTGCAGGGCGGTGCGGGTGCCGGAGCCCGGGTTGCGGCTGACGAGCCGGACGGGCAGGTCGTCGCCGCCGACCTGCCGCCAGTTGGTGATCCGCCCCGCGTAGAGGTCCCTGACCTGCCGCAGGGAGAGGTCCCGGACGCCGGTGTCCGGGTTCACCACCAGCGTGAACAGGGACAGGGCGACGGGCCTGGGCAGCAGCCGAGGGCGGCCGTCGGACTTCGGCCCGTCGCTGAACGCCAGCCGGTCGCCCAGCCCCGCACCGTCCGCCGGGGCGGCCGCGTCCCCGGCCGCGGCCAGCGTGTCCAGCCCCGGGACACTGCCCTCGAAGGAGCCGTCGGACAGCGGGATCCGCGCGTTCGGACAGGTCTTCGTGTACTGCTCGGCGGCCAGTTCCAGGACCGGCCGGAACGCGGTGGAACCCGACAGGCGCAGGGTCCCGGCGGCGCAGTCCAGCGGCGCGGCCGCGGCCTCCTCGCCCCGCGCGAACGTGGACACCGACTGGGCGACGCTCACCAGGACGAGGACGGCGAGCAGCCAGCGGACCGGCCGGGAGGCGAACGGGGAGTACTCGGTCTTCCTGGCGGTCCCGCCCCGCACCCCGCCGACGACGCCCGCGGTGACCTCCGGATCGGGGAACTCGGTGTCGTCGAACCCCGCCTCGCGGTCCAGGACCGCCAGCACCTTGTAGTGGGCCCGGCGGTTGAGTATCACCTTGGGCAGCCTGATCACGCCGTCGGTGGCGGCGAATCCCGGCCGGTCGGGCGTGAAGAAGCTGCGCGGCACGTTCCGGCTGCGCTCCGTCACGGCCATGCCGACGACCCGCCGGCCCGGGAAGGCGATGCTGACGCCCACCGGATCGGTGGCGGGCGCCACGTAGTCGCTCTCCACGATCGGGGACCAGCCCGCGTTCTCGATCCGCAGCAGCACCACGGACGGGTCGGTCAGCGTCCTGCCGTCCCACTGCATCCGCTGGAACACCCGGGTCTCGGGCCCCGAGGTCGACGAGTCCCGGACGGTGGTGTCCATCTGGACGCGGTAGCCGAGCCGCTTGCGCCCGGCGAGGAAGAACTCCCACAGCGCGGCGGTCACCGGCACGGCGAGGCCGAGCACGGCGATGACCGACTCCCACGAAACACCCTTCACGCGGCCCATGGTGGCGGCAGCGGGACACGGCCGGGGGCGGGAGCGCCGACCGTCCGCCAGGAGTTCACCGGTGCGTCATCCGCGGCGGGTCACGTCGCGTCGTCGTGGCCGCGCAGGTGCAGCGAGCGCAGGGCCACCTCGATGGCGAAGCGGTGGTCGGGGTCGGCGAGCCGGTCGCCCAGGTAGGCGTCCAGCGTCCGCAGCCGGTAGCGGACGGTCTGGGCGTGCACGCCCAGCACCTCGCCGACCTGCTCCGCGGGCGCCCGGGTGGAGACGTGGACGCGGAGGGTCTCCACGAGCCGGTCGCGCCGCCTGGCGGGCAGGTCGTCGAGCGGGGCCAGTTCACGGGCCGCGACACGGTCCACGAGGGCGGAGTCGGACAGCAGCCACAGCGTCGTCAGGTGGTCCTCGCAGCGGATCAGCGGGGCGTCGGTGATGACATCGTCGTCAACGAGCTGGAGGATCCGGCGGGCCCAGCGGACGGAGTCGGCGGCCTGTTCGAGCGGGACGGTCAGGCCCACCGCGGCGCGGGTGCCGGCCAGGGCCGTGCGGATCATGTCGAGGCGGGCGGGGGTGAGATCCCCGGGGACCAGCAGATGCGGCTGCGGGATGTCCAGGTCGGCGAGGACGTCGCGGTCGAGCCCCAGCTGGATGTGTTCCGGCACCGGAGGGCGCAGGGCGACGAGGAAGCACGACCGGGGCAGTTCCCAGGCGGCGGCCTTGCACAGCTCCGAGACGGTCGTCCGGGGCAGCGGGGAGGAGGCCAGGAGGAAGTGCAGTAACTGTCTTCGTAACGCGGACTCCTCGGAGGCCGCGCGCTCGCGCACCTCCGCGTACCCCTCGCGGGTGATCGCCTCCAGCTCCTCGACGTAGGCGAAGAGGGCGTCGGCGAAGGCGAGGATGAGGGTGGGGGAGAGGCTGTACTGCCGTCCCAGTGTCTTGGCCCGGCGCAGGGCGATGCGGGCGCCGAGCCGGTAGGCGCCCTGGAGCACCTCCAGGTCGCGGCCCTCGTAGGCCTCCACCCGGCCGAACCTGCGCAGCAGTTCGTCCCGCAGCTCGGAGCTGCTGGAGGGGTCGGCCACCCGGTCCACGAAGGCGGTCAGCGCCTGCTCGACGCCCTGGCGGATCGCGTCGCCGTCCGGGCCGTTGAGCAGCCTGCCGTAGACCGGGTAGGTGCGGGTGACCTCGGTCCGTATCTCGTTGAGCAGTCCCGGAAGCAGCGGTCGCATGAAGGCGGCGAACTTCTTGGGGAGCGGGTCGAGCGGTTCACCGAGCACCGAGGGACGCGCGATTGAGGGCATGAGTGATCCCTTGCCGTCGACATGTCCGGTGGGGTGGCCGGCCGGGCCCCGCCCGCGACGGGCGGGGCCCGGACCGGTCCACCGGGCGTTCACCGGTCTGGCAAAGCTGACGGTAAATCAACTTTGGTGCGGTGTACATCTCTTGGGGAGGAATCGTGTCACGGTTGTGTGTGCCCGTGACCGTTACTTCACGGCGGAGTGCCAGTTCTCGGCCATGGTCTTCCCGGCGTCGGGGACGACGGTCCCGGGAGCGTTGAGACCGGTGAGGTGGGTCCGCGTGTCGTTGAGGGTCAGGCTGTTGTCGCCGGCGGCGGAGGGCAGCCCGGTCTTCGCGTTCACCGCCAGGTTGATCAGTCCGACGTTCAGGCCGCAGCCGGTGGCGCCGGGCACCGCGAAGGTGCTGTCGTTCTGGGTGGCGCCGCTGAGGTTGATCCGGCTCATCTCGCCGGCCGCGTTCACGGTGCCGTCACCGTCGTAGAAGGTCATCCCGAACTCCGGGTAGTTCCGGTTCTCCGGGCGCAGCACGATCGGGTTGGCCGCCGAGCCGATGTAGCAGTTGGAGCCGAGCAGCGGGTTCTCCAGGTGGATGCGGACCGGCAGGGCGACGATGGGCATGTCGGTGAGGACACCCGCGGTCTGGTCGAAGGCGTAGGGGGCGCCGGCGGACTCCATGGTGGCGGTGATCTTGTTGAGGCTGGAGTTCTCCAGCGACTCGCAGATGCCGGTGATCACGAATATGTCGCTCGGGCACATCAGGCCGAGCAGTCCGCCGGGCACGGTGGCGGGCTCGGCGACCAGCGCGCCGGAGGCCGGGGCGACCACGCTGCTGGTGCCGTCCGCGTTCTGGACGACCCCGATCTGGAGGTTGGTCCTGCCGGTCGTCACGGTGGTGTCGCCCAGTTTGATGGAGCCGCTCGCCGAGGTGGACACCACGCACTGCGGGGTCTTGTCGAAGCCGTCGGCGGCCAGCATCGCCGGGGCGTCCACGGGACAGCGGGTGAAGGGGGCCCACTCGCCGTTCAGCGCGGGGTCGGCGGCGGTCGCCGTGCCCAGGGAGGCGAAGGCGCCGAGCGCGGTCAGCGCGGAGACGGTGGCGAGCCGGGTGCGGGCGGAGATCGGGCGCATGGTGGTGGCCTTCCGTGGAGGTGGGAGGGGAGGTGCGGGGCTGGGTGCCGGGTCAGCGCTCGGCGACCGGGATCTCGAGGGGCTGGAGGTCCTCGGTGCACTCCTGCACGTTGACGTTCATGACCGCGCACGTCTGGCCCTGGACCTGCTTGATGTAGTTGCCGGGGCCGGAGACGGAGGCGGTGAGCAGCCGGTCGAGATCCTCGCCGTCGGTGCCGCAGCCGGTGAAGGCCGGGATGGACACCTCGCCGGACAGCACACCGCCCGAGGTGAGCTGGTAGCCGACGACGACCTGGCCGTAGACCTGCTCGCCCCGCCCGAACACCACCAAGTGATCACCGGGGAAGTTCGCCGGGTCCGGCTCGGCGGAGGTGAGGGACGTCTCGGTCCGGCACTCGGAACCGACGTCCAGGGGTGTCCCGTTGACCTCCAGGGCGGTCACCTGCAGGGTCAACGGAGCGCGGATGTAGGTGTCCATCGTGGTCACCGAACCCTCGAACGGGATCAGCGGCGTCTTCAGGAGCGAGTCGATCCTGACGGGGCCCGTCTGCTTCAGCACCATGGTGGCCTTCACCGGGACGAAGTCGAAGGTCAGGAAGGTGCTCTGGAAGGGTGGTGTCTCCTGGCGCTCCCGGTAGTGGAAGTTGCCGTACGACACCGTGTTGAAGACCATCGACTCCGCGTCGATGGAGACCAGTTCGGGGATACCCTGCTCGATCAGCATGCAGGACACCGGGAGGTACGAGGCGCCCTTCATCTTGTTCACGTTGGTGTAGCCCGTGATGTAGGCGTTCAGCGACTGCGACGCGGGCGGGTGCTGCTCGTCGTAGCGGCACGGCGGCACGTCGCGGTCCGCGGCGGCACCGGGCGAGTCCTCCAGCACCTTCGGCGACCGCTCCCCCTGCCGCTCCTCCGCCTGGCCCCCCTGCCCGTCCCGCGGTGGGCCCGACGCCGTCGCGGACCCGGACGGGGAGGGCGAACCGCTCGCCCCGGGGCCGCCCGTGCCGACCGGCACGGTGGCCAGCAGCCCCTGGTCCGGGGCGTCATCGGCGAGGGAGCAGTCGACGGTCAGCGAGCCGGGGGCGTCGGCGGCCGTGTCGGTGGCGGCCCCGTCCGCGGCGCCGAGTGCCAGGTCGATCGAGAGGTCGCCCGCCGAGAAGGCCAGGTCGCCGTCGCTCTGGCCGGCCACCGAGGGGACGTCGCCCTTCGAGACCAGCGTCAGCGGTCCCGACGCGGGCAGTGCGACGGGCCCGCTGCCGCCCCGCCAGGTCGCCGCGGCCGTGGCCGCGTTCTGGGTGAGGCCGATGCCGAGCCGCGTGGCCGCCCGCACCTCGGTCGCGTCGGGCGCGGTCGCCGTGAGGTCCGCGACCGCCTCCGCGGGCAGCTCCACGGTGGTGGTGACGGCGTCGGGCGTGAACGTCTCGCCCCGGTCCGCGCGTTCCGGGAGGTCCGCCGAGATCCGCACCGTCGCCGGCAGCCCGCCCGAGGGGAGGGCGCAGACGTAGGGGAGTTCCGCCTCGGCCTGCTGGGTGCCCGAGGCGGAGGCCGTGGTCGGGATCAGCGCGGCGAGCACGACGAACGCGGCGATCGACGTGGTCCGGGCGCGGATCCGGGGCGGCCGCGGGGCGGCGGTTCCTTGGGCTTTCATGCGACTCCGCTCGGGTGGCTTGGACGGGGCGCCGGTGCCGGGAGGCGGCACGGGCTCGCGAACGCCCGGCCGGGATGCCGGCCGGGCGGACATGAGCGGGAGCGGTCTACGGGTTGGAGCCGACGATGGTCGGGATGACGCTGCTGCCCGCCTGCTTGACGGCGTAGTTGCCCTTGAAGGTGGGCTTGGTGGTGGGCGTGACGATCGCGCCGCAGTTGACGGGGTTGGTGACCGCCAGCTCACCGGAGACGCTGTTGACCGCGAGGACGCCGGTGGAGTTGGTGTAGGTGGCCGAGGCCTTGCCCGTCACCGTGAACTTGCAGGCGCCCGCGGTCACGTTGGCCTTGACGTTGCCGACGTAGCCGGTGGTGACACCGGTGGAGGCGTTGTAGTCCTGCGCGACGACGTCCCAGGGGGTGACCGAGGTGGTGGTGACGTTGCCCAGGACGCTGGTGCACGGCGAGCCGGAGGCACCGAAGTTCATGGTGTTGATGTCGGCGACGTCCCCGGGGTTGCCGGTCGCGCTGTTCATCACACCGGTCGCGTTGGAGGCCGTGCAGGTCATCGGGATGGTGGCGGTCAGCACGATGTTGCCGACGTTCGCGGCCTGGAACGAGGCCGGCGAGGGGGTGACGGTCCACACCGTGGACGGCACCGCGGAGGACGGCCCGGCGGCGAGACCCAGCGCCGACGCGGCCGCACAGACCACGATGGCCGACCTTCTCGTGTTCTTCTTCATGACTCGGGACTCCTTGAGGGTTGACCGGCAGTGAGCGGTGACGTTACTCGCCGGAAACTTAGCCGAACAATGAGCCCGTCCATGATTCTTTTAAAAGTGGAACAAGCTGTTTCCCCAGTGAGTGATTCGCGGTTCGCCTTAGTCACGCGCTGCCAAGACCGAAACGTCCGGCCGACGGCGGTCCCGTTTCCCGCACGCCGCGTGTTTGAGGGTCGGAATGCTCACCTGCCGACAAGGTTCCGGCCGGTTCTTGTGTCCTCCGTGACAGGTTCCGGATGGCCGGAGTCGGTATCCCGGAAAACTCGGATTCCGGTGTTGCCCGCCGAGGTTACTCGGCCGTAACGTGCCGTTGCGGTGCTCGGTTCCAGGTCGGTGGCCCCCGTCGGCCGGAACCATGACGGATGCTTTTTGGCCCACCCTTCCATCGGGCTCGGGTGTCCGTCGGCGGGGTATCGCGGGACCACACCCCCCGGAACCGCGAGACCCCGCCCTGTCTCGGCGGAGACAAGTTCGGGGCCGGCGTGTTGTCTGCGCGGTGACAAGTTCCGGAGGGCTGCCGAAGATCCGGTGCACGCCCGTTGTCACTGCGCTCCGTGCCGACTTAACGTGCGCCCGCGGCACATATCCGATTGACGTCCGCTGGAGGTGATATGGGAATCGAAGTGGTGGTCGAGGGCCTGACCAAGTCCTTCGGTAAGCAGAGCATCTGGCGGGACGTGTCACTCACTCTTCCTGCCGGTGAGGTGAGCGTGATGCTGGGCCCGTCCGGCACCGGGAAGACCGTTTTCCTGAAGTCGCTCATAGGGTTGCTCAAGCCGGAGAAGGGCCGTGTCCTCATCAACGGAGTGGACATGGTGAACAGTCCCGAAAGGGACATCTACGAGACCCGGAAACTGTTCGGCCTCATGTTCCAGGACGGAGCCCTCTTCGGGTCCATGTCCCTCTTCGACAACATCGCCTTCCCGCTGCGCGAGCACACCCGCAAGAAGGAGTCCGAGATCCGCCGCATCGTCATGGAGCGGATCGAGGTCGTCGGACTGCTCGGCGCGGAGGGCAAGCTTCCGGGAGAGATCAGCGGCGGCATGCGCAAGCGGGCCGGACTGGCCCGCGCGCTCGTCCTCGACCCGCAGATCATCCTGTGCGACGAACCGGACTCCGGACTCGACCCGGTCCGCACCGCCTACATCTCGCAACTGCTGATCGACCTGAACGCGCAGCTCGACGCGACGATGCTGATCGTCACCCACAACCTCGACATCGCCGCCACCGTGCCCGACAACATGGGGATGCTCTTCCTGCGCGAACTGGTCACCTTCGGCCCGCGCGAGGTGCTGCTCACCAGCGAGGAGCCGGTCGTCTCCCAGTTCCTCGGCGGGCGGCGCGAGGGCCCGATCGGGATGTCCGAGGAGAAGGACGCGGCCACCCTCGCCGCCGAGGCGGACGCCGCCCCCGCCGTCCCCACCGCACCCCGGGCGATCGTGCCGCAGCTGGAACCGTCGCCCGGCCTCCCGCCGCGCCGGGCCGTCGCCCGCCGGCGTGAGCGCGTCCTGGGCGTGATCGACACGCTGCCGCCCGCCGCGCGCTCCGCCATCCGGGAGACCTACGCGAAGGACGCCGAGGCGGCCACCGTGCCGATGCCCGCCGCCGGGAGCGGCGCGTGATCACCGGCGCGCTGCGGCAGACGGGCCGGCTCTTCGCGCTGGCCCTCGAAGTCGGCCGTGCCGTCTTCCGAAGACCCTTCCAGTTCCGGGAGTTCGTCGAGCAGTTCTGGTTCGTCGCGAGCGTGACCATCCTGCCCGCCGCCCTCGTCTCGATCCCCTTCGGCGCCGTCATCGCCCTCCAGGTCGGCTCCCTGACCGAGCAGCTCGGCGCCCAGTCGTTCACCGGGGGCGCCAGCGTCCTCGCCGTCGTCCAGCAGGCCAGCCCGCTCATCGTGGCCCTGCTGATCGCCGGCGCGGGCGGCTCGGCCATCTGCGCCGACCTCGGCTCCCGCAAGATCCGCGAGGAACTCGACGCGATGGAGGTCATGGGCGTCTCCCCGGTGCAGCGACTGGTCGTGCCCCGGGTCCTGGCCGCCATGGGCGTCGCCGTCCTGCTCAACGGCCTGGTCTCCGTCGTCGGCATCCTCGGCGGCTACTTCTTCAACGTCATCATGCAGGACGGCACCCCCGGCGCCTACCTCTCCAGCTTCTCCGCCCTCGCCCAGCTGCCCGACCTGTACGTCAGCGAACTCAAGGCGCTGGTCTTCGGGTTCATCGCCGGCATCGTCGCCGCCTACCGGGGCCTCAACCCGCGCGGCGGCCCCAAGGGCGTCGGCGACGCCGTCAACCAGTCCGTCGTCATCACGTTCCTGCTGCTCTTCTTCGTCAACATGGTGATGACGGCCGTCTACCTCCAGATCGTCCCGCCGAAGGGAGGCTGAGGACCGATGGCCTCCCCGCTCGTCTGGCTCGACCGCTCCGGCGACCAACTGCTCTTCTACGCCCGGGCCCTGCTCTGGATCCCGCGGACCCTGCGCCGCTACCTCAAGGAGGTGCAGCGCCTGCTCGCCGAGGTGGCCTTCGGCTCCGGCGGTCTCGGCGTCATCGGCGGCACCATCGGCGTGATGATCGCGATGACGCTCTTCACCGGGACCGTCGTCGGACTCCAGGGCTACGCGGCCCTCGACCAGATCGGCACCGCCGCGTTCACCGGATTCGTCTCCGCCTACTTCAACACCCGCGAGATCGCCCCCCTCGTCGCCGGACTCGCCCTCTCCGCCACCGTCGGCGCCGGCTTCACCGCCCAGCTCGGCGCCATGCGCATCAACGAGGAGGTCGACGCCCTCGAAGGCATGGGCATCCGCTCCATGCCCTACCTCGTCACCACCCGCATCATCGCCGGCGTCGTCGCCATCATCCCGCTCTACGCCATCGGCCTGCTCTCCTCCTTCCTCGCCTCCCGCTACGTGACCGTCCTGTTCAACGGCCAGTCCCGGGGGACGTACGACCACTACTTCAACCTGTTCCTGTCCCCGACGGACGTACTGCTGTCCGTACTGAAGGTGCTGATCTTCAGCGTCATGGTGATCGTCGCCCACTGCTACTACGGCTACCGCGCCTCCGGCGGCCCCGCCGGTGTCGGTGTCGCCGTCGGCCGCTCCGTGCGCAACGCCATCGTGCTGATCAGCGTCACCGACTTCTTCCTGTCGCTGGCCCTGTGGGGCGCGACCACGACCGTGAAGGTGGCGGGGTGAGATGAGCCGACCGAGAGGACAGGCGCTGCGCCACCGGCTGGCCGGGGTGGTGTTCGTGCTGGTGCCCGCCCTGCTGATCTGGCTGGCCGTCGCCGTCTACGACAAGAAGTTCACCGACTCCGACCCGGTGGTCGTCGAGACCGGCAGCGCCGGCAACCAGATGCACCCGGGCGCCGAGGTGAAACTGCGCGGCGTCGTCGTCGGCGAGGTCCGCGCCATCGACGCCACCGGCGACGGCGCCCGGCTCACCCTCGCCATGAAGCCCGGGACGCTGGACGACGTACCGTCCGACGTCCGCGCGCAGATGCTGCCGACCACCCTGTTCGGCGAGCGCTTCGTGGCCCTCGTACCGCCCCCGGACCCCTCGCCCGACCCCCTGCCCGCCGGGTCCGTCGTCCCCCAGGACCGGTCCGCGAACGCCATCGAACTCCAGCAGGTCCTCGACAACGTGCTGCCGATGCTCACCGCCGTCCAGCCGCAGAAGCTGTCCGCGACCCTGTCCGCCGTCTCCCAGGCCCTCGAAGGACGCGGAGAGCGGCTCGGCGACACGCTCACCCTGCTGGACGAGCACCTGGCGGAGTTCAACCCCCACCTGCCCGCCCTCAACCGCGACCTCAGGGAACTCGTGAAGGTCAGCCACGTCTACGCGGACGCCGCGCCCGACATCATCACGGCGCTCACCGACTTCACCACCACCAGCGGCACCCTGGCCGAGCAGGAGGCCCAGCTCGCCTCCACCCTCGGCGCCACCACCCGCACGGCCGAGGACGTGACGGCCTTCCTGCGCAAGAACGAGGACAACATCATCCGGCTCAGCGCCACCAGCCGGCCCACGCTGGAACTGCTCGCCGAGTACTCCTCCGCCTTCCCCTGCACCCTGCGCACCCTCGCCGAGTTCGTGCCGGCCATGGACAAGGCGCTCGGCAAGGGCACCGACCGGCCCGGCATCCACGTCGACGTCACCACCGTCGCCTCCCGCGGCGCCTACCGCCCCGGCCGCGACACCCCCGCCTACGACGCCGGCGGCGGCCCCCGCTGCCCCACCGTGCCCTACGTCGGCTCGCTGCCCCGGCCCACCGTGCGGGCCGCCTCCGCCGCGGCCGACCAGGACCTCGGGCCCGCCAACTCCCCGCAGGAGAACGACCTCGTCAACGAACTCCTCGCCCCCGCCGCCGGCGAGAGCCCCGCCGACCTGCCCGACTGGAGCAGCCTGCTGGTCGGCCCCGTCTACCGCGGCACGGAGGTGACGCTGCGATGACCCGGGCCGACAACGCGCACACCCGGCGCCGCCCGCTGACCGGGCCGCTCGTCAAGTCCCTCGTGTTCGTGGTGGTCACCGCCCTCGCCACCACCGTGCTCGGCCTGAGCGTGGCCGGCACCGGCGTCGACTCCGGCACCGGCACCAGCACGTACAAGGCGCTGTTCACCGACGTCACCGGGCTCATGGACGGGGACAGCGTGCGGATCTCCGGAGTGACGGTCGGCGAGGTCACCGACGTACGCGTCGTCCAGCGGCGCACCGCGCAGGTCACCTTCACCGTCCGCGACGACCGCGGCCTGCCCCGCTCGACCACCGCGGCCGTGAAGTACCTCAACATGGTCGGCCAGCGCTACGTCTCCCTCGGCCGCGGCAGCGGCGACCTCACCGGCACCCTGGAGGAGGGCGGCACCGTCCCGCTGGACCGCACCACGCCCGCACTCGACCTGACCCTCCTCTTCAACGGCTTCAAGCCGCTGTTCGAGGGGCTCTCCCCGAAGGACGTCAACGAACTCGCAGGGTCGATCGTGCAGGTGCTCCAGGGCGAGGGCGCCACCGTCGACAGCCTGATCCGCCACATCGGCTCGCTCGGCACGACCGTCGCCGCCAAGGACAAGGTGATCGGGCAGGTCGTCCAGAACCTCACCACCGTCCTGGACACCCTCAACGACCGCGAGGACAGCTTCGACGACCTCGTCGTCACCCTCCAGGAACTGGTCACCGGCTTCAACGAGGACCGCAAACCCCTCGGCAGGGCCGTCGCGGCCATGGGCGACCTGACCACCGTCACCGCCGACCTCTTCAAGGACGGACGCGCCCCCCTCAAGCAGGACATCGGCGAACTCGGCCGGCTCTCCACCAACCTCGGCGAGCACACCCCGCAGATCGAGGACTTCCTCGAGAAGACCCCCGCCAAGATGACCGCCCTCGCCCGACTGTCCTCCTACGGCTCGTGGTTCAACCTCTACCTCTGCGAGGCGCGCGTGAGCCAAGTGACCACCTCCGACGGCTCCGAACCGCCGACCGGCATCGCGATCACCGAATCGAGGTGCCGCGGATGAAGCGCCCCCGCCCCCGTCCCCGTATCAAACCGGTCAAGGAACGCAACCCCGTCGCCGTCGGCGTCGCCGGACTCGTCGTCCTCGCCCTGATCGCCCTCCTCGCCTACAACGTGGACCGCCTGCCCTTCGGCGGCGGCACCTCCTACAGCGCCGACTTCTCCGAGGCCGCGGGCCTGGACGAGGGCGACGAGGTACGCATCGCCGGCGTCAAGGTCGGCCAGGTCACCGGCGTCGCGCTCGACGGGGCCAAGGTGAAGGTCGTCTTCGAGGTCGAGGACGCCTGGCTGGGCGACCGCACGACCGCCGCCATCGCCATCAAGACCGTCCTCGGCGACAAGTACCTGGCGCTCGACCCGCTCGGCTCCGGCCGCCAGGACCCCGGCAGCCGCATCCCCCTGACCCGCACCACCTCCCCCTACGACGTGACCCAGGCCTTCCAGGACCTCAGCGGCACCGTCGACGCCATCGACACCGGACAGCTCGCGGAGAGCTTCGAGACCATCTCCGAGACCTTCAAGGACTCCCCGCCGCACGTGCGCAAGGCGGCCACCGGACTGTCCGACCTGTCGAAGTCCGTCTCCAAGCGCGACGCGGAACTCGCCGAACTCCTGGGGGGCAGCGCCCGGTTCACCAAGACACTGGAGAACAAGAAGTCCAGCTTCGAGACCCTCATCGAGGACGGCGGCCCCCTGCTCGGCGAACTCCGCGACCGCCGCGCCGCCATCAGCGCCCTGCTCAAGGGCAGCCGGGACCTGGGCACCGAACTCGGCGGCCTCGTCAAGGACAACGAGAAGCAGCTCGGGCCCACCCTCAAGGCCCTCAGCCGCGTGACCGGCGTCCTGGAGAAGAACAACACCCAGCTCGGCAAGACCCTCGCCCTGGTCGGCCCCTACTACCGCCTGGTCGGCAACACCCTCGGCAACGGCCGCTGGTTCGACAGCTACCTCTGCGGTGTCGTGCCCCGCTCCTACCTGCCCAAGACCTCCCAGCCCGACACCGGATGCGAGCCGCCGAAACAACCGGCGGCGGCCCAGGGGAGCGGTGAGTGATGAACCGACGCAGAAAGATCCTCACCGGGGTGCTCGCCTTCGCGGTGCTCGCCGCCGCCGGCCTGGTCACCGTGCGCGTCCTCGCCTCCGACGGCGTCCGCCTCACCGCCTACTTCGACCGCGCCATCGGCGTCTACGCCGGGTCCGACCTGCGCATCCTCGGGGTACGGGTCGGCGAGGTGGAGTCGGTACGGCCCGAGGGCACCACCGTCCGCGTCGGACTCCGCCTCGACGAGGGGGTGAAGGTCCCCCGGGGCGCGCGGGCCGTCGTCGTCGCACCCAGCGTCGTCGCCGACCGCTACGTGCAGCTCACCCCCGCCTACAGCAAGGGCCCCGACCTCGCCGACGGAGCCGTACTGCCGGCCTCCCGCAACCGGGTCCCCGTCGAGATCGACCAGATCTACGACTCCATCACCCAACTCGGCGACGCCCTCGGCCCGGACGGCGCCAACTCCGACGGCGCCCTGTCCGAACTGCTGAAGACCGGCGCCGCCAACCTCGACGGCAACGGCGAGGCCATCGGCGACAGCGTCGAGCAGTTCGGCAAGGCCGCCAAAACCCTCGACGGCAGCAGCGACGACCTGTTCAAGACGCTCGGCAGCCTCCAGACCTTCACCACCATGCTGAAGGACAAGGACACCGAGGTGCGCACCGCGCAGGAACGCCTGGACGAGGTCGTCAGCTTCTTCGCCGACAACAAGGACGACCTCACCGGCGCGCTGGAGGAACTCGGCAAGGCCCTCGGCCAGGTCAAGACCTTCATCGAGGACAACCGGGGCGAACTGAAGAAGAACGTCGACCGGCTCGTCCCCCTCACCCGGACCCTGGTCGAGCAACGGGCCTCCCTGGCCGAGGCCCTGGACGTGGCACCGCTGGCCGCGGGCAACGTCGTGGGCGCCTACAACCCCGACACCCGCACTCTCGACGGCCGCGCCAACCTCAACGAGATCAGCATGGGCGGCCCGCTGCTGCCCCTGCCCGTCGCCGGAGCGGCCGACCAGGGCGAGGGGGACGGCCGATGAAGCGCGGCGCGTTCACCACGGCCCGGGTGGCCGGGCTCACCGCGGGCGGACTGATCGCCCTCGGCCTCGGCTTCACCCTCGCCCTCGGCGGCGTCTCGGCCGGCGTGCCGGGCTTCGACGGCATCGAGGACCTGCCGCTGCCCGGCGGCGCCGACCTCGGAGACCACCCCTACACCGTCACCGCGGAACTCCAGGACGTGCTCAGCCTGGTCCCGCACTCCGCGGTGAAGGTCAACGACGTCTCCGTCGGCCGGATCACCGGCATCGACCTCGGCCGCGACGACTGGTCGGCCCGCGTCACCATGGAGATCAACGGCGACGTGCGGCTGCCCGCCGACGCCACCGCACGACTCGAACAGTCCAGCCTGCTGGGCGAGAAGTACATCCAGCTCGTGGCACCCGCCGAGGAGACCGGGTCCGCCCGGCTGGCGGACGGCAGCGTCATCCCGCTGGCCCGCACCAGCCGCAACACCGAGGTCGAGGAGGTGTTCGGCGCGCTGTCCCTGCTCCTCAACGGCGGCGGCGTCAACCAGCTCAAGACCATCACCCGGGAACTGAACTCGGCGCTTGGCGGCCGCGAACCCGAGGTCCGCTCGATGCTGAAGCGGGTCAACACCCTGGTCGGCGACCTCGACGACCACCGGGGAGACATCACCGACGCCCTCGACGCCGTCAACCGCCTCTCCTCGACCCTCGCCACCCGCAAGGAGGACGTCGGCACCGTCCTCACCGACCTCTCGCCCGGACTGAAGACGCTGGAGAAGCAGCGCGGCTCGCTGCTGACCATGCTGCGCTCCCTCGACACGCTCTCCGGCGTCGCCGTCTCCACCATCGACGCGAGCAAGAAGGACATGATCGCCGACCTCAAGGCCATCGCGCCGACGCTGCGGGCACTCGCCGACGCGGGCACGGACCTGCCCGACTCGCTCCAGGTGCTGGTGACCTACCCGTTCACCGACGAGGTGCTGCGCGGAGTGAAGGGCGACTACCTCAACGCGTACCTCACCATGGTCGCCGTGCCCGGCACCGAGGTGATCCCGCCGCTCGTACCCGGGGGCACGGCCTCCCCGTCCCCGTCCGCCCCCGCACCCGGGGACGCGGCGGCGGACGCGGGGGCGGACGCGGGGGCGCAGGCGCGGGCCGGCGCGGCCGCGAAGCAGCGGTCCGCCTCGCCGCTGCCGCTGCCGTCCGTGTCCGGGCCCGGAGGTGAGCGCGGATGATCACCCTCGCCGTACGGCTGAAGAACCTCGCCTTCCTCCTCATCGCCGTCCTCGTCCTCGCCTTCCTCGGCATCCGCTACGCCGACCTCGGCCGGTACGTGGGCGTCGCCGACTACTACACCGTCGACGTCCAACTTCCGCGCACCGGAGGGTTGTTCACCCACTCCGACGTCACCTACCGGGGCGTCTCGGTGGGGCGCGTCGGACCCATCGACCTCACCGCCGAGGGCGTGGTCGCCGAGCTGCGCATCAAGAAGTCCGCTCCCCGCATCCCCGCCGACACCAAGGCCGTGGTCGCCGGGCTCTCCGCCGTCGGCGAGCAGTACATCGACCTGCGGCCCGAGAGCGACGGCTCCCCCTACCTCGCCGACGGCACCCGCATCGAGCAGTCCGACACCCAGGTGCCCGCACCCGTCACCGACGTCCTCACCAGCGTCGACGACCTCGTCAGCTCGGTCCCGCTGGAGGACCTGCGCACGGTCGTCGACGAGTTCGGCAAGGCCTTCGAAGGGCACGGCGACGACCTCCAGGTGCTGATCGACAGCGGCAGCGACTTCGTCGAGGCCGCCGACCGCGCCCTGCCGTCCACCACCCTGCTCATCAACGACGGCGAGACCGTCCTGCGCACCCAGGCCGAGGAGTCCGAGGCCATCCGCGACTTCGCCGTCGGCGCGAAGGAACTGGCCGTCGCGCTCAAGGGCTCCGACGCCGACCTGCGCCGCCTCCTCGCGGTCACCCCCGAGGCCGCCACCCAGGTCAGCGGCCTGCTGCGGGACCTCGACCCGAGCCTCGGCGTGGTCCTCGCCAACCTGCTCACCACCTCGGAGGTCGCCGTCACCCGGCAGCGCGGCATCGAGGAACTCCTCGTGAAGTACCCGGCGGCCGTCGCCGCCGGCGCCACCGCAGTCGACGGAGGGAAGCTGAACCTCGGCATGGCCGTCACCTTCTTCACCCCCCTGCCCTGCACCGACGGGTACGGCGGCACGCGCTACCGCAACGGCCTCGCCCTCGGCACCGCGCCCGCCCTCAACACCGACGCCGCCTGCACCGCCCCCGCGTCGAGCGGCTCCAACGTGCGCGGCTCGGCCAACGCCCCCAAGGGCGGCGCGGTGCCCGACCCGGCCAGACCCGGCTCCCTGCCCTCCGGGAGCGGGACCACGAAGAGCGGCGGGAGCCCGGCAAGCGGCGGTACCGCGGCCGCGGCGGCCCTCCCCGGCGCGCTCGCCCTGCCGGGACAGAGCGGCGAGGCACCGTCCGGCCTGACCGGCCTCCTCGCCCCGGCCACCGGCGGCGCGCGATGAGGCGGGCCCGGATCCTCACCGGGGCGGGACTCGCGCTGGCCCTCGGCTTCTGCGGCACCGGCGCGTGGACGTACGCGCAGGCACGCGCCGACGACTCGCTGGCGTACGGCAGGGAGCGGGACGAGGCGCTCGCCGACGGCCGCGACGGCATCGCCGTCCTCACCACGCTCGACGCCTCCACCCGGCAGCGGGCGGAGCGGAGCATCCAGGACTGGCGCACCGCGTCCACCGGTCCGCTGCGCGGCGAACTGGGCGACACCGAGGCCAAGGCGGGCGACTCGGCACGCGGCACGGTCACCGAGGCCGCCGTCACCGCGCTCGACACCCGGGCCGGCACGGCCAAGCTCATCGCCACCGTCCGCGTCGAGGTCACCCCCGCCGGGACGAAGAAGCCGACCACCGACCGCAAACGCCTCGAAGCGGTCCTGGCCCGCACGGGCGAGGACCAGTGGAAGGTGAGGGCGCTGAGCGCGGTGCCGGTCGAGGAGGAGAAGGGCGGCGAGCAACGATGACGCCGACATGGCTGCTGCGCGGAGGGACCCCGAGCGACCCCGCCCCGGACGAGGGGGAGGCGCCCTCGTCGGCGGCCCCCGCCCCCGCACCTCCCGACGCCGAGACCGAGGCCGCCGAGGACACACCCCCCGACGACGAGGCCGCCGAGGGCGAAAGGGCCGGGGAGGACTCCGAGTCCGGCGTACGGCGTCCGGCCGGCGGGCGTTGGCGGCGGGTCGCTCTGGGCGGGGTCGCCGCGGCACTCGTACTCGGCGGCTGCGGCTTCTTCTACGGCGCCCACCAGCTGCGGTCGGCCGCACCCGCCCAAAACCACGCGCTCACCGACACCGAGGCCACCTCCCGCGTCGCGGGCGACGTCGGCAACGCCCTCGCCCGCGCCTTCTCCTACACACCCGACGGCACCGCGGCCGCCGAGCGCTCCGCACAGACCGTCCTCGACGGCCGGGCCGCCCGTCAGTACGAGACCCTCTTCGCCCGCGTCCGCGACGACCTCACCGCACAGCGCGTCACCCTGAGCACCCGGGCCGTCCGCATCGGCGTGATCGAACTCGACGGCGACAGGGCCCGCCTCCTGGTCTTCCTCGACCAGACCTCCCACCGCGAGGACAAGTCCAGGGAACAGGACGGCAAGCAGCACAAGGCGACCACCGCGGCGGCCCAACTCACCGTCACGGCACGGCTGGAGGACGACCGGTGGCGGATCGTCGACATCAAGGCCCGCTGACCGTGCGCGGGAGACTGGAGCACCCCATGGAACGCGTGGCCCGCCGCCTCACCGCAGGCCGCCTCCGGCCGCTGCCGGCCCTGGCCCTCGCCCTCACCCTCGTCGCCGGCGGCTTCGCCGCGTGGGCGGGCCAGGACTGGTACCGGGCGGCCCACGACGGGCAGGCCGAGTACGCCGCGCAGCGCGACGCCGCACTGGTCGCCGGGGAGCAGGCCGTGCAGAACCTGAACACGCTCGACCACCGCGACCTCAAACAGGACCTCGACCTCTGGGAGTCCTCGACGACCGGCGACCTGCACGAGCAACTCTCCTCCGGCCGCACGGAGTTCGCCGAGCAGGTGAAGGAGGCGAAGACGGTCAGCACCGCCCGGGTGCTGTCGGGCGCCGTCACCGAACTCGACGACCGCGCCGGCCGCGCCCGGGTGCTGGTCGCCCTGCGCGTCACCGTCAAGGCGGCCGACGGGGCGACGAGCGACAAGGACAGCCGCATGCTCGGCGAACTCACCCGGACCGACGGCCGGTGGAAGCTGAGCGCCCTCGGCCAGGCACCCGTGGGCGGCACATCGGACGGCTGACCCGGTCCCGTACCGCAGAAGCCGGCCGCAGCGAGGAGGACACCGCACCATGTCGACGACCCGACACCACATCAACCGCCAGCGCCGCCGCCAGGCCCGCGAGACGCGACCCGCCGGGACCGCCGGTACCACCGGCACCGCCGCTACGACTGGCGCCACCGGTACCACCGGTACCACCGGTACCACCGGTACCACCGGTACCACCGGGAGTCCGGAGCACGCCGAGCGTACGGCGGTCCGGGCAGGTACGCGCGGCGCCACAGCCGTCCTGGAGCCCGCGGAGGCAGCGGGCCCCGCGGAGGCCGTCGCCTCCGACGCACCCCCGACCGGCGCGGAGACGAAGCCCACCCGGGTCCGGCCCCGCCGCCGCACCCTGGGCCTCGTGCTGCTCTGCGCGCTGACCGTGCTCCTCGGCACCTTCGCGGGCTGGGCGCACGCGAAGGCCGAGGGACTCCGGGACACCCCGGCACGCAGCAACACCGCCCTGACCGACCTGGCCCGCACCAGCGAGGTCAAGGGACAGGCGGCCAAGGCCGTCGACCGGCTCTTCTCCTACGACCACGCCGACCCCGGCGCCCTCGACAAGGCCGCGAAGGAACTGCTGACGGGGAAGGCCGTCGCCCAGCACCGCGAGCTGCTCGCCGACGTCCGCAAGCGGGCCGACGCGCAGAAGGCGGTGATCACCACGACGGTCACCGAGAGCGCGGTCGAACGCATCGACGGCGACCGGGCCCGGGTCCTCGTCTACGCGGACCAGAGCAGCGTCGCCACCGCCGGTGCCGGAGCGACGACCGGCAAGGGCGACAAGGCGGCCGACGGCGCCGCGCGGGACGAGGGCGTGTACGCGGCGGCCATGGTGGCCGTCGACGTCGTGCACCGCGACGGACGCTGGTTCGTCTCCGGCATCGACACCTTCGGCCGCTGAGCACCCCCCGGCACCCTCGGAACCCCCGGCGCCCCCGCCCCGCCCCTCCGCCCCGCCCCGCATCTCCGACGGATCCGACAGGAGTGACGACCATGTCCGTACGCCGTGCCCGCAGGGGACTGCGCACGACCGCCCTCGCCGTCGCGGCCATGGCGGCGCTCACCGCGTCCCAGGCGCCCGGCCTCACCGGGAACGCGCAGGACGCCCTCGCCACAGCCGCCGCCGACGACGACGCGTTCGTACCGGCGGCGGACAGCCCGTACGCCGAACTGGACCCGCCGGGTGACGGCTCCTACCACACCGAGCTACCGCCCCTGAGAACCCCGGACGTCGCATCCGCCGCCCCCGTGCTCCGGCGCGACTACCGCGCCCAGTCGGGCATCCCGGCCACCGTGCTGCGCGCCTACCGCGCCGCCGAGACCGCCGTCGCCCGGACGGACCCCGGCTGCCGGCTGCCCTGGGAACTCCTCGCGGCGATCGGCAAGGTCGAGTCCGGCCAGGCGCGCGGCGGCGCGGTCGACGGCAACGGCACGACCCTGCGCCGCATCACCGGGCCGCCCCTCGACGGCCGGGGCTTCGCCCTGATCCGGGACACGGACGGCGGCGCCCACGACGGCGACACGGTCTACGACAGGGCGGTGGGCCCGATGCAGTTCCTGCCGTCCACCTGGGCCCACTGGGGTGCGGACGGCAACGGCGACGGCCGTGCCGACCCCAACAACATCTTCGACGCGGCGCTGGCGGCCGGGCACTACCTGTGCGCGGGCGACCGCAACCTGGCCCGGGCGGCGGACCTGGACCGCGCGATCCTCAGCTACAACAACTCCGGCAGCTACCTGCGACTGGTCAGGCACTGGCTGGAGTTCTACAGCCGGGGAGTCCACACCGTCCCCGACGGCAAGGGCGTCGTTCCGAAGAGCCCGGGCGCGGGCGGCGACACCCCGGCGACCGAGCCCGTGGACGGCGGCAGCGGCCGGGGCGGCGACGGTGGCGGCGACGAGGGCGGTGGCATCGTCGTCGGCCCGGACCCGAGCACCACGCCGGGCACCCCGGGACCGTCGCCCTCCGTCCCGCCGACCTCGCCGACACCGGACCCGGAGCCCTCCTCCCCGACGGCCCCTCCGACGAGCCAGGGCCCGTCCCAGCCGCCCGGCGAGACTCCCACCGAGAGCCCGACCGGGACGGCGTCACCGTCGCCGGACCCGACCGACCCGAGCCCCTCGCCGACCGCCACGGACGACTGCTCCGACGGCCCGGAGACCACGACCCCCGGCCCCGCGGCGACTGAGACCACCTCCCCGTCCCCCTGCCCGACGCCGTCGACGGCCTCGGTCGGGTAGGGGAGTACGACGGGGTTCAGCCCGCCCGGTCCATCCCGGCCGCGTTCGGCCAGCCCGCGGCCGGGACCGACTCCAGGCCGTTCGTCCCCCTGACCTGGGCGGCCGTGAGGCCGCCGCGGGCCGGGACACCGGGCGGGGTGGGGCCCGCGGGAGGCAGGTACGCGGCGGGCGGCGGATACGCGGCGGCCGGAGCAGGCATCGCCACCGGAGCAGGTTCCGCAAGCGGGGAGGGCACGGGCGGCGGGACCGGTGCCGGCTGGGGGACCGGCACCGGCCCGCTGTACGGCGCCGGGTGGGGGACCGGCGCCGGGCCGACGGCCGCCGCCGCCGGAGCGACGGGCACCGCGGCGGGGAGCGGCATGCCGGTGCCGATGCCGGTGCCGGGGACGGCCGCAGCGGCGGCGAGCCCCGGGGCATCGGCACCGGCGGTCGGTGCGGTGATCGCACGCATGCCGGAGCCGTTGGTCTCGTACATCAGGCGGTCCACCGCCGCCGTGCCCGAGCTGTAGCCGGTCCCTGCGGCGGGCCCGGGCGCGGCGGCTCCCCGCCCGGCCCCGTAGAGCACCTGTTCCAGGCCGGACACCAGGCGGCGTACGTCCGCCTCGGGGCGCACCACGAGACGCAGGAAGCGGCTGGACGAACCGATCTTGTTGCCGCACTCCCGGACCAGAACGCGGTGCTCGGTGAGCATGCGGTCCCGCACCGAGGTGCCCTCCGCGCCCACGGGAAGGCGGACGAAGAGGAAGTTGCCCTGGGACGGGTAGACGGTCAGGCCGGGCAGCGACGCGAGCCGACCGGTCATCTCCAGGCGGTCGCGGCGCACCTGTTGCAGGCTCCGCGCGTACTCGGGACCGTGGTCGCGCAGCATGAACACCACGTGTTCCGCGAGGGAGTTGAGATTCCACTTGGGCAGCATGGAACGCACCCGGCCCGCCAGCGCCGGGTTGGCGACGAGGTAGCCGAAGCGGATGCCGTGCAGCCCGAAGTTCTTGCCGAGGCTGCGCAGGACGACGACGTTGGGGCGCAGCATCGCCTCCTGGACGACGCTGGGGTCCGCCTCGGCGTCGGCGAACTCCAGGAAGGACTCGTCGATCACGACCAGGTCCCGGTCGGCCATCGTGTCCATGAACCGCACGAGCGCCTGCTTGTGCAGATAGCCGCCGTCGGGGTTGTTGGGGTTGCAGACCACCACGGCCCGGGTTCCCCTGGCCCGGACGAACTCGGCGTACCGGGCGAGGTCGAGGGCGAAGCCGCCGGCCTCCTGGAGCGGGAACATGTCGACCCGTTTGCCGGTCTCCACGGGCTGGTCGGTCCAGCGGCCGAAGGTGGGGACGGGGACGGCGAGGGACTCCCGGACCAGCAGGTGGTCGATCCAGGTGATCAGCTCGGTGGAGCCGTTGCCCATCGCCACGCACTGCGGCGGGAGCTGGAGCAGACCGCACAGTTCGGCGGTGATGGTGTCGGCGCTGCTCGGGTAGTACGTGATGATGTCGCGCAGCCGGCCGGCCATCTCCTCGAACATCGCCGGGGTGGGGAAGTACGGGTTGCAGGGGACGCAGAAGTCCACCGGACCGGCGCCCGCCGCCTCGCCGCTCTCCCGCGTCAGCGCCGCCATCGACGGACTGTGTGCCGCGGTGCTGCGGAACAGCGAGGTGACGTTGCCGGACAAGTGGACCTCCGTAGGTGGGCGGCCCGTGCGGGAGCACGGGCCGCCCTTGCATACGGAGCCGGGCGGGGCGCTGTTCAACGCGTGTGAAGGAAGTGTGCCTTCCCCGGCCCGGGTCTCAGGCGTCGAAGGAGTGCACCGTCGACGTCCGGTACGTCTGCCCCGGCCGCAGCACGGTCGACGGGAAGGACGGCTGGTTCGGCGAGTCGGGGAAGTGCTGCGTCTCCAGGCACAGGGCGTCGCCCTGGCGGTAGAGGGAGCCGCCGGTGCCGGTCAGGGTGCCGTCGAGGAAGTTGCCCGAGTAGAACTGCAGGCCCGGCTGGTCGGTGGCGATGCGCAGGGTGCGGCCCGACGCCCGGTCGCGCAGGGTCGCGATGTGCTCGGGCCGGTCGGTGATGCCCTTGTCGAGGACCCAGTTGTGGTCGAAGCCCTTGGCGGTGACCAGCTGCGGGTGGGCGTCCCGGATGTCCCGGCCGACCGGCTTGCCCCGGCGGAAGTCGAAGGGCGTGCCGGACACCTTCGCCAGCTCGCCCGTGGGGATGAGACCCGCGTCGGTGGGTGTGTAGCGGGAGGCGGCGATCGACAGCTCGTGGTCCTCGATCGTGCCGCTGCCCTCGCCGGCCAGGTTCCAGTAGACGTGGCTGGTGAGGTTGACGACGGTGGCCTTGTCGGTGGTGGCCTCGTAGTCGATGCGCCAGTCGCCGCGCCGGGTGAGGGTGTACGTCACCTTCGCCCTGAGCGTGCCCGGGTAGCCCATCTCGCCGTCGACGCTGGTGTAGTGCAGGACCAGTCCGACGTCGGAGCCCGCGGTGAACGGCTCGACGTCCCACACCCGGTAGTCGAAGCCCAGGGCGCCGCCGTGCAGGGAGTTCTCGCCGTCGTTGACGGAGAGCTGGTACTCCTTGCCGTCCAGGGTGAAGCGGCCCTTGGCGATGCGGTTGCCGTACCGGCCGATCAGGGCGCCGAAGTGCGGGCTGCGGGCGACGTAGTCGTCGAGGTTGTCGAAGCCCAGGGAGACGTTCTCGTGGCGGCCCCGGCGGTCGGGGATCTCCAGGGACTGCACGACGCCGCCGTACGACAGCACCTTCATCCGCGTGCCGCCGTTCTCCAGCGACCAGCGGTACACCTTCGTCCCGTCGGCCAGCTTGCCGAAGAGCTCCTTCACCGGCTTCCTGCCTCCCGTGGCGTGTGCGGTGCCGCCGACCGCGGTGGCGGCCACGCCGGCCGCGGCCGCCGACGCGATGACCGTTCGTCTGCTCAGTTCCATGTGCCCGGCTCCTGTACGTCCGTGAAAGGAGCGGGCCCCGCCGTGGGTGGCGGGGCCCGAGGTGCGTTACGAACCGACCTTGCGCTTGTTCCACACGTCGAACCCGACCGCCGCCAGCAGCACCAGTCCCTTGATGACCTGCTGCCAGTCGGTGCCGATGCCGACGAGGTTCATGCCGTTGTTCAGCACGCCCAGGACCAGACCACCGATGATCGCGCCGAGGACCGTGCCGACGCCGCCGCTCATCGACGCGCCGCCGATGAACGAGGCGGCGATGGCCTCCAGTTCGAAGTTGAGGCCCGCCTTGGGCGAGGCCGCGTTGAAGCGGGCGGCGAAGACCAGACCCGCCAGGGCCGCGAGCATGCCCATGTTCAGGAAGACCAGGAAGGTGACCTTCTTGTCCTTCACACCCGACAGCTTGGCCGCGGGCAGGTTGCCGCCGATGGCGTAGATGTGGCGGCCGATGATCGCGTTGCGCATCAGGTAGCCGAAGCCGACCAGGAGCGCGGCCAGGATGAGGAGTACCACCGGAGCACCCTTGTAGCTGGCGAGGAGCAGCGTGAAGATCACTACGACGGCGGTCAGGGCGGTCAGTTTGACCGCGAACAGCTTGGCCGGCAGGACCTCCAGCGAGTACTGCTGCTGGCGCTTGCGGTCGCGGACCTCCTGCCAGACCACGAAGCCGATCAGCACGATCCCGAGCAGCACCGTGAGGTTGTGGTAGTTGGTGTTCGGACCGACCTCGGGCAGGAACCCGTTGGAGATCTTCTGCAGGCTCTCCGGAAAGGGGCCGAGCGTCTGCCCCTTGAGGAACACCTCGGTCAGGCCGCGGAAGACCAGCATGCCGGCGAGTGTGACGATGAACGACGGCATGCCCGCGTAGGCGATCAGGAAGCCTTGCGCCGCGCCCGCGGCCGCGCCTATGGCCAGGCAGAGCACCACAGCCAGTGGCCACGGTATGTCGTGCTGCACCATCAGCACGGCCGCCACACCGCCGGTGAAGGCGGTGACCGAACCGACCGACAGGTCGATGTGCCCGGCGATGATGACGATCATCATGCCGATCGCGAGAATCAGGATGTAACTGTTCTGGAGAACCAGGTTGGAGACGTTGCGAGGCAGCAGCAGGTCGCCCCCGGACCATACGGCGAACAGCGCGACGATCACGCCGAGCGCGATCAGCATGCCGTACTGCCGCATGTTCTGCCGCATGCCGTCCAACAGCAGCCTGAGGAGGCCGTCGGCCTCGCCCGTTCTGCTGCCGCCCGGTGGCGCGGGCGCCGGGTTCTTGGCGGTCACATCGGTGCTCATCGCGTTACCTCTTTGTCCTTCGTCATCTGGCGCATCAGCACGTCTTGTGTGGCCTCGGCCCGGGAGAACTCGCCCGTCAGCCGCCCCGCGGCCATGGTGTAGATGCGATCGCACATGCCGAGCAGTTCGGGGAGCTCGGAGGAGATGAAGAGGACCGCCTTGCCTTCGGCGGCCAGCTTGTCGATGACCGTGTAGATCTCGAACTTGGCACCCACGTCGATACCGCGGGTCGGCTCGTCCAGGAACAGCACGTCCGGTTCCACGAATATCCACTTGCTGAGGACAACCTTCTGCTGGTTGCCGCCGGACAGCTTGCTCACCCGTTCCGCCACATTGGGTGTCTTGATGTTCATGGACTTGCGGAACCGCTCGGCGACCTTGCGTTCCTCGTGCTCGTCGACGATCCCGCGCCGGGCCACGTTGCCCAGTCCGCTCAGCGAGATGTTGCGGCCGATGGTGTCGTCCAGGTTGAGCCCGTAGTGCTTGCGGTCCTCGGTGACGTACGCGATACCGTGCGCGACCGCTTCCGGCACCGTCTTCGTTCGTATCTCACGGCCGTCCTTGAGAACCGTGCCGCCGGCGTATCGACCGTAGGTGCGGCCGAAGACACTCATGGCGAGTTCGGTGCGGCCGGCCCCCATCAGCCCGGCGATGCCGACGATCTCGCCGCGCCGTACGTTGATCGACACTCCGTCGACGACCCTGCGCTGCTGGTCGATCGGATGGTGGACGGTCCAGTCGCGGATCTCGAGCGCCGGTGCCGCGCTGGTCTCCGACCGGTGCGGGGTGCGCTCGGGGAACCGGTGGTCGAGGTCGCGGCCGATCATGCCGCTGATGATCCGGTCCTCGGTGGTCTCCGCGGCCTTCACGTCGAGGGTCTCGATGGTGCGGCCGTCCCGGAGGATGGTCACGGAGTCGGCGACCCTGCGGATCTCGTTGAGCTTGTGGGAGATGATGATCGAGGTCATCCCCTGCGACTGCAACTCCGCGAGTAGTGTCAGGAGTTCGCCGCTGTCCTCGTCGTTCAGCGCGGCCGTCGGCTCGTCGAGAACGAGTAGCTTCACCTTCTTCGACAGCGCCTTCGCGATCTCCACGAGTTGCTGCTTGCCGACGCCGATGTCCGCGACTCGGGTGTGCGGGTGCTCGTGGAGCCCGACCCGGCGCATCAGCTCGGTGGCCTTGCGCAGGGTCTCGTTCCAGCTGATGACGCCGCGCGTCGCCTGCTCGTTGCCGAGGAAGATGTTCTCCGCGATGGACAGGTACGGCACCAGCGCCAGCTCCTGGTGGATGATCACGATGCCGTGCTGTTCGCTCGCCCGGATGTCCTTGAACCGGCAGGTCTCGCCCTCGAAGAGGACGTCACCCTCGTAGCTGCCGTGCGGATGGACTCCGGAGAGCACCTTCATCAGGGTCGACTTGCCGGCGCCGTTCTCCCCGCAGATGGCGTGGACCTCGCCCTGGCGAACGGTCAGCGTGACGTCCGACAGTGCTTTGACACCGGGAAAGGTCTTGACGATCGAGCGCATTTCCAGGACGGGTCCCGCCATGGTCGTGCCTTCCAATCTCTGAGGGAGCCCGGTTACTTGAGGTCGTCCGCGGAGTAGTAGCCGCCGTCGACGAGGACCTTCTCCCAGTTGCTCTTGTCGACGCTCACCGGCTGCAGCAGGTAGGCGGGCACGACCTTGGCGCCGTTGTCATACGACTTGGTGTCGTTGACCTCGGGCTTCTTGTCGTTCAGCACCGCGTCGACCATGTTCGAGGCGACCTTGGCCAGCTCGCGCAGGTCCTTGAAGACGGTCTGGGTCTGCTGGCCCGCCTTGATCGACTTCACCGAGGCGATCTCGGCGTCCTGGCCGGTGACGACGGGCATGGCCTTGCTGCCGGAGCCGTAGCCGTCCGACTTCAGGGCGGACAGGATGCCGATGGAGATGCCGTCGTACGGGGAGAGCACCGCGTCGACCCGGGCGCTGCGGTAGCTGGAGGTGAGCAGGTCGTCCATGCGCTTCTGCGCGGTGCCGCCGTCCCAGCGCAGGGTGGTGACCTGGTTGAGGTCGGTCTGCTTGGACCGCACGACCAGCTGGCCCTGGTCCATGTACGGCTTCAGGACCTTCATCGCGCCGTTGAAGAAGTACCGGGTGTTGTTGTCGTCGTTGGAGCCGGCGAACAGCTCGATGTTGAAGGGGCCCTTCTTGCCCGCCTTCAGGCCGAGCTTGTCGACGATGTAACCGCCCTGCAGCTCGCCGACCTTCTCGTTGTCGAACGAGGCGTAGTAGTCGACGTTCTCCGTGCCGAGGATCAGCCGGTCGTAGGAGATGACCGGGATGTCGGCGTCCTTGGCCTGCTGCATGACGTTGCCCAGGGACTTGTTGTCGATCGCGGCCACGATCAGCGCGTCCACGCCCTGCGTGATCATGTTCTCGATCTGCGAGACCTGCTGGTCCGGGTCGTCCTCGCCGTAGACGAGCTTGGTCTCGAAGCCCTTGGCCTTCAGCTCCTTCTCGACGTTGGCGCCGTCGGTGATCCAGCGCTCGGAGGACTTGGTCGGCATCGCGATGCCGACGGTGGCGCCGTCGCTGCCTCCCTTGTCCTCGTCGCTGCCGCCCTCGCTGTTCTGGCCGCAGGCGGTCAGGGCGAGGGCGAGCGAGGCGGCGGTGGCTGTCGCGGCGAGTGCGGCTCTGCGGTTGCGCATGGTCATCATCCTTGAGGTGAGGGCTGTGTCGGCGACGCAGGTGTGTGGGATTGTGCGCGGTCGTGTCGTCTTTTGAGAAGGGAGTTTCCGGAACGTTATGACGAGATCTCGAACCGGTTGAGCGACCTCGGCAGCCGGGTGCCGAGCGGCGCCATGTCACCGTCCGCCCCGTGCCGGGCGAGCAGATCGAGGGCGAGCCGTCCGCGCCGCACCCGCTCCTTCGCGGTGGCCAGCGTCAGTTCCCGCAGATGGTGGCCGTACGGATAGATCCCGGGCGCCTTGGAGAGGCCGAACTTCAGGTACAGCGGGGCACCGCGCCGGATCAGCTCGGCGACCTCGTACATGCGCACGTAGCCGCCGAGGTCGTCGGGAGCCTCGATGTACATGTCCATCGGCGCGGCCGAAACCCGACGTATTTCGGTCAGGTGATCCGGCGTCAGGTCGCTGGGGACGTTGATGGAGTCGGCGCCGAGCCGCTCGTACACCGCGTACGAGGCCGGGTTGACCGGTCCCACCAGTGCCGAGAGCTTCAGCGTGGTGTCGGCCGGGACGAGGCCGGCGCTGCGGGCCCGGTGCAGCGTCCACAGCACGCCCTCGTCGGCGACGAGCAGGCACTTCACGCCCAACTCGACGGCGCGCACGGCGTCCTCGACGCACCCGGCGACCGCGTCGTGGCCGCGCGCCCGCAGGCCCGCGCCGCCCGAGTCGGTCCGGGTGGAGCCGCCGATGTCCCAGGTGCCGCGGGGGCCGGTGAACAGGCAGAGCTCGATGTCGCGTTCGGCGGTCGCCTCGACCATCTCGGTGATCTCGGCGTCGGTCAGCATCCACACGCCGCTGCCCTGGCTGATCCGGTGGATCGGCACGTCCAGCCGCGAGGACTCCTTGAGCACCACCCCCAGCGCCTCGGGCCCCTCGCAGGAGGGGATCTCGGTGCGCCAGCGGCCACCACCCGGGAAGGAGTGCGGCGAGGCGTCGGCGGGATCGGGGGCGGGCGCGGCCAGGCCGAGAGCGGTGAGCGCCTGCTCACCGGGCCTGCGTGCGGCGGCCGTGGCGGAAGCGTCGGTCACAAGCTGTCCTTAGTGTTCGGTATTTCGGACGAAGTTCGCGGCGTTGGGCAGGAGCGGCTCGGGCTGCGAGCGGCTCCGGACGGCGAGACGTCCCGTCCGGTGGGTGTACGCCGGTACGGAGGCCGTCAGGTCGCCCCCGTACCGGCGTACGGATCAGGGGAGGGCGTCCGGGTGCAGCAGCACCTTGCCGACCGCCGGGTCGCCGGAGCCCACCAGCTCGATGGCCTCCGAGAACCGCGCGAGCGGCAGTTCGTGCGTCACCAGCGGCCGGGGGTCGAGCAGTCCGGCCGCGAAGACCCGCACCGTGTGCGCCCAGGCGTCCGGCGGCGCACCGAAGACGGTGTGCACCTCCAGCTGCCGTACGACCAGGTCGGTCGGGTCGAGGCCGTCGGCGCCCGGTGCCGGGATGCCGGTCAGCACCAGGCGTCCGCCCCGGCGCAGCAGCGCGGCGGCCGTGCGGGCGGCGTCCGCGGACCCGGCGGTCTCGATCACGACGTCGAAGTCGTCCGGGAGCGGCCGGTCCTTGGTGCGGAAGTCACTCGCGCCGAACCGCCGCGACAGCGCCTCCCGGTCCCCCCGCGTCCCGACGACCAGCAACTCGGCCGGGGAGGCGGCGCGCAGGAACTGCACGGCGAACATGCCGAGCGTGCCCGTGCCGACGACGGCGACCCGCTCGCCGGGCCGGGCGTTCGCCTTCAGCGCGGCGGCGGCGACGCACGCCGCGGGCTCCAGCAGGGCGGCCGCGGTGAGGTCGGCGCCGTCGGGCAGGACGTGCAGCAGCCGGGCGGGCAGCGTCAGCGTCGGGGCCATGGCCCCCGGCTGGGTGAACCCGGTCTCCTCGTACCCGGCCGTGCACAGCGTCGTCTCGCCCGCGTGGCAGCGGTCGCACACCTGGCAGTTGCGGAACCCCTCGCCCACGACCTTCCGGCCGGCGAGCGAGTCCGGCACCCCGGCGCCGACCCGCTCCACGGTCCCGGACCACTCGTGCCCGGGGGTGAGCGGGTAACGCACGTACCCCTTAGGCCGGTTGCCCTGGTAGACCTCGCGGTCGCTGCCGCAGATCCCGGCGGCGTGCACCCGCACCAGCGCCTCGCCGGGGCCGGGTTCGCGCGGCTCGTGCGGCACGAGCCGGTGTTCGCCCGGCGCCTCGACGACGACCGCGCCGCTCATGCGCCGGTCCCCTTGGGGGCGCGCTTCTCCCAGCCCTCGGCCCACAGGTCGAACCGGGCCTGCTGCTGCGGGAACTCGGCCGCCGCGTCGGTGTCCAGCTCGACGCCGAGACCGGGCGCGTCGGAGAGGTGGAAGCAGCCGTCCTCCGGGTCCACCTGCGGGGCACCCTTCACGACCTTCTTGATCTCCGCGTCCGCGAAGTCGTTGAAGTGCTCCAGGATCTTGAAGTTCGGGGAGGTGAAGCCGACCTGGAGGCTGGCGGCGGTGAGCACGGGCCCGCCGACGTTGTGCGGGGCGACCAGCGTGTAGTGGGTCTCGGCGGTCGCGGCCAGCTTCCGCG
Source organism: Streptomyces lienomycini (assembly GCF_027947595.1). Lineage (NCBI taxonomy): Bacteria > Bacillati > Actinomycetota > Actinomycetes > Kitasatosporales > Streptomycetaceae > Streptomyces > Streptomyces lienomycini. The sequence goes on along the minus strand of NZ_CP116257.1, from coordinate 6,305,946 downwards.
TCTCCCAGATGCCGCCGATGTGGCCGACGTCGGGCTGGATGACGTCCACCGACTGGTCCTCGAACAGCTCGCGGAACTCGATCCGGTCGTGGATGCGCTCACCGGTGGCGACCGGGATGTCGACCTTCTCGGCGACCTTGCGCAGTGCCTTGAGGTTCTCCGGCGGGACCGGCTCCTCCAGCCAGGCCGGCTTGAACGGCGCCAGTTCGCGCGCGAGCCGGACCGCGGTGGAGGGCGAGAACCGGCCGTGCATCTCCAGCATCAGCTCGGCGTCGGGACCGATGGCGTCCCGCACGGCCTCGATCAGCGACACCGCGTAGTTCGTCTGCCGCTGGTCCAGCTCGAAGTGCCCGGTGCCGAACGGGTCGATCTTCAGCGCCCGGTAACCGCGCTCCATGACCCCCTGCGCGGCCTTGTGGTACGCCTCCGGCGTCCGCTCGGTCGTGTACCACCCGTTGGCGTACGCCTTCACCCTGTCGGTGACCTTCCCGCCCAGCAGCTGCCAGACGGGGACACCGAGGGCCTTGCCCTTGATGTCCCAGCACGCCATCTCGACGACGGCGATGCCGGACATCACGATCTCGCCGGCGCGGCCGTAGTCGCCGTACTTCATGCGGCGGAACAGGTCCTCGACAGCGAACGGGTCGGAACCGAGAATGTGGTTGGCCTCGGCCTCCTTCAGATAGCCGACGAGGGCGTCGGTGTGCCCCAGCATCCGGGTCTCGCCGACTCCGGTGATGCCCTCGTCGGTGTGCACCTGGACGTAGGTCAGGTTGCGCCACGGCGTCCCGACCACGTGTGTGCTGATTCCGGTGATGCGCACGGCGGCTGCCCTTCGCTGTGTTCGATATTTCGTCACTCGTTCGAAATGCTGGCGTGACAGTAAGGACGGGGTGCGCGGAGTGTCAATGGGTCGGACACATAACGGTTTCGGCAGTTTCAGGTCGGGGGAGAAAGTGAGGTCGCGTGCTTCCCCACACAACATTCACAGTGACCTCTAGGAACGCGCCCGTCCCGGAACTTAGCCTTCCCGCGTCATGGACTACTGCCTCCCGTGCCGACGGCACCTCAACGGCGCCCTCGCCTGCCCGGGGTGCGGCACGCCCGTCGAAGAACTCCGCTCGCCCCACGCCCCGCTGACGGCGCGTGAGGAACAGCCGTCGATGACCTCCGGGGGAGCGGGCGGCGCGGTCGACGGGGCCCCGGACGACGACCCCGGCGACGACCCTCGCGAGAGCTCGCCCGGCGCCCGCTCCGGCCGCCGTGACCGCAAGGCCGCCGCACACCGCAGGCGCCGCCGCCGGACCCTGCTCGTCACCGCGGGCTTCGTCCTGGCGGCCGGCGGACTGAGCCTCGCCGAACTCGGCATGGACGCCCCGCACCCCCCGCGGAAGCCGGCGGCGGCGGGCGGCGAGACGGCGGACGGGGAGGCGGCCCAGGAGGTGGGGGAGGCGTCGGCGGTCCCGCTCGACGGCACCCCGGGAACGCCCCGGACCCCGGGCACACCGTCGACCGGCGCGTCCGCGTCGACAACGGTGTCGGCGTCGCCGTCGAAGTCCCCGGAGGCCGGGGAGTCGGAAACGGCGACCGGATCCGGTACCCCCGAGCCCTCCCGCTCCCGGCCCACGGACCCCACCGGTTCGCCCACGGCCCCGGATCCGTCGTCCCCGGAGTCCGGCGACGACCCGCCCCCGACGACGACTCCCGCCCCGCCGGACTCCCCGGACCCGGACCCGACGCCGACGGAAACCTGCGACCGCTTCCTGTGGTGGTGCACGTAGGCCGAGTGGCCGCCGCGGCGTCCAGGGCGGCGGTGACGAAGGAAGTCACGGGGCGGCGGCGGTCGTCCCGCTGGGGTCAGGTGCCGAGCAGGCTGGGGACGAAGATGTCCTCGGAGGTCAGCAACCGCTTCGACAGGCCCTGCTCGTAGTGGTAGCGCAGGAAGGTGTCGACGGCCTTGCGGTTGGCGCCGACGCCGTAGGGCCACCAGTCCTCGCCCAGCAGCGCACGGTTCTCGGCGAAGAGCTCGCTGAACCAGGGGGTGATCACGGACATGTGCTGCTTCGCGGCGTTGGCCCGGTACCGGTCCTGCACGATTTCCTTGGCCTGGCTGAACGCGCGGTAGACCGACTCCACCAGGCCGGGCTCCGCGACCAGTTCCCGGCGGATCGCGACGACATGCATCATCGGGAAGATGCCGGTGCGGCGGTAGTAGTCGCGCTCGACGGCCTCGTAGTCGGGGAAGAGCCGGCGGATCTTCTTCGTCGAGCCGTCGAGCAGGCGCCGCGGCACGTCGACGGACAGCAGGGCGTCGATCTCCCCGCCCTCGAGCATGGCTGCCAGGGTCTGCTCGCCCTCGGTGTGACGGACGCGCACACCGTCCGGGACGGGCTGGGGGATCCAGCCGAAGGGCGGGACGGGGTGGTCGGTGCCGCCGATCACCCAGTCCATCCGGTCCGGTGTCACCCCGAAGTCGTCGGCCAGGACACCCTTGTTCCAGACACCCGGGTCGTGGCCGTACAGCGCGAACTCGCCGACGGTCCTGCCCGCCAGGTCCTCCGGCCGCTCGATTCCGCTGTCGGTGTTCACGAACCACGCCGAGTGGCGGAAGTTGCGGTTCGGGAAGATCGGCAGCGCCAGGAACGGCGAGTCGTCCAGGTCGAAGGTGCGCAGGAAGTAGGTCAGCCCGAACTCGGCGATGTCCAGCTCGCCCCCGGCCATGCGGTGGAAGAGGTCGGAGACGAGCGGCGAGGTCTCCAACGTCGTGCTCGCACCCTCGATCGTGACCCGCCCGTCGAAGAGGGGTTCGGTGTGCTCGTAGCGGTAGACACCCACGGAGAGGTTGTGATCGGCCATGACGGGTCACCCCTTCTGTATACGCGAATGACCTTTCACTTTTAGACTGGAACCGTGCCTCGCCCATGTCAAGGCGAATGACCGTTCACGTTTGAAGGAGGGTCCGCCCGTGCCCCGCATCACCCCTGCTCGCCGGGAGGCGAACCGTGCGCAGATCATCGCCGCGGCGCGGCGCTGCTTCGCCCGCGACGGTTATCACCAGACCTCGATGCCCGACATCGCCGCCGAAGCGGGCGTGGCGGTCGGCGCCCCGTACCGCTACTTCACCGGCAAGGACGAACTGATCCTGGAGATCGCCGGGGAGGCGTTCCGGCTGATCTTCGATCCGATCGGGCGCATCGTCGACGCGGCCGAGAGCGTCACCGCTGCCGATCTGGTCGAGGCGGCGACGGCCCCGGTGAGCGGTGACGAGGCGGTCGACGGAGCGGGCAACGCCGTTCCCGTCGACGAGCTCCTGCGCTGCGCGGTCCAGTCGTGGGCCGAACTCCTGCGCAACGAGGGGCTGCGACAGCGCGCCAACGCCGGCTTCGAGCGGGTCCGCGGGCGGGTGGCCGACGCGCTGCGCGCCGGTCGACGGGCGGGCACGGTGCCGGCCGAGCTCGATCCCGACCGCGGATCGCGGGTGGTCATGGCGCTCCTGCACGGGTTCGTACTGCAACGCACGGCGTTCGGGCTCGAAGACACCGTCGGCTTCGCACACGAGGTCCGCCTCGCCCTCGGGGACGCGGGCGTGCTGAAGGAGGACCGACGACCGGACGGCGAGTGAAACGAGGGCGCGGTGCGTTCTTGCTACCGGCCCGTGGAGCGTGGTCGCCGTCGGCGAGCCGATCCGTGCGTCAGTAGGCCTCCCCGGCCCTTTCGCCCGGCGACGCGGTCTTCAGAACCACCCAGACGCTCTTGCCGACAACTTCGGGTGAGATCCCCATGTCGTCGGCAACCTCCCGGACAATGCGTAAACCGCGCCCGGAACACGCCTCCGGGCCGGCCTCCGGGATGTCGACATCGAGCTGTCGGTCGCCGCTGTCCCGCGCGAGGCGGATCACCGAGCCGTCGAGCGTGAGACTCACGCAGTACTCCCTGCCGGGCGGCGCTCCGTGGAGGAGCGCGTTGGTGGCCAACTCCGAGACGCAGAGCGTTACGTCGTCCAGCCGATCGGTGTGACCCCATCCCGTCAAGACCTGACGAACGAAGGCGCGGGCGTCGCGCACCGAGGCGCGCGAGCGTGGGAAACGACGGTGTCGCGACAAGGACACGAGGGGCCACCTCACGGAGTTGGGGTCCAACGAGGGGCAACCTTATCGCTATTCGCGAAAGGCGGCTAGGTGGCAGGATGGTGAAGAACACACGGGCGAAGTCGCCTAACGTTGGCCCCCGATGGGCGTAAGCGTCGGCCGCGAGGAGGGCCTCATGAGTGCGAGTAGTTGGGTCAGCACGTCTCTTCCGTATCTGACGCCGCAGGAGAAGGGTCACGGCGACGCCTGGAGTGCGGAGGCCAAGGCGCAGGGCCGCCGGGGAACCCAGCGCGTCCTGCAGGCCGGCGAGGTGCCCGCGCCCGCCGCGGTGGCGAAACTACTCGGCCTCGCCGAAGGAGAACCGGTCGTCGTACGTCGGCGCCTGATCCTCCTCGACGAGGTGCCGAACGAGCTGACCGACACGTACTACCCACTGGCCGTCGCCCAGGACACCGCCCTGGCGCGCACTGCCAAGATCCGCGGCGGCGCCGTCACATTGCTCGCCGAACTCGGCCACATCGGCGTCCTGGTGCGCGAGGACGTGACGGCCGCGATGCCGGACGAGGGAGAGTGCCGGACCTTGGAGGCCGCCCCCGATGAGCCGGTGTTGCGGCTCACCCGGGTGACGCTCGACCGGGACGACCACCCGATCCAGGTGGATCGTATGGTGATGCCTGCCCTGCGGCAGAGGCTGCGCTACGAGATCGAGATCGGATGACCGTGCCCCAGGTGGAAACGGAAGGCGTCGACCGTCGCTCGCTCCATGAGCGCATCGCCGCCGACCTGCGCGACGACATCATGAGTGGCGAACTGGCGCCAGGCGCGAGCCTCCCCTCCACGGCGCGGCTCAAGGAGCGCTTCGACGCGTCGAACGCCACGGTGCAGAAGGCGTTGCACCTCCTCAAGGAGGAGAGCCTCGTGGTCGGCAGGGCGGGAGCCTCCGTCACCGTCCGCGAGCACCGGCAGCGTACGGTCTCACCGGCCGCGCTCCCGACTGCGGACCGCTGGCTCTCGGAGGCCGCCAAGCACGGCACCCAGGCCCGCAGCGTCCTCCGTGATGTCGCGGAGGTCCGCCCGCCCGCCGACGTGCGTTCCGCCTTCGGCCTCCCCGTGGACGGTACGGCGTTGCTGCGCAGTCAGATTCTCCTGATCGACGACGAGCCTGCCGAACTGGTCGACTGCTACTACCCGCTGGGCATCGCCCGGGACACGGCGCTCATGGAGCGGCGGCGGATCAAAGGCGGCGCGCTCGCGCTGCTGGCGCAACTCGGCCACCCCGGGCACCGCAGCGTGGACCGGGTCTCCGCGCGGATTCCGACGCAGGAGCAGTATCAGGCACTCCACCTCACCAGCAGTACGCCGGTCCTGCGCACCCTCCGGGTCGTCCACGGCGACGGAGACGGCCCGGTCGAGGTCACGGTCATGGTGAAGGCCGGGCACCTCTATGAGTTGCAGTACGAGTTCGACATGCCGTGAGGGTCAGCCCTCCGGCGAGCCCTCCCCGACCATCAACCGCAGCGCGTCCCGCAGGGCCACCCGCTCCTCCTCCGACAGCCCCGCCAGCGGCTCCCGCGCGAACCGCAGCGACTCCCGCAGTCCCCGGGCCACCCGGCGCCCCTCCTCCGTCGCCGCCGCGACCTTCACCCGCCGGTCGCCCGGATCGGAACGCCGCTCGACCAGGCCCCGCGCCTCCAGCCGGTCCACGATCCCCGTGACGTTCGACGGCTCGCACTTCAGCTTGTGGGCCAGCTTCCGCATCGGCAGCGGCTCCAGTGACAGCAGGCTGAGCAGCTTGGCCTGCGCCCCGGTCAGGGCGCGCTCCGCGGCCGCCTCCTCGTAGTCCGCGTGGAAGCGGGCCACGACCTCGCCGATCAGCTCGACGACTTCGAGGGTGAGAGCGTCGGGGCGGCGGGTCGTGTCGCGTGGTGTGGCCATGGAATCCAGGGTACCCATTTGTTTGACAACCTGAAATGTTCAGCCGCATGGTTGTTTCAGAGCCTGAAACATTCTCGCCCTGCAACATCCCGAGCAAGCGCCAGGAAAGGTGCCCCATGACCGACTCCCCCGCCCTCCCCGCCGTCAACCGCGAATGGCACCTGGTCACCCGCCCGGTCGGCTGGCCCAAGCCCGAGGACTTCGCGCTCGTCGAGGCGGAGGCCCCCACCCCGGGCGACGGACAGGTGCTGGTGCGCAACCTGTTCGTCTCCGTCGACCCCTACATGCGCGGCCGCATGAGCGCCGCCAAGTCCTACGCCGCCCCCTACGAGCTGGGCGAGGTCATGCAGGGCGGCGCGGTCGGCGAGGTCGTCGCCTCCAACGCCGAGGGCATCGCCGTCGGCGACCACGTCCTGCACTTCCTCGGCTGGCGCGAGTACGCCGCCGTGGACGCGGAGAACGCCGTCAAGGTGGACCCGCAGGCGGCGCCGCTGTCGACGTACCTCGGCGTGCTCGGCATGACGGGCCTCACCGCCTACGCCGGTCTGCTGCGCGTCGCCGCCTTCAAGGAGGGCGACTCCGTCTTCGTCTCCGGCGCCGCGGGCGCCGTCGGCAGCCAGGTGGGGCAGATCGCGAAGCTCAAGGGCGCCTCCCGGGTCATCGGCTCGGCCGGCTCCGACGAGAAGGTCAGGCTGCTCGTCGACGAGTACGGCTTCGACGCCGCCTTCAACTACAAGGACGGCCCGGTGAGCGAGCAGCTGCGCGCCGCCGCCCCGGACGGCGTCGACGTGTACTTCGACAACGTGGGCGGCGACCACCTGGAGGCCGCCGTCGGCTCCCTCAACCTCAAGGGCCGCATCGCCGTCTGCGGCATGATCTCGGTCTACAACAACACCGAGCCCGCGCCCGGCCCGCGGAACCTCGCCCGCCTCATCCAGACCCGCGGCCGCATCGAGGGCTTCCTGGTCGGCGACCACTACGACCTCCAGCCGAAGTTCGTCGAGGAGGTCGGCCCCTGGGTCCGCTCCGGCGAGCTGAAGTACCGCGAGACGGTCGTCGAGGGCATCGAGAACAACCTGGAGGCGTTCCTCGGCGTCCTGCGCGGCGACAACACCGGGAAGATGATCGTCAAGCTCTGACTTCCCGAAGATTCCGGCATGCGGTAGCGTCTTTCCGAAATCCGTCGTGATCGTGGGCGCGAGTCACGGCGGACCGAGGAGGAAGACAACCGCATGCCGATTCAGCAGTCCGAGGTCCTCTACACCGCCGTAGCCACCGCCGAGAACGGTCGCGACGGACGGGTGGCCACCGATGACGGCAAGCTCGACGTGGTCGTGAACCCGCCCAAGGAGATGGGCGGCAACGGCGCCGGCACCAACCCGGAGCAGCTCTTCGCCGCCGGGTACAGCGCCTGCTTCCAGGGCGCGCTCGGTGTCGTGGCCCGCCAGGAGGGCGCCGACATCACCGGTTCGACCGTCACCGCGAAGGTCGGCATCGGCAAGAACGCCGACGGGTTCGGCATCATCGTCGAGATCTCCGCCGAGATCCCGTCGGTCGACGCCGCCACCGCCCGGTCCCTGGTGGAGAAGGCCCACCAGGTCTGCCCGTACTCCAAGGCGACCCGCGGCGACATCACGGTCACGCTCGCCTGACTGTTTCCGGCCGCGGCGGCGCGCGCGGCCGGCCGCGCGCGCAACTGCCCCGGCGGGACGGGCGGGTTCGACCCGATCGGGGCGCAGGCGCGACGGCGGCGACCGGTAGAGTGCCGCCCATGCGTGATCTTGGGGCGGGATTCGGTCATCTCCTGAAGGGCCAGCGCTGGGTGGCCCGGCACGGCAGGAGCTACGGCTTCGGACTCGTCCCGGGCCTGATCACCCTGGTCCTGTACGTGGGCGTACTGATCGCGCTCGCGCTGTGGGGCGACGACTTCGTCGGCTGGGCGACCCCCTTCGCCGACGACTGGTCCAGCCCCTGGCTCGGACTCTTCCGCGGCTTCCTCACCGCCGTGCTCTTCGCCCTCGCGCTGCTCCTGGCCGTCCTCACCTTCACCGCGGTCACCCTGCTGGTGGGCCAGCCGTTCTACGAGGCCCTCTCCGAGCGCGTCGACCGCGACGTCTCCCCGGACGGCACCGCCCCCGGGTCCGGCCTGCCGCTCTGGCGCGAGCTGTGGATCTCCGGCCGCGACAGCCTGCGGATCCTGGTCCGCGCCGCCGTCTGGGGCGTACTGCTCTTCGCGCTCGGCTTCATCCCGGTCGTCGGCCAGACGGTCGTCCCGGTGGTCGGCTTCTTCGTCACCGGCTTCTTCCTCACCGAGGAGCTGGCCGCCGTCGCCCTCCAGCGCCGCGGGGTCGAACTGCGCGACCGCCTCGCCCTCCTGCGCTCCCGCAAGACGCTGGTCTGGGGCTTCGGCACCCCGCTCGGCGTGGCCTTCCTGGTGCCGTTCGTCGCGGTGTTCCTGATGCCGGGCGCGGTGGCCGGCGCCACGCTCCTCGCCCGCGAGCTGCTGGGCGAGGAGACCCGCGACGGCGCCGACGACCCGTCCGAGGGCGACACGGCCGAAGGCGGTACGCCCGACCCTGAGGTCAGCCCCGGCCCGGCCCCGGGGCACTGACCGCCACGGCCACGATCGCCCGCGTCTGCGCCACGATGTCCAGCCGGTCGCGCACGAACGCCGGGTCGGTGACCGACCCCGTCTCCGGATCGGTGTTCCCGGCCCCGAACTGCAGTACCGGCGTGTGCACATGCCCGCCCGGCAGCGTGCCGTGCAGCCCGAGCCGGTCCCGCAGCAGCGTCGCCCGGTAGGCGATCTCGTTGGAGAGGTAGTTCCCGCCGCCGCCCTCCCGGGCCGTCGACCCGGGCGTGGGCCCGTCCGGCCGTACGACCGGCTCGTCGCCGCCCGCCGGGACCTCCGTCACGCGCGTGTTGTCGTACACCGGGAAGCGGCCGGTGTCCGCCGCCGTGATCGCCGCGTACGGCAGCGTGGTCGTCGTCCACTGCGGCTGCGAGGCCGGGTCGGCCACCGGGACCGTCTCCGTGCGGGAGACGTTGTCGTTGTCCGGGAAGCCGCCCCGCCAGGCCCCGTTGGTCCGCTCCACGTCGAACCGCCCGACGCGGCCCTGACTCACCGTGGTGAACAGGTCCACCCGCGGCAGATACGGCCGCAGCGCCCGCTCCACCGCCCCCTCGGCGAAGTCCGCCCAGCGCACCGGGAACACGGCCGTCTCCACCCGCGCGGGACCCTCCGGTGTGTCGATCACCGTGCCGTCCAGGGCGAGCGCGACGGCGCCGGACGGGTTGGAGATCCGGATGTCCCGGTCCAGCGTGAAGGGGTCGAAGCCGGTGAGCAGCACCCGCTTCACACCCTTCCCGCCCTCGCCGTGCCCGCCGCGCGGCAGGCGCAGGTCGGCCTGACCGCGCGAGGCGCGCTCCAGCTCCGTCAGCAGCGCGGCCCGCTGCCGCCCGCTCAGCCCGAACCCCGGCTCCCAGGCGCGCAGTTCCCGCGTCATCCCGAGCCGCGCCCAGTACAGCGGCCGGTCGTCGTCCCGGCTGAGGTCCCCGCGGGCCGGCCCGCGCCCCTGCACCCGGTCCACCGCCCGCCGCCACAGCGCCGCGCCCTCGTGCGCCACGACACGGCGGGCCTCGCGGTAGGAGTCCGCCCGCCCGAGCCCCCGGGCGAACGCCGGTGCCACCGCGGCGAACCCGGAGCGCCGCAGGATCTCCCGCGGCACCTCCCCGTCGAGCCGCCGCTCCTCCACGGTCGGGGCACCGGCGGTGCCCGCCCCGGGGGCCGCCGTCGCCGTCGTGGGGGCCGCGAGCCCCGCCACCAGGGCCAGTCCGAGTACGCCGATCCGAACACGTATGGGTGTCAAGGGAGTCCAGGTCCTTCCGTCGCCGTGGGGTGCTGCCGGAACGGCGGCAGTATCGCGTGACGGAAGGGGTACGCGCCATGGCGCACGGCCGACCGGCTCGTGGCCGCTTGTGAAGGGTTCGTACGAACTCCTGATCGGGCGCCCGATCACCGACCGCCGGATCACCGCGACGATTAACGTCTGACCCGGGACACCGCGCGAGCGGGCCCCCGCGAACAGCCCCGGCCCGGGACCTGACGGCCGGGCCGGGGCTCGGCCGTCCGGCCGCCCCCTACCGCACCGAGAAGCCGTACACCGTCTCCGAGCGGAACACCTCACCCGGCCGCAGCACCGTGCTCGGGAAGTCCGGCCGGTTCGGGGAGTCGGGGAAGTGCTGGGTCTCCAGCGCGATCCCGTCGCCGGGGGCGAAGGGCTCGCCCAGGTGGTCGGCGGTGTACAGCTGGAGGCCAGGCTCGGTCGTCGCCACCGTCAGCACCCGCCCCGACGCCGGGTCGTACAGCTCGGCGACCTCCTCGGCGGCGCCGGTCACGCCCTTGTCGAGGACGAAGTTGTGGTCGTAGCCCGAACCGACCTTGCGCGCCCGCCGGAAGTCGAAGCGCGTGTCCGCCACGTCCTCCAGACCGCCCGTCGGGATCAGGCCGGCATCGACCGGGGTGATCCGGGAGGCGGCCAACCGCAGTTCGTGCCCGCCCGCGTGCCCGGAGCCGCCCAGGTTGAAGTAGCTGTGGTTCGTCGGGTTCAGCACCGTCGGCGCGTCCGTGACCGCCTCGTACGCGATCCGCAGCGCGCCCGACTCCTCCAGCGTGTACGTCGCCGACATCTCCAGGCGGCCCGGGAAGCCCTCCTCGCCGTGCGGGGAGACCCGGCTCAGCCGGACGCCCTCCGCGATCACCTCCACGTCCCACACGCGCTTGTCGAAGCCGCGCTCGCCGCCGTGCAGCGAGTTCGCCCCCTCGCTGCGCGTCACCGCGTACGTCCGCCCGTCCAGCGGGAAGCGCCCGCCCGCGATCCGGTTGGCGTACCGCCCGACCAGCGCGCCCAGGTACGGCTCCGGGTGCGACACGTAGCCGTCCAGGTCCGCGAAGCCCAGGACCACGTCGGCGGTGTTCCCGTCCCGGTCCGGAACCTCGGCCGACTGCACGATCCCCCCGTACGACAGGACCCGCACCCGTACACCGGCCCGCTCCAGGGTCCAGCGGCGCACCGCGGTGCCGTCGGACAGGGTGCCGAAGTGTTCGCTCATGTGCGGAACTCTAGGACACTCCAGGTCAGCGGCCGGTCAGGAAGCCCGCGTCAGGAAGCCCCGTGTCACGAGGACTTCGCGGTGACCGCGCGGTAGGCGATCTCCGCCAGCCGCGCCTGGCCGTCCACACTCGGGTGGAACCAGTCCCAGTGGCTCAACTGGCCGGTGCCGAACCGGTACGCGTGGACCGCGCCGTCGTCGGTGCGGCACCGCCGGTCCTTCGCGCAGACCTCCCGCAGCACCGCGTTGTAGTCCTCCACCCGGTCCCGCACCGTGTTGCGCCGCAGCGTCGCCGCCGCGTCCAGCGAGTCCGCGTCGCCCAGCATCGACGGGCACAGGCCCAGCTTCCACACCTGCTTGCCCAGCGCGTTGGTACGCCCCTGGGACCACAGCCGCTTCAGGTCCGGAATGCTCGACACGTACACCTGCGCCCTGGGCAGCCTCTCGCGCAGGGTGGTCATCGCCTCCTCGAACTGCGTCCGGAAGTCCGCCACCGGCGTCATCTGCGAGGTCGTGGCCCGGCACGCGTCGTTCGCCCCCGCCATCACCGCGACCAGCTCCGGCTTCCGCTCCGCCGCCCGCGTCACCTGCGCGGTCAGATCGGCCATCCGGGCCCCCGTCACCGCGTAGTTCCAGCTCCGCTCGGCCGCCCCGTCCTTCCCCAGCAGCCGCACGGCCAGCGAGTCGACCTCGGCGCTGCTGCCGGTCGCCCACGACACCTCGGGGCAGTCCGACAGGACCGTACAGGCGTCGAAACCGCGGGTGATGGAGTCGCCCACCGCGGCGACCGACGCCGGACCGGTGTCCCAGGACGGGCCGGACCCCGACCGCTTCGACGCACTGCCGGAGGGGCCGGGGGAGTCGCCGCCCGCGGCGTCGCAGCCCGCCACGCCCAGCACGGTCGCGGCGGTCAGGACGGCGAGCGCGGCGCGCACCCGGCGCGGTCCGCGGCGACGGCCGTACCGCGTCCCCTGGTCCGTCCCTCGGCTCATACCGGTCCCGCCCCTCGCCTCGCGTGCCTCCAACGTCATCAACCCATGACACCGCGCGAGGGTTCCCGGGGGCACGGATGCAACGGCTCACACCCGTACAAGCGTCCTGCCGGGTGAATGACGCGGGTTTGTCGGCGGCGGGACCGACGGTACGTCACACTCCTTGCGCCGTCGCACGGTAGCCTCGCCCTCATGTGGCCCGCCGGCCACGCAGTTCCACCCCGTTCCGAGATGTCCCGCTCAGCCCGGAGGTTCCGGTGACGACCCGTGGAGTCCTGTACGTGCACTCCGCGCCGCGCGCGCTGTGCCCGCACGTCGAGTGGGCCATCGCCGGGGTGCTCGGCACCCGCGTCGGCCTGGACTGGACCCGGCAGCCCGTCGCGCCCGGCACCTGGCGCTCCGAGTTCTCCTGGCAGGGCCAGGCCGGCATCGCCTCCAAGCTCGCCTCCGCCCTGCGCGGCTGGCAGCTGCTGCGCTTCGAGGTCACCGCGGACCCCTCCGCGAACGCCGAGGGCGAACGCTACAGCTGCACCCCCGACCTCGGCATCTTCCACGCCGTCACCGGCATCCACGGCGACATCATGATCCCCGAGGACCGGCTGCGCGCCGCCCTGGTCCGCTCCCAGCGCGGCGAGACCGACCTCGAGTCGGACATCGCCAAGCTCCTCGGCAAGCCCTGGGACGACGAACTGGAGCCCTTCCGCCACGCGGGCGAGGGCGCCCCGGTCCGCTGGCTGCACCAGGTGGTCTGACCCCCCGTCCCGTCCTCCGCATGCGTGAAGGGCCCCCACCGGCCGGGGGGGCCCTTCACGTACGTACGGCGGTCGCTCAGACCGACCGGAACGCGAGAACCACGTTGTGCCCGCCGAAGCCGAACGAGTCGTTCAGCGCGGCGATACGGCCCTCGACCGGCAGCTTGCGGGCCTCGCCGCGGACGATGTCCGCGTTGGCCTCGGCCTCCGGGTCGATGTTCTCGAGGTTGATGGTCGGCGGCGCCACCCGGTGGTACAGGGCGAGCACGGTCGCCACGGACTCCACGCCGCCCGCGCCACCGAGGAGGTGACCGGTCATCGACTTGGTGCCCGAGACCGCCATGTGGTCGACGTCGTCGCCGAGGACCTTGCGCAGCGCCTTCAGCTCGGCGATGTCGCCGGCCGGCGTCGAGGTGGCGTGCGCGTTGACGTGCACGATCTCCGCCGGGTCCAGGTCGTTGCGGTCCAGCAGGTTCTGCAGGGCGGCGGAGATGCCGCGGCCCTCCGGCTCCGGCTGCACGATGTCGTGGCTGTCGGCGGAGATGCCCTGACCGACCGCCTCCGCGTAGACCCGGGCACCGCGCGCGGCGGCGTGCTCGGCGGACTCCAGGACCAGGACGCCGGCGCCCTCGCCGAGGACGAAGCCGTCACGGCCCGTGTCGAAGGGCCGCGAGGCACCCTGCGGGTCGTCGTTGTTCTTGGACATCGCCATCATGTTGCCGAACGCGGCGATGGGCAGCGGGTGGATCGCCGCCTCCGTGCCACCCGCGACGACGACGTCGGCGCGGCCGGTGCGGATCATCTCGATGGCGTAGCCGATGGCCTCGGCGCCCGACGCGCAGGCGGAGACCGGCGTGTGCACGCCCGCGCGGGCGCCCACGGCCAGGCCCACGTTGGCCGAGGGGCCGTTCGGCATGAGCATGGGGACGGTGTGCGGGGAGACGCGGCGAACGCCCTTCTCCTTGAGCACGTCGTACTGGTCGAGGAGGGTCGTCACGCCGCCGATGCCGGAGGCGATGACCGCGCCGAGCCGGTCGGGGTCGACGTGGGCCGCCCCCTCGTCGGCGGGGCTCTCGCCCGCCTTGCCGGAGTAACCGGCGTCCTTCCAGGCCTCCCGGGCCGCGATCAGCGCGAACTGCGCCGAACGGTCCAGTCGGCGGGCCTGCGGCCGCGGGATGACCTCGGAGGGGTCCACCGCGGCCGGCGCGGCGATGCGGACCGCCTGGTCGGCGGCCCACTCCTGCTCCAGGGGCTTGGCGCCGGACTTGCCGGCGACCAGGCCCTCCCAGGTCGAGGCTGCGTCGCCACCCAGCGGTGTGGTTGCGCCGATACCGGTGACGACCACGGTGCGATTGGTCGAGCTCACGGGAATTCTTTCTCCAACGGGATACGGATTCGTACGGCGCCACCGCCGGGTGGCGGGGCAGTCTGCCCGGATACCCGGGCGGGCCCGAGGGCTTGCCCGAGTATCGGCGGATCAGGCCTGGTGGTCGAGGATGTACTTCGTCGCGTCGCCGACGGTCTTGAGGTTCTTGACGTCGTCGTCCGGGATCTTGACGTCGAAGCGCTCTTCGGCGGCGACGACGACCTCGACCATGGACAGCGAGTCGACGTCCAGGTCGTCGGTGAAGGACTTGTCCAACTTGACGTCCTCAACCGGGATGCCGGCGATCTCGTTCACGATCTCCGCGAGACCTTCGACGATCTCGTCCTGAGTGGCGGCCATGATGGCGCTCCTTCGTTGTTGTCCGGGGTGTGGCGGCCCGCCGCGTCGACGGCGGGCGTTGCTGCTCTCCGCTCCGGACCGAATGATCCGGCACGGAGTGCCTAGGGGAGGGTAACGACCGTCGCGGCGTAGACGAGACCCGCCCCGAAGCCGATGACGAGCGCGGTGTCGCCGCTCTTCGCGTCCCCGGTCGCCAGGAGCCGCTCCATCGCGAGCGGAATCGAGGCGGCCGAGGTGTTGCCGGTGGTGCGGATGTCACGGGCGACCGTGACGTGCTCCGGCAGCTTCAGTGTCTTCACCATCGAGTCGATGATCCGCACGTTGGCCTGGTGCGGGATGAAGACGTCCAGGTCGTCCGGGCTGATCCCGGCCGCGTCCAGCGCCTGCTGCGCGACCTTCGCCATCTCGAACACGGCCCAGCGGAACACCGCCTGGCCCTCCTGCGTGATCGCAGGAAACTTGACGTTGCCCTCGGAGTCGAGGGGCAGCTCGGCGACGTCGCCGATCGCGAACCGGTCCCAGGTGACGGTCTGCTTGATCGTCTCGGACTTGTCGCCCTCCGAGCCCCAGACCGTCGGGCCGATCGCCGGCTCCTTGGACGGGCCGACCACGACCGCGCCGGCGCCGTCGCCGAAGAGGAAGGCCGTGGCCCGGTCCTCCAGGTCGGTCAGGTCGGACAGCCGCTCCACGCCGATGACGAGGACGTACTCCGCCGAACCCTCGACGACCATGCCCTTGGCCAGGGTCAGGCCGTAGCCGAAGCCCGCGCAGCCCGCCGAGATGTCGAAGGCGGCGGCCTTGTCCGTGCCGAGCTGGTCGGCGATCTTCGTGGCGATGGCCGGGGTCTGGCTGAAGTGCGACACGGTCGAGACGACCACGGCGCCGATCTGCGCGGCGTCGATCCCGGCGTCCGCGATCGCCTTGCCGGACGCCTCGACCGACATCGCGGCGACGGTCTCCTCGGGGCCGGCCCAGTGCCGGGTCTCGATGCCGGAGCGCGAGCGGATCCACTCGTCGGACGAGTCGATCTTCTCGAGGATCACCTCGTTCGGCACCACCCGCGTCGGACGGTAACCGCCGACGCCGAGGATGCGCGCGTACGGGGCGCCCTTGCTGGGCTTGATCTTCGACATGCTCTCGCGCTCCTTGTCAGGCCTGGGTGTGCTCGGCGACGAGCTCACGGGCCGCGTCGAGGTTGTCGGGGGTCTTCAGGGCCAGCGTCTTCACACCGGGCAGCGCCCGCTTGGCCAGCCCGGTCAGCGTGCCGCCCGGGCACACCTCGATGATCGCGGTGACGCCCAGCTCCTTGAACGTCTCCATGCACAGGTCCCAGCGGACGGGGTTGGCCACCTGGCCGACCAGCCGCTCCAGCACCTCGGCGCCGGTGGCGACGGTCCGCCCGTCCTTGTTGGAGACGTACGCCACCTTCGGGTCGGCCGGCGTCAACGCCTTCGCGGCCTCGGCGAGCACGTCCACGGCGGGCGCCATGTGGCGCGTGTGGAACGCTCCGGCCACCTTCAGCGGCACGACCTTGCGCACGCCCTCGGGCTTGTCCTCGCTCAGCGCCGCCAGCTGCTCCATCGTGCCGGCGGCCACGATCTGACCCGCGCCGTTCACGTTCGCCGGGGTCAGGCCGAGCTTCTCCAGGTGCGCGACGCTCACCTCGGGGTCGCCGCCGAGCAGCGCCGACATGCCGGTCTCGGTCACCGCGGCGGCCTCGGCCATGGCCAGGCCCCGACGGCGTACGAGGGTCAGCGCGGCGGTGTCGTCGAGGACGCCCGCGAAGGCGGCGGCGGTGATCTCGCCGACGCTGTGGCCCGCGACCGCGCCGGGCGCGAACCCGGGGCCCGTCGCGTCAGCGACAGATGTCTGCGTACCGAGTGCCGCGGCGGACAGGAGACCGGCGGCGACCAGCAGCGGCTGGGCCACGGACGTGTCTCGGATCTCGTCCGCGTCGGCCTTGGTGCCGAAGTGGGCGAGATCGAGTCCGACGGCGTCGGACCACGCGGCGACGCGGTCCGCGGCGCCGGGAAGGGCGAGCCAGTCAGTCAGGAAGCCGGGCGTCTGGGCGCCCTGGCCGGGAGCGACGAGTACGAGCACTCTCACACTCTCTCTTGAGGACGGCCGGGACCGCCCGTGGGGACAGGGACGAAGAACACGAGGGGGTTTTGTGGACCCTCCACAAAAGCTTAGAGTTGCGGATCTCCATCGGCCAGACGCCCCAGGATGAGGGCGATGCGCAGTGTGAACGCAGACCGTACATCAGAGGGTGACCACCCGGTGACGTCAGTCACACGTCGGAGCCGGTAGCGCACGGTGTTCGGGTGAACGAAGAGCATCCGGGCGGCGCCCTCCAGACTGCTCGCCTGCTCCAGGTAGACGCTGAGCGTCTCCAGCAGCGCCGCCCCCGCCTCCTCCAGCGGTCTGTAGATCTCCTCCACCAGTTGGTCACGGGCCGAGGGGTCGGAGGCGATCGCGCGCTCCGGCAGCAGATCGTCGGCGAGCACGGGACGCGGAGCGTCCTGCCAGGCGGTGCCGGCCTTGAGCCCGGCGGCGGCGGCCTGCGCGGACCGGGTCGCGGCCTGCAGGTCCGGCACCACCGGTCCGGCCACCACCGCACCCGGCGCGAACGGGCCGATCAGCGACTTCGCGACGGCCAGCGGATTGTCGCTGCCCCCCGCGATCACCACGAGCCGGTCCCCGAGCACCCCGGTCAGCACCTGGAGCTTGGCATGCCGCGCCGCACGCCGAATGGCCTCCACGGTCAGCTCGGAATCCCCGTCGGGAGCGGTGCCCAGCACGACGCACACGTGCTCCGGCGAGTTCCAGCCCAGCGCGGCGGCCCGCGACACGGCCCCCTCGTCGGCCTCGCCGCTGAGCACGGCGTTCACCACCAGCGACTCGAGCCGCGCGTCCCAGGCACCGCGTGCCTCGGCGGCCTGCGCGTACACCTGGGCGGTCGCGAAGGCGATCTCCCGCGCGTACACGAGCAGCGCCTCGCGCAGCACGGACTCGTCCCCGGGCGCCGCGACCTCGTCGATCGCGGACTCCATCACCTCGATGGTCGTCCGCACCATCTCCACGGTCTGCCGCAGCGTGATCGCCCGGGTCAGCTCGCGGGGCGCGGTGCCGAAGACGTCGGTGGAGATGGCCTGGGGCGCGTCCGGCCGCCGGAACCACTCGGTGAACGCGGCGATGCCGGCCTGGGCGACCAGCCCGATCCAGGAACGGTTCTCCGGTGGCATCGCCCGGTACCACGGCAGTGTCTCGTCCATGCGTGCGATGGCCTGCGCGGCGAGCGACCCGGAGGACTGCTCCAGCCGCTTGAGCGTCGCGGTGTGCTGGTGGACGGGCTGGGCGGAGGCAGCGGGCTTGCCGGTTTCGGGTTCGGGCACGGGGACAAGACTGCCTTATCGGGCCGGGCGGGTGTGCCGCCGGGGGCGGTACTGGACGGCACGGCCGCCCTCCAAACCCCGCCGCGCCGGGTCTACGGTGAACGACGTGATGGACGTACGCCGCGCCGACGAGCGCTACCCGGGCGGTGATCCGGCAGCCGGGATCGCCTCCCGCCACGCCTTCTCCTTCGGCCCCCACTACGACCCCGGCAACCTCCGCTTCGGAGCCCTGCTCGCCTGCAACGAGGAGCGCCTCGCCCCCGGCGCCGGCTTCGACGAGCACCCGCACAGCCACACCGAGATCGTCACCTGGGTCGTGGAGGGCGAGCTGACCCACCGCGACAGCACGGGCCGCGAGACGGTGGTTTGCGCCGGGGACGTGCAACGCCTCAGCGCGGCGGGCGGCGTCCGCCACGTCGAGCGCAACGACGCCGCCGTCCCCCTCACCTTCGTCCAGATGTGGCTGGCCCCGCTGGACCCCGGCGGCGACCCCGCCTACGAGATCGTCCGGGGCATCGCGGACTCCACCCCGTACGCCGTCCCGGAAGCGGGCGCGATGCTCCATGTGCGCCGCCTGGCCGCGGGGGAGCGGACGGCGGTGCCGGACGGTGCGTTTGTGTACGTCCATGTGGTGCGGGGCGAGGTGACGCTGGGCGGGGAGGTGTTGGCTGCGGGGGACGCGGCCCGCATCACGGACGCCGAGGGGGTGGAGGCGGTGGCGGGGACGGGGGCCGAGGTGCTGGTGTGGGAGATGGCGACGGGGCCGTGACGACGTCGGGTGATCTCGACCTCAGTCGCCCTGTTGCTGACGCCCTGTCAACCATGGTGAAAGGACAGCACGGAACTCCTCGTCAGTTATATGCGTGTCTCCCCATCCGAATCGCTCCCATGCCTGAGCACGCTGCAACACGGGGAGGGGGACGTCGAACGCATGACGGAAGGCGGCGATGAATGAGATGACGCCGAACGTCGCTCCCATTTTCTCTCGGGAAAGCAGAGCAAGTTCCACCGCGTCCATCCCTCCGGCATGGGCCGCTTGCAGCTCGCCCGCCACCTTTTCCAGCTCGGTCATCTTAATATTTTGCCTCATCTTGTGTGCTCTTGGGTGATTCCGAAGTGTGCCGGGGTGGGCTCCGTGTGAAGCCCATCCCGGCACATGTGCGGCAGTTCGTGATCGGTTGCTCTCTACCGGAAGGCCGCGCCCACGTTCGTGTAGTGGCCTGGCATGCCCCGGAGCTCAGTTATCTCCACATGGGAGAAGCCCGCTCTCTGGGACATCTTTCCGGTGAACGTCGCCAATGCCGCCTCTTCGAGTGACGCGCCGCCTCGGACGGCGGCGTTGAAGGAATCGAGATTGTCGCTCAAGTCGCCGCCATTCTGCCAGTAGGCTTTGACTCCCTTCACGTTGCTGCCGTAGTGGGCAAGTGCGGCGTTGAACATTTCACTTCCCCTCGGTGTGTCGCTGCCCGCCTTGATGACGAACGAGACGAGCCCGTCCTTGTCGATGTCGGCGACGATCCCAAGTCCGCTGGGATAGACGTCGATGTAGGTGGGACAGCTGACGTTTCGAACGAGAGCGGGAGTCTCGCCCGCGGGGCTGTGAACGGGCTGGCGACCGCGTGTCTTGGCGGCCAAGCCGCTTTTGAGGCAAAGATTCCTCAGCTGCTGGAAGGACGCTCTGGTGATGCCTGCGACGGCGGCTTCGGGCAGACCGAGTGAACGCAGGGCCTTGTAGGCGTCGGTGAAGCGGATGCCGGTCTTCGCGGCGGCGTCGACCGCCTTGACCGCGTCCGCGATCGGCCTGATGAACTTGCCCGCGAACAGGCTCGCGACGTCCACGGCGGCCCATCCGCAGCCGCCCCAGCTGCCGCTCGCGCCGCCCGGGACGATCTTCTGGGCGCACTTGATCCAGCTGCCGAAGAGGATGTCGACCGGGTCGACGCCCTCTTGGTACTCGGCGATCGTGATGTTGTGGGTGACCTCGGTGGACAGCACGTCGGAGGTGTATTCACCGAGGTAGACCGTCGCGCCGGACGGGCACATGTACTGCGACGCGTCCAGGTCCTCCGCCGTGCACAGGTAGAGGTCGAACACCTCCTTGTAGCGGAGCTTCGTGGTCATGGTGCAGTCGCCGTTGTAGAAGAGCTCGTCGATCCAGCCCTCGCAGCCGTCCGACTGCTTCACGACTTCCGGTTCGCCGATCTTCTCGATGTGGTCGACCACGTAGAACACGTCGCCGATGGGAGCTCCGGCCTGGTCGACAACCGTTCCCTTGTCGATCTGTTCTGCGTTCGCTTCCTTCTCGGCCTGCTCGGCTGCCTGCTGAGCCGATTCGGCGTACTTCTGGGCGTCCTTGGCGGCCTCCTCCGCCGCCGCAGCCTCGGTGGCGGCGTGGTCGGCGGCGTCCCGGGCGTCCTTGGCCGCCTGTTCCGCCGTGTCCGCAGCACTGCGGGCGGCCTCGGCGTCCAGGGCTGCGGCATCGGCGGAGTCGCGGGCGTCTTCCGCGTGGCCCTCGGCCCGGCCGGCCGCGCTGTCGGCCGCTGCCGCGTCCTTGGTGGCCTGGGTGTCGTAGGCGATGGTGCGGGTGAGTGACTCTGCGGCCTGGGCCGCGTACGAGGCTGCTTCTGCCGAGTACCCCAAGGCTTCCTTGGCGGAGTTGCGTGCGTCCGCCGCGTAGCCGAGGGCTTCGGCGGCCAGTGTGTAAGCGGCCTTGGCGTCACCGCTTGCCGCGTTGGCCACGCTCTGCGCCTGGGCGGCCGACTCCACCGCGTTCTGCGCGTGCGCCTCGGCGACGGCCTGCTGCTGTTCGGCGATCGTCTTCGACGACTGTCCGGTCAGTACGGCGAGTCCGGCGGCCGAGTCGGTGGTGACATACGGCGATCCGAGCTGGATGGCGTCGTTGGCCGGTGCGACGACCTGCGCGGCCGAGTTGCCGGCGTCCACCGCCGCCTGCGCGGTGGTGTAGGCGTAGCCCGTGGACTCGTTGGCACCGGCGAGCGCGGTGACCGCCTCGGCCTTGGCCGCGTCCGCCTCCTTCTTGGCGTCGGCGGCGTGCTGCTCGGCGTCGTCGGCCAACTCCACCGCCGTACGGGCCGCCGTCGCGGCGGTCTTGGACGCCTTGATGGCATCCGCCGCCGTACTGGTCGCGGTCCTCACCGCGGCGTCCGCCGTCAGCTTGGCGGCCTGGGCGGCGTCGGAGTCGGCCCGGGACCGCTTCGCCGCGGCCTCCGCCCGAGTGGCCGCCGCGTCGGCATCGGCTGCTGCCTTGGTCGCCTTGTCCGCCTCGGAACGGGCGGCGACGGCCGCCGTCTCCGCGTCGTCGGCGGCGGCATCGGCGTCGTTGGCCGCCTTCCGGGCCTCCTGCGCATTGTCCTCGGACGCGGACGCCTGGGCATAGGCCTCCTTGGCGTCGGCCTTGGCCCGGGCGGCGTTCGCCTTCTGCTCGGCGTCCCAGGCGTCGTCGCGCAGGGCTTTGGCCTTGTCGCGGGCGGCCTCCGCGCCCTTGCGCTTCTCGGTGGCCGTGGTGTCGGCGGTCTCCGCCCGTTCCTTGGCGTCCTTGGCCTCGGTCGCGCGTTGCTGAGCCTTGTTCTTGTGCTCCGCGGCCTCGGCCTGCTTCTGTGCCGCGGTCTCCTTCTCGGCCTTGGCGGTGGCCTCCTCCTTCTCCGCGGCGAGTCGCTTGGCGTGGGCCGTGGCCGCGGCGGCCTTCGCGTCGGCTTCGGCGTTCTGCGTCTCGGTGAGTTTGGCCTTCGCGGTGTCGCGGGCGGCCTTGGCGTTGCTCGCCTGGACGGCGGCGGCGTCGGCTGCGGCCTTCGCCTGTTCCTTGGCCGCCCGGGCGGCGGCGGTACGGAAGGCAGCCTGCGTACCGGCCGCCTGCGTCACTGCCCGTGCGGCGATCGTCGCGCTGTCACCGGCGGAGGCCTTGGTGGCGGCCAACGCCGTTTCACCGGCCTTGATCATCGCGTTCAGCGCGGCGGAGGACGCCTTGGTGACCTGGTCCTTCTGCTGGCCGACGAGCAGAGCCCGGCCCCGGGGCGCTCCCATGCTGTCGGCGATGCCGTAAGCGGTGTTCAGAAACTCCTCGGAGTCCGCTGCCGCCACGCCCGCGATCTGGGCCTACCGCCTGATCACGCCAAGCTGCTCGGCGGCCTTGGCACGGGCGTTCGTGATGCCCTTGGTCGCTTGGGTGAACTGACCGGATGTCGGGTAGTCCAGAGCGTCCGTCCCGTTGTGCCCGGACGCCACGATGTCGAACTTCTGTGGGTCGGTGCCGTTGCACTGCCACAGCCACGCGTCCTGGCTGTTGGCGTAGGTGTGCAGGTCCAGGCACTTGCCGCTGCCCGTGTTCCGCAGATGGGTGGTGCGGTTGGGGGTGAACTCCCAGCCCTGGGCACCGTTCTGCTTGCACGTCCACTGCTGGATGCGGGTGCCGTCGGCCGTCCCGTCGCGGTTCACGTCCAGGCACTTGCCGGAGTTGACGTTCACCAGCGAGTCGCCGTCGACCCGCCACTTCTGGTTGGCGCCGCCGTTGCAGGTGTACATCTGCACCACGGCGCCGTCGGCCTTCGAGTTGCCCGCGACCTCCAGGCACTTGTCGGAGGCGGCGTGGATGTGGACGATCATCGGGCTGTCCCCGATCCAGCCCGCTCCACCCGGCGACCAGTAGTCCTGCCAGCGCGCGAGGTGGTCGGCAGTCCAGGACTGGCCCAGCATCTCGCCCAGCGCCTTCGCGCCCGTGGCCAACGCCTTCGTCGCGTCCCGGTTGGCGTCGATGATCTGGTTGCGGGGAATGGCCTGTTCGGCGACTTCCCGCTGCCACTCCACCGATGCCGTTGCCACTTCCTGGCCGAGGACCTTGCCGGGGTCGATCGGATTGGTCCACGTGCAGGCCGCGAACCGTGTCTTCAGGTCCTCGACAGCCAGACGGAACGCCAGACTTCCGGGCTCCGGAGGGGAACTGGGGAATCCGCCGACGGACAGGAACAACCGGGCGTCGTCCTCGCGCATGCCGGAGAAGAGGTCACCGGTGAGCAGATCGTCGAAGGCATGTTCCTGCTCGACGGCAAGTGCCCACTCCTCCGACGACATCGAGGGGTCGTACACGGCGTCGCCGTAGAGCGGGGTACCCAGGTCCGTGACCGCCTTGACGGTCGCGTCGTCGGCCTTGGCGGAGGGATCCTCGTAGAAGCGGGCCTCTTCCTTCCACCACTGCTCTCCAAGCCATGTCGAGTAGCCGACTTGGTCGAAGAAGTCAGCACCGCCGCCGGAGCCGGGCGGCCAACTGAAGTCGGTCACGGATTTGAAGCCGCCCGGAGTCGAGAGACCGGACAACGCGTCCTGCCAGGCCTGCACCCGCGGGTCCAGCGTCGCGCTCTCCAGGTCGATGAGCTCCCTGTCCTTGACGTAGGCCAACGCCAGAGGGGTGTCGTTCCAGTACTCCTGGTCTGCTGCGACGTGCAGTTGTTCGGGAGTCTGGTTCAGGGCTGTCTGGGCGACGTCGCCCATTTCCGGGCCGCCGAGCCGCAGTGCACCGGCCATCAGGCACTGGTCCTGCCGCAGTTGCTCGGCGGCGTCGGCGTCGAAACCGTCGTAGCTGTCGGCGACGGCACTGGTGCCGGGCAGAGGGCCGTCGGAAGGGGGTTCGGGGCCGATGAGTCCGGCGACCACGGCGCCGATCACCGTTAGGGGTATGAGGGGCGCGGAGGCGACACGCAGTCGTCGGGCACCGGATCTGCCGGGCGGGCCGTCAGATGGTCTGCGGGGACGTCTGAGACGCACAGGAGCATCCTTCGTCGATGACGGAGACGGACGAAGACGCCCCGGACGAAGGAACGGAAGGCACGACGAATCCCGTCACCACGCCTGCGGCAGTCCACGGCCGTCCTGTGACCGCGCACCGGAGGAGGGGCTCCCCACCCGGCACGTCGGGTCACTGTAGGCATGCGCCATGATCACGTCACAAGATCGCGAACGGCGTCCGGCTGAAACGCAATTGTGGAGAAGTAGTGGTGATTATGCGCGGATTCTGCGTGCCACCTGCGGGGATGTTGTGCTGGTCGGTGGATTCGATTGATGGAGGTTGACCCGAATACGCCTCTCGGTACTGTCGGCCGACAGGTGCTCTGCGGACTACCGCAGGCCGTCGACGAACGCCTGCCAAGCGTGTGGGCCGAGGGTGACGACCGGACCGGCCGGGTTCTTGCTGTCGCGCACGGGGACGGTGCCGGTAGGGCAGTTCTCGGCGACCTCGACGCATTCGCCGCCGTTGCTTCCGCTGTAACTGGACTTGCGCCACTCAACATTGCTCAGTGCTGTGCGGGACCGCATAGCGTTCCTCCATCACGCGGGTGATCAGTCTCGCCGAGTCCTCGGGGGAGAGGGCTGAGGCTTGCAGCCGAGCGTAGCCGAATGAACGTTCCTTGATCACGTCCGGACTGGCGGTCATGTGCCCGCAGTCGTAGCCGTCCTTGTAGAAGAGGTCAGGGTCGGCGTCGAACCTCAGCAGCGTGAACGTACCCATCATGCCCGCGTGTTGGCCCACGGCAAGGGGAAGGACCTGGATCTGAACCCAGGGGGCAGCCGCGAACCCCAGCAAGTGGGCGAGTTGGTCGCGCATGACCTCCGGCCCGCCGATCTCGCGCAGCAGTGCCGCCTCGTCCAGGATGACCCACAGTGCGGGCGGCTGGTCGCGCTGGAGGATGCGCTGGCGTTCCAGCCGGGCGGCGACCATCTCGTCCACGTTGCCGCCCTCGACGCCGAGCACTGCCCGCGCGTACTCCTCCGTCTGCAGCAGCCCGTAGACCAACTGCGCCTGGTACGTGGAGATGTACGCCGCCTTCGCCTCCATCTCCGCGTACGGCTGGAACCACGTGGGGAGTTGGCTGCGCAGGACGAGTCCGATCAGCCGGGAGAACAAGCCGTCCGTGCCCAGCGCGGCGTCCACCCGCTCGGAGAAGTCCCGCGTCGGGACCTTCTTCGTGGTCTCGATCTGGCCGATCAGCGAACCGGTGCAGAAGATGATGTCGCCGAGCTGGCCCTGCTTGAGGCCGTGGGCCTCGCGCTGGCGGCGCAGCTCCCAGCCGTAGTAGTCGAGCGGGGACGCGGTCGGGTCGAGGGACTGGATGTTGGCCACTGCGGCACCTCACTCCGGGACTGCCGGGACTGCGGACGGCAACACCTCGCGGCGTTCGTCTCCGTGCGTAGTCGAGCGTACGCAGCGCGACGCAGTGTTGTGGCGCGAATCACGCAACCGGTCCGCGGGCGACGGACGCCGAGAGCCGGCACCGCGCCGAGCGCAGTCTGCTCGGCCCGGTGAGGCGCGTCAGCCCCGTACCTCCGCCAGCACGGCGTCCGTGAACGGCGGCCACGCCTCGACCGCCCAGGGGCCGAACGCCCGGTCGGTGAGCGCCACGCAAGCGAGTGCGGCGTCCGGGTCGAGCCACAGGAACGTACCGGACTGGCCGAAGTGCCCGAAGGTGCGGGGCGAGGAGGACGCGCCCGTCCAGTGCGGGGACTTGCCGTCGCGGATCTCGAAGCCGAGACCCCAGTCGTTGGGGTTCTGGTGGCCGTAGCCCGGCAGGACGCCCTTCGTGCCCGGGTACTGGACCGTCATCGCCTCGGCGACCGTGCGCGGGTCCAGCAGCCGCGGTGCCTGGACCTCGGCGGCGAAGCGCAGCAGGTCCCCGACCGTGGACACGCCGTCCTTCGCCGGGGAGCCGTCAAGGGAGGTGTGCGCCATGCCCAGCGGCTCCAGCACGGCCTGCCGCGCGTACTCGGCGAACGGCATGTCCGCCGCCTTCGCGATGTGGTCGCCGAGCTGCTCGAAACCGGCGTTGGAGTACAGCCGGCGGTCCCCGGGCGGGGCCGTCACCCGGTGTTCGTCGAAGGCCAGGCCCGAGGTGTGGGCGAGCAGGTGGCGGACCGTCGCCCCGGGCGGACCGGCGGGCTCGTCCAGCTCGATCGCGCCCTCCTCGTACGCCACCAGCGCCGCGTACGCCGCCAGCGGCTTGGTGACCGAGGCGAGGGGGAAGCGGTGGTCGACGGGGCCGTGGGTGCCCAGGGCCGTGCCGTCGGCCCGTACGACGCCCGCCGCCGTGGTGGGAACCGGCCAGTTCTCGATCAACGCCAAGCTCTTCAGGGACATGCCGTCGAGCCTAAGCGGCTCAGAGGTACAGCCGCATCGAGGGGGTCGCGTCGCGCGTGAAGCCCATCGACGCGTACAGGGGCTCGGCGTCGGGGGAGGCCGTGAGCATGACGTGCCCGGCGCCGCGCTCGCGGAACCAGGCCAGCAGCTCGTCCATGCACGCGCGCGCGTACCCGCGACGCCGGGCGTCCGGGTCCGTGGCCACGCTGAAGACGTACCCGAGCAGCCCGCCCGGCCTGCCCGGCCCGCCGATCCGGTACTCCAGCGTCCCCACCACCAGCGCCGCCAGGGCGCCGGGCCGCTCCGGGTGGTCGACGACGAACGCGGCGAACCCCCCGTCCGGGCCGGCCAGCCGGTCCCGCAGCGCGGGCAGGGAAGCGGCCTGCCAGTCGGTGGGCGAGTCGGGGCTCATCGCATCGATCATCACCTGACGCAGACGGAGCACTTCCTCCGCGTCATCGGCCGCGGCACGGCGTACGGGACTCATGACGCGCACGCTAGCGACCGGCCCGGCCGGTGTCCCGCGGATTTCCCACCGGCCGTTTCTTACCGGAGCCGCTTGCCTGGAGTGCACTCCAAGGTCATAGCGTTGAGGTCATGACGGTGATGCAGACCACGGCCGGGACCCTCGGCCCGAACGCCACCACGAACGCCACCAGGACGGACGTCTGCTCGGCCCCGCCCCGGCGCCACCCGTGCCCCGACGGCCAGGACCGCTACACGATCAGCGAGGTCGTCGCCTTCACCGGACTGACGGCCCACACGCTGCGCTGGTACGAGCGGATCGGCCTGATGTCCCACATCGACCGCTCGCACACGGGGCAGCGCCGCTACAGCAACCGCGACCTGGACTGGCTCGACTTCGTCGGCAAGCTGCGGATGACCGGCATGCCCGTCGCCGACATGGTGCGCTACGCCGCGATGGTGCGCGAGGGCGAGAGCACGTACCTCGACCGGCGGGAACTGCTGGAGTCCACCCGCCGCGACGTGCTGACCCGGATCGCCGAACTCCAGGACACCGTCGCCGTACTCGACCGCAAGATCAGTTTCTACGGGGACGCCGGACGTGCCCGTGAAGGGGAGAGGAACCGATGACCGACAGCAGGATCCCGACGGCACGGCTCGGCGACGGCGGCCCGGAGGTGGGCATCCAGGGCCTCGGCTGCATGGGCATGAGCTTCGCGTACGGCCCCTCGGACGCCGACGCCTCGCGCGCCACCCTGGAACGGGCCCTGGAACTGGGCGTCACGCTCTACGACACGGCCGACGCGTACGGCGACGGCGACAACGAGCGCTTCCTCGCGCCCTTCTTCGCCGCGCACCGCGACGAGGTCGTCGTCGCGACCAAGTTCGCCCTGTCGATCCCGCCCGACGACCCGACCCGGCGGATCATCCGCAACGACGCGCCGTACGTCCGAGAGGCGGTCGAGGCCAGCCTGCGCCGCCTGGACCTCGACGCGATCGACCTCTACTACATGCACCGGCGCGACGTGAACGTGCCGATCGAGGAGACCGTCGCCGTCATGGCCGACCTGGTCCGCGAGGGCAAGGTCAAGCACCTCGGGCTGAGCGAGGTGACGGGCGAGGAACTCCGGGCGGCGCAGGCGGTGCACCCGATCGCCGCCGTGCAGTCGGAGTGGTCGCTGTTCAGCCGGGACATCGAGGCGGGCGTGGTACCGGCCGCCCGCGAACTCGGCGTGGCCCTCGTCCCGTACTCGCCGCTCGGCCGGGGCTTCCTCACCGGCTCCTTCGCCAACGCCGAACAGGACCTCACCGACGGTGACTTCCGCCGCCAGCAGCCCCGCTTCACCGGCGACAACGCGGCGGCCAACGCGGCCCTCCTCGACCCGGTCCGCACCGTCGCCGAGGCCCACGACGCCACCCTCGGCCAGATCGCTCTGGCCTGGGTCCAGCAGCGCGCCGAGGTCCACGGCCTGCCGGTGATCCCGATCCCGGGCACCCGGAAGCCGACCCGGGTGGAGGAGAACACGGCGGCGACCGGCATCGTCCTGACGGAGGCCGAGCTGTCCCTGCTGGAGCCGATCGCGGACAAGGTCGCGGGGGACCGCTACGCGGACATGACGTTCACGTCAGCCGGACGGGAGTAGAGAAGCGCCCTGGGGGGGCGTACCCCGAAGGGGCGCGGGGAACTGCGCGACCAGCCACGAACAACCGGCACCCGAAAACGAAAGAGAACCCGGCAGACGCCAGAGCTAAACCCGGCAGACGCTAAAGCTCCGCCAGCAACTCCGCCTTCTTCGAGGAGAACTCCTCGTCCGTCACCAGCCCCTGCTGGTGCAGCTCCCCGAGATGCCGGATCCGCTCGGCGATGTCGGCCGGGTCCCGCCGGGGCGCCGGCACCGGAACCGGCACCGGGGCGCTCGCGCCCCGCTCCCGCACCGCCGCCAGCACCGCCGCGGCGAACGGCAGCGACTCGTGCACCGGCCCGTACCCGAGCCCGAACACGACCGCCGCCGGATCCTGGTCGGCCTGGGGGAGGGCGGGGGCGGCGGCCGACGCGTCGGCGTCGCGGGGCAGCAGCCGCAGGTACCCCTCGAGCAGCTCGGGGGACCGCCACTCCACCCCGCCCAGGTCGGTGACCGGGAAGCTCTGGTCACCGGCCTTCCACTTCGCCGACGAGGCGCCCGTCCACGACCACCGGAAGGACACCGCCTTCCCGTCGAAGGCGGCCTTCCCGTCGTATGCCTTGAAGTGCAGCGGCGCCTCGGGCGCGGCCACCAGGTACCGCTCGGACCGGCCGGACCCGGTCAGCAGGGCCCGCAGCTCGTCGGCGTAGTACTCCGCGAGCGTCTCCCGTTCGGCCGGCAGCACGAGCCGGTAGGGGTCGCCGCTCTCCTTCAGCTGCCCGGCCGCCGCCTCGATCAGCGGATCGGCGCCCGCACGCGGTGCGACGCGCAGCACGACGGTGCCGCGCCTGCCGGGCGTGAGGGTCACGCCCTCGATCGCCTCCAGGGGCACACGGCGTTCCCCCAGGGCCTGGAACAGCTTGGGTGTTCGAATCCCCCGTTCGTAACGGATGAGCACGGAGTCGGACTCGAACTCCCAGGCGGCATGAAATCCGGCCAGTACGTCACCCATGCGGCTCATCGTATGCGGCACGAGCCTCTTCGTCCCCTCCCCGTGCAAACCGGAGTTTCTACGCCTCTACG
The DNA here is from genome assembly GCF_027947595.1 of Streptomyces lienomycini. Classification (NCBI taxonomy): domain Bacteria; kingdom Bacillati; phylum Actinomycetota; class Actinomycetes; order Kitasatosporales; family Streptomycetaceae; genus Streptomyces; species Streptomyces lienomycini. Next base: position 6,276,636 of record NZ_CP116257.1, on the reverse strand, counting down.
CGCGTCCGGCCGCCGTCGCCACGGACAAACCCGCCCGGCATGTGTCGCCTTCTCCGGCGCAGGCCACCGTGCGGTATGCGCCAACGCCGATCCCCGCGAAGTTCCGCAGGCTGTCCGTGCCGGGGACGAAGTAGCCGCTGTGCCCCTGGGCGTCCCGCGCCGACAGCACCCGCGCCCCGAACGCGGCGGACACCGGATCGGCGCCGTGTCCGAGGCCGCCGACCTCCAGGTAGGGCACGTCCTGGATCCAGTCGTCGGCGTCCCGCATCGCCCAGACGCGGGCGGAGGTGTCCAGGCGGGAGGCGGTCTCGGCCCGCATCCCGGGGCTGCCGGCCACCGCTATGTCGGTCACCCGGCCCGGCAGCGAGTCGGCGGCGACCCCGCACACCACCGAGCCGTAGCTGTGGCAGAAGAGGGAGACGGGGGCCCGGCCGGGCAGCGCGCGCAGCAGGGCGTTCAGCCGCACGGCCCCGTGTTCGGCGCGGTTGGCGGTGGCGGCCTCCATGCCGAGGCCGCTGGGGGAGGTGTAGTCGGCCCAGGCGATCACGGCCGTGCCGGTGCCGGGGCTCGCCGCGCGCTCGGCCGCGTACAGCGACTCGGCCATGCCGACGGGCGCCGCGTACTTCTTGCGGTCGGTGCGCTGGAAGGTGAGCAGTTCGGTGTCCACGCCGGGCACGACGACGGACACCCGGTCGGCGCGGTTCAGGTCCCCGAAGACCTCGGCGACCTTGCCCGAGCCCGCCGGGTCGAAGGCGAGGACGTGCCGGTCGGGGTCGAGCAGCGCGTCGTAGTTGTGCACGCGCCGGCCGGCCTCGCGCTGACCGGCCGGGGACAGCCGCTCGTCGTGCACGCGCGTGCGCTCCACCGACCGGGCCTTGTGCAGGGCGGCGCGGTTGGCGAGGTAGCGCAGCTGGACGGGGGCGCCGTTCATGTTGCCGACGGCCAGGGGGTAGCGGCGGGCGAGGCTCGCGCGCTGGCGTTCGGTGAGCGAGGCGAAGAAGCGGGCCAGCCGGGCGGGCGCCGCCTGCGCGTCGGGAAGCCGCCGGCCGTCCATCCGGCCGTGCTCCCAGGCCGTGACCGACGCTTCGAGTGCCGTCGGGCCCCGATGGTTGCGCAGGGCGGTCCAGCCGGTGGTCGCCAGCATCACGAACACCACGGCCAGGGCGAGCAGTGCGCGCCAGACGTTCAGCTGCGGGGAGGTGTCGAAGGAAGTCACT